>NZ_JBJQJE010000002.1:0-330167 GCF_046487585.1 Escherichia sp. WS1265
TTGGCGGATTGAGAGAAGATTTTCAGCCTGATACAGATTAAATCAGAACGCAGAAGCGGTCTGATGAAACAGAATTTGCCTGGCGGCCTTAGCGCGGTGGTCCCACCTGACCCCATGCCGAACTCAGAAGTGAAACGCCGTAGCGCCGATGGTAGTGTGGGGTCTCCCCATGCGAGAGTAGGGAACTGCCAGGCATCAAATTTAGCGTGCTGATATGGCTCAGTTGGTAGAGCGCACCCTTGGTAAGGGTGAGGTCCCCAGTTCGACTCTGGGTATCAGCACCACTTTTTAGGTTAAAGTTCGGCAGATTAGAAAAGAATTTGTCTGGCGGCAGTAGCGCGGTGGTCCCACCTGATCCCATGCCGAACTCAGAAGTGAAACGCCGTAGCGCCGATGGTAGTGTGGGGTCTCCCCATGCGAGAGTAGGGAACTGCCAGACATCAAATAAAACAAAAGGCTCAGTCGGAAGACTGGGCCTTTTGTTTTATTTGTTGTTTGTCGGTGAACACTCTCCCGAGTAGGACAAATCCGCCGGGAGCGGATTTGAACGTTGCGAAGCAACGGCCCGGAGGGTGGCGGGCAGGACGCCCGCCATAAACTGCCAGACATCAAATCAAGCGAAAGGCCATCCGAAAGGATGGCCTTTTTGCTTTTCGAACTAACATTCAATTAATGGATCACCTGCGATAAAAATGCCCTCGTACGCTCTGATTTAGGATGCGCAAAAAACTCATCCGGTGCAGCTTGTTCCACTATCTCCCCACGATCCATAAAAATCACCCTGTCAGCGACGGTTCGTGCAAACCCCATCTCATGTGTTACACACAACATTGTCATACCCGACTGCGCCAGCCCAATCATCGTATCCAGCACTTCTTTCACCATCTCCGGATCGAGCGCTGACGTAGGTTCATCAAATAGCATGATCTTTGGTTTCATACAAAGTGAACGTGCTATGGCAACGCGTTGCTGCTGACCACCAGAAATCTGTCCGGGAAACTTCTGGGCATGTTCGGCAATTCTCACCCGCTCAAGGTAATGCAACGCCAGATCTTCAGCCTCTTTCTTAGGCATCTTGCGTACCCAAATCGGTGCCAGGGCACAGTTCTGTAGAACGGTCAGATGAGGGAAGAGATTGAAATGCTGAAAGACCATTCCCACTTCCTGCCTGACGCGCTCAATATTGCGGATATCTTCATTAAGTTCGATGCCATCCACCACGATCCGTCCCTGTTGATGTTCTTCCAGATGATTAATACAACGAATGGTTGTCGATTTACCGGAACCAGAAGGGCCACACAGAACGATCCGTTCTCCCGGTTGCACGGTTAAATTTATATTTTTCAAAACATGGAATTGCCCATACCATTTATTGACGTTTTCCAGCGTAATCATCGCGTTAGCAGGTTGCAGTAAAATTTGGCTCATAGTGTCCTCAATGCGGTGTACGCCCGGTGTTAAAACGTTTTTCCAGATGTTGGCTATAACGTGACATGCTGAAACAGAAGATCCAGTAGATCAGTGCGGCGAAAACATACCCTTCCGTCGACATACCCAACCAGGCGGGATCAACGGTTGCCTGCTGAACGCTACTGAAAAGATCGAACAACCCGATGATGATCACCAGGCTGGTATCTTTGAAGAGTGCGATGATGGTATTTACCAGCCCAGGAATCACCAGCTTCAACGCCTGTGGCAGAATAACCAGCCCCTGGGTTTTCCAGTAACCCAACGCCAGCGACTCTGCCGCTTCATATTGCCCTTTAGGCAGCGCCTGTAATCCGCCTCGCACGACTTCCGCAACATATGCTGACTGAAACAGGATCACGCCAACCAGCGCGCGGATCAATTTGTCGATACTGGTGCCTTCTGCCATAAACAACGGCAGCATGACCGAAGACATAAACAGAACGGTAATCAGCGGTACACCGCGCCAGAACTCGATAAAAATGACCGATAAGATACGCACAATCGGCATATGGGAGCGGCGACCTAACGCCAGTAAGATCCCCCACGGCAGCGCCCCCGCAATCCCAACTGATGCAATAATTAAAGTTAGCGTCAGCCCGCCCCATTGCCGGGTTTCAACCCGCTCAAGACCAAGAAACCCGCCATACATCAGCCACCAGACAATCAGTGGGTAAATCACCGCCCATACCGCAATATAGCGACCGCGATTCGGGAGTATTTTCCAGAACATTGGTGCGATCGACACAAGCCCAATCAGTAATGCGAGGTTAATTCGCCAGCGTTGGTCGTGTGGGTAAAGCCCATACATAAACTGACCAAATCGTTCGTGGATGAAGACCCAACAGGCACCGGCTTTTGTGCAGTCGGTACGCGTTGAGCCAACCCAGTTAGCCTGCAAAAATGCCCAGTTCAGCAACGGTGGAATCAGTTCCCACATCAACCATATGCAGCCAATAGTCAGCAGGCTATTGCTCCAGCTGGAGAACAGATTTTTTCGCACCCACACCATCGCGCGGCTTGAGTTATGGCTCGCCGGGCGCGGGGGATGAGACAGCAATACTTTTGTCATCATGACTCCTTAGCGTTCAACGATCGCGATGCGGCGGTTATAGATATTCATCAGCAGCGAGATAGTCAGGCTGATAATCAGATAGACCGACATGGTCATGGCTATCGTCTCGATGGCTTGCCCCGTCTGGTTCAGCACGGTGCCAGCAAACAGCGAAACCATATCCGGATAGCCAATCGCGGCGGCAAGAGAGGAGTTTTTGACGATGTTGAGATACTGGCTGGTTAACGGCGGAATAATCACTCGCAGTGCCTGGGGAATAATGACCTGGCGTAGCGTAACCGGATTGGGTAATCCCAGTGACCGAGCCGCTTCATGTTGACCATAAGGCACTGCCTGGATCCCAGCGCGGATAATCTCGGCGATAAATGCAGAGGTATAAACCGAAAGCGCCAGCGTTAAGGCTGCCAGTTCAGGAATTAAAACCATCCCGCCACGGAAGTTAAAGCCTCGTAGGGCTGGAACATCCCAGTGTAGTGCTGCGCCAAAAAGCCATTGCGCCAGTAAAGGCAAACCTATGATCAACATAACGGCGACCGGCCAGGTTCGGCGCAATTGTCCGGTCTTTATCTGGT
Organism: Escherichia sp. WS1265; assembly: GCF_046487585.1. Lineage (NCBI taxonomy): Bacteria > Pseudomonadati > Pseudomonadota > Gammaproteobacteria > Enterobacterales > Enterobacteriaceae > Escherichia > Escherichia sp. WS1265. Next base: position 3,115 of record NZ_JBJQJE010000002.1, read on the forward strand.
ACGTTTTATTAAAACGGAATAGTCCAACAGAAATGGCTATAGCAATAACAACAGTCACGATAAACGCAATAAATCCGTCTCCCAGCTGCGGCGATGGAATATAAAGCCCACGATTGCTCAAAAAGGCCAGATCAAACGCACTCACTGCCTGGCGTGGTCCGGGCAAATTGCGCAACACGGCAAAGTACCAGAAGAAGATTTGCAGCAGCGGCGGAATATTACGGAAGATCTCAATATAAATTGTGGAAAGCTTTCGTAGCAGCCAGTTATCCGAAAGTCGCGCCAGACCGATAAAGAAGCCCAGAACAGAAGCGAATACAATACACAATGCAGAAACCAGTAGCGTATTGAGTAAGCCAACAATGAAAACGCGTCCGTAGGTATCACCCTGCTGGTAATCGATCAAATGCTGGACAATACCGAAGCCAGCGCCGCGATCCAGAAAGGCAAAACCTGAAGTAATGCCACGATTACTGAGATTCGTCACAGTGTTGTGAAATAGCCAACCAACAATTCCGACAACAGCAACAACGGCAAAGATCTGGAATAACCAGGCGCGAACCGTAGGGTTGGCAAAGGAGAGTGAGCCTTTAACGGTTGAGCGGCGATGAGACATAGAAACCTCGGAAAGCATAACGCTGAAGAGAGCGCCGCCGTAGCGACGCTCGTTACCTCACACCGACTTAACGCACGGGCGGCGCGTACTGAATACCGCCGTTATTCCAGAGATTATTTTGCCCACGTTTAATTTTCAGCGGGCTTTCTGAACCTACGTTACGCTCAAAAATTTCCGAGTAGTTACCCACCTGTTTGATGATGTTGTAAGCCCATTTATTATCCAGCTTCAGATCCTTGCCGTAATCGCCCTCTTTACCCAGCAGATGTGCCATATCGGGCGTTGCTGGATTAGCCGCTTTTTCATCGACGTTTTGCGAGTTAACGCCCATCTCTTCAGCATTCAGCATGGCGAAAAGCGTCCAGCGTACAATTGAGAACCATTCATCATCGCCACGACGAACTACCGGCCCAAGCGGTTCTTTAGAGATAACTTCCGGTAAGACAATCCATTCAGCTGGGTTGCTTAATTTGATGCGCAGGGCATACAGTTGTGATTGATCCGAGGCCAACGTATCGCAGCGACCAGATTCCAGTGCCTTCGCTGATTCGTCAGAGCGATCGAAAGTCACTGGTGTGTACTTCATATTGTTTGCCTTGAAGTAATCAGCAACATTGAGTTCGGTATCAGTACCCGCCTGAATACAGACGGTAGCGCCATCCAGTTCTTTCGCGCTTTTTAGCCCCGCTTTATCGTGCGTCAGGAAGCCAATGCCGTCGTAATAAGTGACGCCAGTAAATGCCATTCCCATCCCGGCATCGCGAGATGAAGTCCAGGTCGTATTACGGGAGAGCAAATCCACCTCCCCTGACTGTAAAGCCGTGAAGCGTTCTTTTGCAGTGAGCGGGGTATATTTCACTTTCGTGTCGTCACCAAATACAGCTGCCGCAACACCACGACAAACATCTACATCAATACCTGAAAACTTACCGTCAGCATCGGCATAAGAGAACCCAGGTAATCCATCACTGATCCCGCATTGCACAAAACCTTTTTTCTGAACGGCATCAAGCGTCGCGCCAGCATGCGCCTGATTTGCAACGGCAAGCAGCACGCTGGCGGCAGCCAGTGTGGCTATCATCATCTTTTTCATAATGCTTCCTGTGAGGCGAAAATTATCGTTATAGGACGTTTGGGAAACGTCTTTTACCTGTCTGTGGCCATCCTCTTATAAGCAAAAGTAGTGCCAGTTTTTGCGCACGATTTCGCGTCGCAATAAGCTGAGTGTAGACAGGAAATAATAAAAACAGCGCCCCGCAATGGTGCGAAAATGAAACATGCGCCACATTTTGGCGCAAAATATTTACGCGTTTTTTACTAAGCAGAATAATGATTGTTAGCGTGAGTATAATTCTGGTGTGAAGTGTGAAAATTAAATTGATGCGTTATTTCGAAAGCAGCGAAATAACGCGATATAACATGCTAAATCAGCAGGGAATTAGCCAGCAGAATATAGCAATATTTTATCTTATGGTGAGATACTGTATCGTTAAACAGAGCGCGGTACTCCGCGCTCTGTTCAGTTATTTCGACAGCGCGATGATCCCCATCGTCAGGCCAGCAACAGCTGCTGCCCCGCCAGCAATAGCCCCAGCCGTTTCCCAGTTATCCTGAGTCGTGCCTTTCATACAGGTATTAGTGTGAACCAGTCGACCCTGATCGTCATAAACCGGAACGCAGGGCGAATCGTGAGCACAGCCCGCCAGCAATGCGGTGAGCAATGCCACAGGAATTAATCTTTTCATGGTGTTACCTCAGTAATAAACGCTAACGCTTAATAAGTTAACTCTCTTATTAACGAGCTGAATGCCATTTTATCACTGGAGGTTATAAATCTTGCGGAATGAATAATGACAAATTATGTGAATTGTAAAAATAGTGAAGGGAGCGGGAACTATAGAAAGTTTTTAAAAAGTGAGTAGAGGAATATCTTATTAATTTTTATGGGTTTCACTGGAAATAATAAAGGCACCCGAAAGTGCCTTTATGTTTCTGATTTATCCTTTAAAGCAACGGCGGATCACCACAAAGAACACCGGCACGAAGAAGATTGCCAGCAACGTTGCAGAAACCATCCCGCCCATTACCCCGATACCCACTGCGTTCTGCGCGCCACTGCCGGCACCGTTACTGATAGCTAGCGGTAATACGCCGAGAATAAAGGCGAGAGAGGTCATCAGGATAGGACGCAGACGCATACGTACTGCCATCAGTGTCGCTTCAACAACACCTTTACCCTCTTTCTCCATGAGATCTTTAGCGAACTCAACAATCAAAATAGCGTTTTTAGCCGACAAGCCAATTGTCGTTAGCAAGCCCACCATAAAGTAGACGTCATTTTTTTGATTAAAGAGTGTCGCCGCCAGTAGCACGCCGACAATCCCTAACGGCACGACCAACATAACCGAGACAGGAATTGACCAGCTTTCATAGAGTGCAGCAAGGCACAGGAAAACAACCACAAAGGAAATTGCTACCAGAGCGGGAGCCTGGTTTCCCGATAAGCGTTCCTGATATGACATACCCGTCCAGTCATAACCAATGCCAGCTGGTAATTGTGATGCAAGGTTTTCCATCAACGCCATGGCATCGCCGGAACTGGTTCCTGGCGCGGCTTCCCCCTGAATCTCCATTGACGGCAGACCGTTGTAGCGCTCCAGTCGCGGAGAGCCATACACCCAATGTGCAGTGGTAAAGGCCGAGAATGGCACCATTTCGCCGTTGGCGCTGCGGACATAAAGTTTATCGACATCTTCTGGCAGCATACGGAATTTGGCATCCGCCTGAACATACACCTTTTTCACGCGACCACGGTCAATGAAGTCGTTAACGTAAGTCCCACCCAACGCCGTTGAAATGGTCTGATTGATGTCAGAAAGTGAAACACCTAATGCCTGCGCCTTTTCCTGGTCAACTTCCAGTTTAAACTGCGCGGTGTCTTCCAGACCATTAGGACGCACGCTGACTAAGCTGGCAGGATGTTGCGCCGCCATGCCAAGCAACTGGTTACGGGCCTGGGTCAGGGCATCATGACCCAGCCCAGCCTGATCAATTAACTCAAAGTCGAAACCCGTTGCCGTGCCCAGTTCAACAATGGCTGGCATATTGAATGGAATGACAAAACCGTCGCGGATCTTGCCCAATTCCATTTTGGCACGATGGATTACCGCTTCCGCACTGTTTTCGTCACCGCTACGCTCTTCCCACGGTTTCAGACTGACGAAAGCCATACCGGCGTTTTGTGCCTGGCCGCTGAAGCTAAAGCCGTTAACCGTAAAGACACTTTCTACGTTCGCTTTCTCGTTCTTCAGATAGTAATCCGTCACTTGATCCAACACTTTTTGCGTTCGCTCTTGCGTCGCGCCAGCGGGTAACTGAATCATAGTCAGAAAGACACCCTGATCCTCTTCAGGTAAGAAGGAAGACGGAAGACGTAAAAACAACACCACCATTCCAGCAACAATTAGTGCATAGATCAGTAAATATCGTCCTGTGGAACCGAGGATTTTGCCGACGCTGTTGGTGTAGTGGTTAACGCTATGATCGAAGGTGGTATTAAACCAGCCGAAGAAACCGCCCTTATTTTCGTGATGCTCAGCAGAGACGGGTTTGAGCAGTGTTGCACATAACGCTGGGGTAAGAATCAATGCCACCAGAACAGAAAGCGCCATTGCCGAAACGATGGTGATAGAGAACTGGCGGTAAATTGCCCCAGTAGAACCGCCGAAGAATGCCATTGGAATAAATACCGCTGACAGCACCATCGCGATACCCACCAGTGCGCCCTGGATTTGCGACATTGATTTTTCCGTCGCTTCTTTTGGCGGGAGCTTATCCTCCATCATCACGCGCTCGACGTTCTCCACCACCACTATCGCATCATCGACGAGCAGCCCGATGGCAAGCACCATCCCGAACATCGTTAGTGTGTTGATGGAGTAACCAAAAGCGGCGAGGATGGCAAACGTCCCTAACAACACCACGGGTACCGCAATGGTGGGGATCAGCGTTGCTCGCATATTCTGCAAGAACAGATACATCACCAGGAACACCAGCATAATGGCTTCGAACAGCGTTTTTACCACTTCGTGAATAGAAAGCTGGACGAATGGTGTGGTGTCATAAGGGTAGAGAACCTTCATTCCCTGCGGGAAGAATGGCTGTAATTCCGCCAGTTTTGCCTTAATGGCTTTCGCGGTATCGAGAGCATTCGCGCCGGTTGCCAGCTTAATCCCCAGGCCCGCCGCCGGTTTACCGTTGATGCGAGCGATAACGTTATAGTTTTCACCGCCAAGTTCAACCCGTGCGACATCTTTCAGGCGTACCACCGAGCCGTCACTGTTTACGCGCAAGGTCACTTTGCCGAATTCTTCCGGATTTTTTAACCGCGTCTGAGCAATAATCGAGGCGTTCAACTGTTGCCCTGGTAACGCTGGCGTTCCGCCCAACTGTCCGGCAGCGATCTGATCGTTCTGTACCTTCAACTGGTTAATCACATCAACCGGCGTCAGTTTATATTTGTTTAGCAGATCGGCGTCCAACCAGATACGCATCGCATACTGTGCGCCGAAAAGCTGTACGTCACCGACGCCATTCAGACGGCTAAGCGTATCTTTAACGTTAGAGGCCACATAGTCCGATATATCGTCCTGTGTGGTGCCTGGGTTATCAGAGACAAAGCCCGCCACCATCAAATAGCTGCTACTGGACTTTTCAACACTGATCCCCTGCTGCTGAACCTCCTGCGGCAGCAACGGCATGGCGAGCTGGAGTTTGTTCTGCACCTGCACTTGCGCGATATCTGGATCGGTCCCGGACTGGAAGGTAAGGGTAATTGTCACGCTACCGGCGGAATCGCTGGTGGAGGACATATACATCAGGTTATCGATACCGTTCATATTCTGTTCGATAACCTGCGTCACCGTATCCTGCACGGTCTGCGCATCAGCGCCCGGATAGTTTGCTGAAACAGAAACCGCAGGCGGTGCAATGGTTGGATACTGAGCGACGGGCAATTGTAGGATCGCCAGTGCGCCCGCCATCATCAGAATAATGGCCAGCACCCATGCAAATATCGGTCGTCGAATAAAAAAGTTTGCCATGTCAGATTGCCTTACTTCGATGCAGAATCTGCGGGGGTATCGGTAGTGGCTTTAACCTGCTCTCCCGGACGCGCTTTTTGCAGGCCGCTGACAATGACTTGATCGCCAGATTTCAGCCCTTCGCTAATCAACCATTTATCGCCAATCGCCTGGCTGGCAACGACAGGGCGCGCTTCAACCTGACTTTTATCGTTAACAATCAGCACGGTTGCATCACCACGCGGTGTGCGGCTAACGCCTTGTTGCGGGATAAGAATGGCATCAGATTGGACGCCTTCATCAATCCGTGCGCGCACAAACATACCAGGTAAAAGCGTATGTTGCGGGTTAGGGAAGACGGCACGTAGGGTTATGGAGCCGGTGCTTTCATCAACGGTAACATCGGAGAATTGAAGAGTACCTTTCAGGGGATAGGTTTGACCGTTCTCCATGACCAACTCTACGTTGCTGGCGGCGTTTTCCTTATGCAGATTTCCTTGCTCTACGGATTGCTTCAGCCTCATAAAATCGTTGCTGGATTGGGTCACATCAACGTAGATAGGATCGAGCTGCTGGACAGTCGCCAGTTCGGTCGTTTGCCCATTAGTGACAAGAGCGCCTTCGGTCACAGTCGATTTGCCGATACGTCCACTAATTGGCGCAGTCACTTTGGTATAAGCGAGATTGATGCGAGCGCTTTCGACCGTGGCTTTTGCGGCAATCACGGCGGCATCGGCCTGGCGAGCATCAGCAATGGCCTGGTCGTACTCCTGCTGACTGATGTATTTCGTACCCACGAGCGGAACGTAACGTTTTACCGTCAAATGCGCGATGGCGGCGGCGGCTTCACTTTTCGCCAGTTCGCCTTTCGCGCTGTCATAACTTGCCTGATAGGTCGCGGGATCGATCTGGTACAGAGACTGGCCTGCTTGCACATCGCTGCCTTCAGTGAAATTGCGACTCAGTACGATCCCGCTAACCTGTGGGCGAACTTCGGCTATACGGTAAGCATTGGTGCGGCCTGGTAATTCAGTCTTAACTTCTAACGGGGCCGTTTTCACAATATGAACGGTAACCTGCGGTTCACCGACGTGAGCTTTCTCTTCTCCCTTATCGTTACAACCGGCGATTAAAGCCGCGGAGATCAGAATAAAGGAGGGCAGGAGGAAAAACCTGGCATGTTTCGTCATTACTATTCCTCAAAAAACCAAAAGCGCGTTATTTACCCAAAAAGGCAACGCGTTAACTCGCAGAAAGAAAAATACAGTTCGCTATCCTACAAATTATCATTCGTCGATGTAAGGAATAGTTATGAATACTGGCGTCTCAAGGCATATAAACACAAAAAAAGATTAATATTCTACTGTTTTATTTTGACGCGGGTTGAAAGAGGTAGAATCAAATCCTCGTAAATTGAAATATATATTTATAGAGTGAATGTATTTTAAGTAAATAATAAGTGTTATTTATTTGACGATTTATAGTAACTCAATATTAGCCTCTCGTATAAATACACATTAGGTGATAGATTAACCTTCGCTATTTTCTCATCCTGTGTCGAATATATTTATTTCCTGAATAATTAATCATGGCAAAAAGAACCAAAGCTGAAGCCCTGAAGACCCGGCAAGAACTGATTGAAACTGCCATCGCCCAGTTTGCGCAGCATGGCGTAAGCAAGACGACGCTCAACGACATTGCCGACGCCGCTAACGTTACGCGTGGCGCTATCTACTGGCACTTCGAGAACAAGACCCAACTGTTTAATGAGATGTGGTTGCAACAGCCTTCTTGCGGGAGTTAATCCAGGATCACTTGACTGCTGGGTTAGAGCATGACCCGTTTCAGCAATTGCGTGAAAAATTGATTGTTGGCTTGCAATATATTGCCAAAATTCCCCGCCAGCAGGCGTTGCTGAAAATCTTATATCACAAATGTGAATTTAATGATGAGATGCTGGCAGAGGGAGTGATACGCGAAAAGATGGGTTTTAATCCGCAGACTCTCCGCGAAGTATTGCAGGCATGTCAGCAACAAGGTTGTATAGCAAATAATCTCGATTTAGATGTTGTGATGATTATTATTGATGGTGCCTTCAGCGGAATTGTTCAAAACTGGTTAATGAATATGGCGGGTTATGATCTTTATAAACAAGCACCCGCACTGGTCGATAACGTATTAAGAATGTTCATGCCAGATGAAAACATAACGAAATTAATTCATCAAGCGAATGAATTAAGTGTCATATAAATTCACATTCTGTCCTGAAAATCCAGTTCGTCACAGTTAACCAGTTTTAGTGGATTAACTGAGTTCATATTGCGGCATTTGTCTGTTTCTGTTGCCAGCAGTTCAATCCACTGCATCAGTAAAGTATCAAACAGAAAAACGAAGACAGCGAAAACGACGAGCCACCAATACTTGCGAATCATTACCTGAGCCTGTGCATGTTTAACCAAGTCTGGCAGGAAATATACACGAAATGAATAATCTGAAAACCAGGCTTACACTTCCTTTACTTTGCAATGAGATCGGGGTCAACTTCGCTTAACCTGCTTCGTTTTGACAGGTTGCCGGTCTTTCTTTTTTTCACTTTCGCCAGTTCTTCCGCAGAGTAATGCGACGTGACATCCAGCCGTCGAAGCCCCATTTTGATGTACTCGCTGTTGATCTCAATACCAATGAATTTTCGCCCGCTGGCGACGGCTACGGCACCGGTAGTAAAGCTACCGGCAAACGGGTCGAGAACGATATCGCCTGGGTTGGAAGAGGCGAGAATAATACGTTTCAGTAAGGCTTCCGGTTTTTGTGTCGGGTGGTTTTCATATTCATCCATCAAATAACGCACGCGCGGAAAATCCCAGACGTTACCCGGTACTTTTTGATGATTGTAAGGCTGTGGAGGATTTTTGCGATAATCGATCAACGCGCGCTGCGATCCGGTTTTGGCTTCTACCAGAATAGCATCACCGTTGAATGTGTAGTTCTTTGCGTCTTTCACCATCATCAGGATGGGTTCGTACATGGAGCCGTAGTGTTTTTTCGCCTGCACTCCAGAACTGTCATATGACCAGACGATGCGACTTTTGATGGTAAAAAGCTTGCGGCACTGGAGATCGATAAAGGGCATGTTTTCCGTGCTGTTCATGATGTACATGCTGCCCTGCTTTTTCAGAACGCGGTGGCACTCTGCAATCACTTCAAACAGCCAGTCGATAAACAGATCTTCTTTCCAGGCTTCGATCAGACCATCAAAATTTTTACCGATGTTATACGGTGGGTCGGCAAAGATCAGATCGACACTTTCAGTAGGTAGCTTTTTAAGTTCGGCAAGCGCATCACCGTGAATAATGGTCTTAGCTTCATTACCAAACCGGGTCGGTTCACATCCTGTTCTCATGGTCACTCCCTTTGTGACACCTATAAAAAAGGCGCTTCCCCATGCCGAGTAGCGCCTTTTTAATCAAGCATTTAGCTAACCTGAATTAGTTCATGCCGTATTTTTTCAATTTTTTACGCAGCGTACCACGGTTGATGCCCATCATCAGCGCAGCACGGGTCTGGTTACCACGGGTGTATTGCATCACCATGTCCAACAGGGGCTGTTCTACTTCAGCCAGTACCAGCTCATAGAGGTCATTCACATCCTGACCATTCAGTTGAGCAAAATAGTTCTTCAGTGCCTGTTTAACCGAGTCACGCAGGGGTTTTTGGGTTACCTGATCCTGAGAGTTAACGGTAGAAACGGTCAGTACGTCAGAATTTACGCGTTGTTCGAACATAGTTCTGTCAGCTCTTTATTTCTGTTTACGCAAAATTTTCGAAGTATGCCTCCAACGCCTCCAGCTGTTCGCTGGCATCCTCAATGGCGTTGAATGTGCGCCGAAACTGGTCATTTGGAGCGTGTTCCTGGAGATACCAGGAAACGTGTTTACGTGCAATTCGGTACCCTTTTGCCGGACCATAAAAGTCATGCAGTTCCCGAACGTGCGCGCAAAGCAAGCGCTTAACCTCTGCCAAAGGCAGCGGGGGCAGCAACTCCCCAGTGTCCAGATAATGCTGGATTTCCCGAAAGATCCAGGGTCTTCCCTGAGCTGCGCGGCCTATCATCAGGGCATCCGCCCCTGTATAGTCGAGCACAGCTCTGGCTTTAAGCGGGTCAGTAATGTCGCCATTCGCGATAACCGGAATGGAAACTTTCTGCTTAACTGCCCGAATACTGTCGTACTCAGCTTCTCCATTGAACAAACAGGCGCGTGTACGGCCATGAATGGTCAGAGCCTGAATGCCACAGTCTTCAGCCAGTTGGGCAATCTCTTCGCAGTTACGGTGTTCCGGTGCCCAGCCAGTGCGAATTTTCAGGGTAACAGGAACGTCCACTGCATTGACGACCTCGGTAAGGATCGATTTAACGACATCCGGGTACTGCAAGAGGGCTGAACCTGCGAGCTTGCGATTCACTTTTTTAGCCGGGCAACCCATATTGATATCAATAATCTGGGCACCGCTTTCCACGTTAATACGTGCTGCATCTGCCATTTCTTTCGGATCGCTACCAGCAATTTGCACGGTGCGAATACCGGGTTCATCAATGTGCACCATCCGTAAACGAGATTTGTCGCTTTCCCAAACCTGTGGGTTAGAAGACATCATCTCGGATACTGTCAATCCGGCTCCCATCTCGTAGCACAACGTCCGAAAAGGTCTGTCTGTAATGCCAGCCATGGGCGCTGCGATCAGGCGATTTCTGAGCTGATATTGTCCGATGCGCATGAGTTAAGAAATGACCATACTGTGACTGCAAGGCGGCGTATATTACGCATTTTTTGCACGAGATGAAAGGCCAAACTTTGACCAATCCTCTGAGATGGATCAAAGAATTGCATTTAAAATGAGCGTGGCGCGATAATTACTCATAAAAATCATCATATTAGAAAATGTTGACTAAAATTTACACTCAAAGAAATTTGAGTAAGTTCTCAATTTTTCTTTATGAATGAAAATTTTGGCACGCAAATTTGCGTAAATAATCGGCAAATTAACGTGCCTTTTGTGACATCGCTCGCACTTCGCTCTGCGTCGCCATACGGCGATGCGAAGGTTAATTCTTACGACCGGTAATGCGGCACCACTCTTCTTTTTCCACGACCGGGTCCAGAGCGAAGCTGTCGGCATAAGCTTCGCAAACGCTCTCTGCCTGGCTTGCCAGAATACCGGAAAGGCCCAGCAAACCGCCTGAAACTGGCAGGACGCTGATTAACGGTGCCAGTTCACGTAATGGGCCTGCAAGGATGTTAGCGACCACCACGTCGGCTTTCATTTCTTCTGGCTGATCTTTCGGTAAGTAGAGTTCCAGACGATCAGAAACGCCATTACGTTCGGCGTTATCGTGGCTGGCCTGGATCGCCTGCGGATCGATATCAATACCAATGGCTTTTGCTGCACCCAGTTTCAGCGCCGCGATAGCCAGAATGCCGGAACCACAGCCAAAGTCGATGACTGTTTTATCGGTTAAATCGAGGCTGTCGAGCCATTGCAGGCACAGAGAGGTAGTTGGATGGGTACCCGTACCAAACGCCAGCCCAGGGTCTAACATCACGTTGACGGCGTTTTCGTCCGGCACATCACGCCAGCTTGGGCAGATCCACAGTCGTTCACCAAAGCGCATCGGGTGGAAATTATCCATCCATTCGCGCTCCCAGTCTTTATCTTCCAGTTGTTCGATTTTATGCGCGAAGCCTGCGCCGAGCAGCGGATGGTTTTCCAGAATCGCCACCACGTCGTTCATATCGGTTTCAGCATCGAACAGACCAATCACATCGGTGTCGCCCCACAGGCGCGTTTCGCCCGGCAGCGGCTCAAATACAGGCGTATCGTGGGTATCCTGAAAAGTGATAGAAACGGCACCCGCTTCCATCAGCGCATCGCTAAGATCTTCCGCGTTCGCGCCGGTAGTGTTCAGTTTCAGTTGGATCCAAGGCATGGCAAAACTCTTTATTTATCAGTAGTCAAAACGGTAGCTTGCGGGACGGGTGTACCGAAACGGTTTCCGACCAGGAAAGCCAGCAAACTTAGTAGTAACGAGGGCACGATAGGGTGGAAGCCCAGGTACTGAATATTCAGCGTCGCGAGTACGGCATACAGTACGCCGCCAACGATCATCGCACTTAGCGCGCCTTTGGCGTTGGCGCGTTCCCAGTAAAGACCCAGCACCAGCGGCCACAGGAAAACGGCTTCCAGCCCACCGAAGGCCAGCAAATTCAGCCAGATGATCATTTCTGGCGGCTTCCAGGCGGCAAGCAGCAGCAACGCACCGAGAACTAACGTAATTACCGCCGACATCCGCTTCAGACGCGTCTCATTTTGCATTTGATCCGGACGGATATTCAGATAGAGATCTTTAATGATCGTAGCGGAACTTTGCAGCAACTGGGCATTGATCGTCGACATGATCGCAGCCATAGGTGCAGCCAGGAAGATCCCGGCAGCAAACGGTGGCAACACTTTTACCATTAACGTCGGGATCACCAGGTCCGGTACGGTGAGATCGGGGATCACCGCCCGACCTAACGCTCCGGCCAGGTGCATACCGAACATCAGGATTGCGACCACAATCGTACCGATGATGATCCCCCGATGTACGGCTTTGCTGTCTTTATAAGAGATACAGCGCACCGCAGTATGCGGCAGGCCAATCACGCCAAAGCACACCAGTACCCAGAACGACGTCATAAAGGCAGGCGACAGAATATCGTCAGCGCCTTGTGGCGTAACCAGTTGCGGATCGATGGTTTGCAACGTCTCTACTGCGTTGCTTAAGCCACCTGCGGCATGTACCACGCCAATAAGCAGCACAATGGTGCCAATCAGCATCACCAGCCCTTGCATAGTGTCGTTCAGCACGCTGGCGCGAAAGCCACCAAAGGCGGTATACAACGCAATGCTGATACCGAAAATCAGCAGCCCGGTTTCATAAGGAATACCCGCCGCGGTTTCCAGCAGGCGCGCGCCGCCGATAAACTGCACGGTCATCGCGCCAATAAACGCGACCAGCAAACTCAAACTCGCCAGCCACACCAAAAGACGACTCTGGTAGCGGGCAAACAGCATGTCGTTCAGTGTCACCGCATTGTAGCGGCGCGCAAGAATCGCGAACTTCTTGCCGAGAATACCAAGCGAAAGCCAGACCGCAGGAAGCTGAATCATCGCCAGTAATACCCAACCCAGGCCGTATTTATAAGCAGCTCCAGGCCCGCCGATAAACGAACTGGCACTGATATAGGTCGCGGTGAGCGTCATCGCCAGCACAATACCGCCCATAGAGCGGCTGCCGAGGAAATACTCATTAAGGAAGGTGCCGGTGCTCCGTTTACGCATCGCATAAACAGAGATACCGAACACCACCACCAGATAGGCGACCAGCGGTAGAATCACTTCAAGCTGCATCGTCATCCTCCAGTGGGATATCGCGATAGATAAATTTCACCATCGCCCAGCACAGTCCAATAAATAGCAGCGGCGTCAGGATGCAGGCCATCTCAAACCAGCGCGGAAAGCCGGTAAAACCGGGGGCAACGCCAGGTAAGTAAGCGGCTACTAACCATACCGCCAGATACAAAAGGGTCAGCCCCAGCGCCCAGCGCGCCTCTTTATGGGCCTGAACAAAACGAGTGTCCATTTTTTGTCCCTGATGGGTGAAGAAAGCGGGGATTGTACCTTATGGGGGTTGTCGATCCCCAGTAATAAAAAAGGCCGGAAAATCCGGCCTTTTGACGCTTTTGCAGTCTTATTTTTCCTGAAGACCGAGTTTTTTCTCCAGATAGTGGATGTTAGTGCCACCATGCTGGAAGTTCTCGTCATTCATGATGCGGATCTGCAGATCAACGTTGGTTTTGATACCGTCGATGATCAGCTCCTGCAGCGCATTCTTCATGCGGGCAATCGCCACGTCACGGTTTTCACCGTAGCAAATCAGCTTACCGATCATTGAGTCATAGTACGGCGGTACGGTGTAGCCCGCGTAGATATGAGACTCCCAACGTACGCCAAAACCGCCAGGTGCGTGGAAACGGGTGATTTTGCCCGGACTTGGCAGGAAGGTGTTCGGATCTTCGGCGTTGATACGACATTCCACCGCATGGCCGCGAACGTGAACTTCTTCTTGCTTTATCGACAGCGGTTGACCGGCAGCGATACGCAGCTGTTCTTTGATCAGGTCAACGCCGGTGATCATTTCAGTAACCGGGTGTTCTACCTGAATACGGGTGTTCATTTCGATGAAATAGAACTCGCCGTTTTCGAACAGGAACTCGAAAGTACCTGCACCGCGATAGCCGATATCAACACACGCTTTAGCGCAACGTTCGCCGATGTAGCGACGCAGTTCCGGGGTAATGCCCGGTGCTGGTGCTTCTTCGACCACTTTCTGGTGGCGGCGCTGCATGGAGCAGTCACGTTCCGCCAGATAGATAGCGTTGCCCTGACCGTCAGCCAGTACCTGAATCTCGACGTGGCGAGGATTTTCCAGGTATTTCTCCATGTAAACCATATCGTTGCTGAAAGCAGCTTTCGCTTCCGCACGGGTCATGGAGATGGATTGTGCCAGTTCAGCGTCGCCGCGCACTACGCGCATACCGCGACCGCCGCCGCCGCCGGAGGCTTTGATAATTACCGGATAACCAATGCGTTTAGCAATGGCGCGGTTTTTATCCATATCGTCGCCCAGCGGGCCGTCAGAACCCGGTACGCAAGGAACGCCCGCTTTTTTCATCGCCGCGATTGCGGATACTTTGTCGCCCATCAGGCGAATGGTTTCTGCTTTCGGGCCGATGAAGATAAAGCCGGAGCGCTCAACCTGCTCGGCAAAGTTGGCGTTTTCGGAGAGGAAGCCGTAGCCCGGATGGATTGCTACTGCGCCGGTGATTTCAGCGGCGCTGATGATTGCCGGGATGTTCAGATAACTTTTTACTGATGGAGCAGGGCCGATACAGACCGTTTCATCTGCCAGTAATACGTGTTTTAGATCGCGATCCGCGCTGGAGTGCACAGCGACAGTCTTGATGCCCAGTTCTTTACAGGCACGAAGAATACGCAATGCAATCTCGCCGCGGTTGGCAATAACAATTTTATCCAGCATGTTCGCCTCGTTACTCGATGACGACCAGCGGCTCGTCAAATTCTACCGGTTGTCCACTTTCGACCAGAATTGCTTTCACGGTACCGGATTTGTCCGCTTCGATCTGGTTCATCATTTTCATGGCTTCAACGATGCACAGGGTATCGCCCACGTTGACTTTCTGACCCACTTCGATGAACGCTTTCGCGTCCGGGCTTGGGGTGCGGTAGAAAGTACCAACCATCGGGGAACGTACGATGTGACCACTGATTTCCGCTGCTGCTGGCGCTTCCATTGAAGGAACGGTCGCCGGAGCGGCTGCGTTAGATTGAGCTGGCTGCTGCATCATTGGTGCAGCGTAAGCTTGTTGCATCACAGGGAAACTTGCGGCAGGAGCTGCACGGCTAATGCGTACTGACTCTTCGCCTTCAGAAATTTCCAGTTCGGAGATGCCTGATTCTTCAACCAGCTCGATCAGTTTTTTAATCTTACGAATATCCATGAGTGGGTTCCGTACTCTTTGTTTAGTGTGATTGTGACAGGCGTTTCACCGCCGTCTGTAAAGCGTATGCCCCGACAGCTGTATGCATAGCGATAAATTCCAGCAGGCCGGGACGCCGGTCTATTTTGCCCCAGAGTGTCAATGTTAGACTTGACGGACATTGTGCAGCGATCTGCTGCTATCCTCCGGCAAAAAACAAAATATACCTTCGTTGCGCCAATGTCACCTTTTCCGCAGCGCAAAAACTGCGTCAGGGAGGACGAGGTCGCACATTATAACGATTTCGTAGCAATTGGCAGCTAAATACTGGTCTTATCAGGGAAGATAATCAACAGCTAACATGTAAATAACCTTCAACACCGTGTAATTTGCAACAAGCCGCACAATTCACGAAATTAGCGCCATCATCGACGGAACTTCTTATAACGTAAGGCTAAAAGCTGTAAAGCCAGCCCTGCGAAGATGAGGGGCTGCAATGAGATAATCTTCACAGACCACAAATAATGTAGGGATGCCAGGATCGCGACAAGATAGACGACATTACGCAGCGGTTGCTGGGGATTACGCAATTTTCACTTCATCGTCTGGATAGATGTGAATGCTAAAGCACGCAAAATCAACCGTCTGACAATGCTCAGCATCAAATACGTTCGAGTGGTTAATTTGTAGGCAAATAAAATCAGATTATTCACCCCATGGTACCAGAAATCAGTAACAGGTTAAGCGTAGCGTCGCCCAGGCAAAGCACCATAAACCTAACAGGCGACGGAGGCGTATCAATAATGGCTGTTTAGTGGAGTAACAGTGCGCATCAATTTATGGTCAGTCGAAATCATGACTTTCCAGTTTGGATGATGTTGTACAACTTCATGACCAAGATGTTCGACGAAAGCTGTCCGGCTAACCGCTTTTCCCGTTAACCGATTGAATAATGGTTTCAAAATGAGTTCCCTCTCTTATTAATCCTTGCTAAATGGTTAGTTAACCTTCACCAGCGTGCGCCCCTGGATCTGGTTATTAATGATGGCCTCGGCAAACTTCGGTGCCTCTGCCAGAGATATCTCTTTTGCCGCCTGGGTATAGAATGATTCCGGTAAATCGGCGACCAATCGCTGCCAGGCTTGTGCGCGGCGTGCTGGTGGCGTCATCACTGAATCCACCCCCTGTAAACGGACATTACGCAGAATAAATGGCATGACCGTGGTTGGCAGAGTAAAACCACCCGCCAGACCACAGGCCGCCACGCAGCCGCCGTAATTCATTTGCGCCAGCACTTTCGCCAGCACTTTGTCG
Source organism: Escherichia sp. WS1265 (assembly GCF_046487585.1). Lineage (NCBI taxonomy): Bacteria > Pseudomonadati > Pseudomonadota > Gammaproteobacteria > Enterobacterales > Enterobacteriaceae > Escherichia > Escherichia sp. WS1265. Next base: position 19,722 of record NZ_JBJQJE010000002.1, read on the forward strand.
CCAACGGTGTCAATTGCCCCAGCCCAGAGTTGTTTTTCCAGAGGACGGGATTCGGCAAACTCATCGCGAGGGAGAATACGGCTGGCACCTAAACTTTTCAGATATTCATGGGTACTTTCGCGACCGGAAACGGCAACGACCTGATAACTCAATTTATGCAGCAGCGCCACGGCGGTACTGCCGACGCCACCACTGGCACCCGTTACGACAATCTCGCCGTCCTGCGGGCGAACACCGGCATCTTCCAGCGCCATCACACACAGCATGGCGGTAAAACCGGCAGTACCGATAATCATTGCTTTACGCGCGTCCAGCCCTTGCGGCATGGCAACCAGCCAGTCACCTTTCACTCGCGCCTGCTCCGCCAGCCCACCCCAGTGGTTTTCACCAACGCCCCAGCCAGTGAGTAATACCTCCTGACCGGCATGAAAACGCGGATCTTCGCTGGTGCGTACAGTTCCGGCAAAATCGATCCCAGGAATCATCGGAAAATTACGGATGATTTTTCCCTTACCGGTAATTGCCAGCGCATCTTTGTAGTTCAGGCTCGACCAGTGAACATCAACCGTGACATCGCCCTCCGGCAGGCGACTTTCGTCCAGAGTCTGTACCGATGCGAGAGTTTTGCCGTCCTGCTGTTCTAAAAGTAACGCCTGCATAAGTGGTCCTCATGTGCATGATGGATTGGAAAATAATTTCTGAAGACTATACTCGCTAATGGAAAAGCAAAGCCGATGAAGCGCAATAAATTGCGAGATAAATCTGATTTGCTAGTATGCCCGCTTCCTCACTATCGGAGTTAACACAAGGATGAGATTAACGACGAAATTTTCGGCCTTTGTTACGCTGCTCACCGGGTTAACAATTTTTGTGACTTTGCTGGGCTGTTCGCTAAGTTTCTACAATGCAATTCAGTATAAGTTTAGTCATCGCGTTCAGGCGGTGGCGACGGCAATTGATACCCACCTTGTGTCGAATGACTTCAGCGCATTAAGGCCACAAATTACCGAATTAATGATGTCGGCAGATATCGTTCGTGTAGACCTGCTGCATGGTGATAAACAGGTTTATACCCTCGCCAGAAATGGAAGTTATCGTCCGGTTGGCACCAGCGATCTGTTTCGCGAACTGAGCGTTCCGTTGATAAAGCATCCGGGGATGTCGCTGCGTCTGGTTTATCAGGATCCGATGGGCAACTATTTCCATTCGTTGATGACCACCGCGCCGCTCACGGGGGCGATTGGCTTTATCATTCTTATGCTCTTCCTGGCGGTACGCTGGTTACAACGGCAACTTGCCGGGCAAGAATTGCTGGAAACCCGGGCTACTCGTATCTTAAACGGTGAGCGTGGCTCTAATGTGTTGGGAACCATCTATGAATGGCCGCCCAGAACCAGCAGTGCGCTGGATACGCTGCTTCGTGAAATTCAGAACGCACGCGAACAACACAGCCGTCTTGATACGCTGATCCGCTCTTATGCCGCCCAGGACATGAAAACCGGCCTCAATAACCGACTCTTCTTCGATAATCAGTTAGCAACGTTACTGGAAGATCAGGAGAAAGTAGGTACCCACGGGATCGTGATGATGATTCGTCTACCGGATTTCAATATGTTGAGCGATACCTGGGGGCACAGCCAGGTTGAAGAACAGTTCTTCACTCTGACGAATCTGCTGTCGACATTTATGATGCGCTATCCTGGCGCACTGCTGGCGCGTTACCACCGCAGTGATTTTGCTGCGCTGTTGCCGCACCGGACGTTAAAAGAGGCTGAGAGCATAGCCAGTCAGTTAATCAAAGCCGTCGATACCTTGCCGAACAATAAAATGCTCGATCGCGACGATATGATCCACATTGGTATCTGTGCCTGGCGTAGTGGTCAGGATACCGAGCAGGTAATGGAACATGCAGAGTCTGCCACGCGTAATGCGGGATTGCAGGGCGGCAATAGCTGGGCTATTTACGATGACTCGTTGCCTGAAAAAGGACGCGGTAATGTTCGCTGGCGTACGCTTATCGAGCAAATGCTGAGTCGCGGCGGCCCGCGCCTTTATCAAAAACCGGCGGTTACTCGCGAAGGTCAGGTTCATCATCGCGAACTCATGTGCCGCATCTTCGATGGTAACGAAGAGGTTAGCTCGGCGGAGTATATGCCGATGGTCTTGCAGTTTGGCTTATCGGAAGAGTATGACCGCCTGCAAATCAGCCGTCTGATTCCACTATTGCATTACTGGCCGGAGGAAAATCTGGCGATTCAGGTTACCGTTGAGTCGCTGATTCGCCCGCGTTTTCAGCATTGGCTGCGAGATACGTTAATGCAATGTGAAAGATCGCAACGAAAACGCATAATTATTGAACTTGCAGAGGCCGATGTAGGTCAACATATCAGTCGCTTACAACCTGTTATTCGTTTAGTGAATGCTTTAGGGGTACGGGTAGCCGTCAACCAGGCTGGTTTGACGCTGGTAAGCACCAGTTGGATCAAAGAACTTAATGTTGAGTTACTCAAGCTCCATCCGGGGCTGGTCAGAAACATTGAGAAGCGAACGGAGAACCAGCTGCTGGTTCAAAGCCTGGTGGAAGCCTGCTCCGGGACCAGCACCCAGGTTTACGCCACCGGCGTGCGTTCGCGAAGCGAGTGGCAGACCCTGATTCAGCGCGGTGTTACAGGTGGGCAAGGGGATTTTTTCGCGTCCTCACAGCCACTTGATACTAACGTGAAAAAATATTCACAAAGATACTCGGTTTAACCTGCCGTTTAATCCGTTTTCACGTAGAATAACGCGCGCTGCGTCTCATGGGAGTGTGCTTGTCTGCTCGCCAGATTGTTGCAGCACATATGCAGATGAATGACCTTACGCGGTTGCAAACAGGCGAGGAATGCTGCTGATGCATTAAGCCTTTCTGGACTCAGGCAGAGATTTGTAACAAAGGAAACGAACTGCACTAATTTTCACCGTAGCAGATGATTTTTGCGCCTTGTCGCTGCTGCGTGTGGTTGGTAAAGTAAGCGGATTTTCTTTTCCGCCCCAGCTTTCAGGATTATCCCTTAGTATGTTGAAAAAATTTCGTGGCATGTTTTCCAATGACTTGTCCATTGACCTGGGTACTGCGAATACCCTCATTTATGTAAAAGGACAAGGCATCGTATTGAATGAGCCTTCCGTGGTGGCCATTCGTCAGGATCGTGCCGGTTCACCGAAAAGCGTAGCTGCAGTAGGTCATGACGCGAAGCAGATGCTGGGCCGTACGCCGGGCAATATTGCTGCCATTCGCCCAATGAAAGACGGCGTTATCGCCGACTTCTTCGTGACTGAAAAAATGCTCCAGCACTTCATCAAACAAGTGCACAGCAACAGCTTTATGCGTCCAAGCCCGCGCGTTCTGGTTTGTGTGCCGGTTGGCGCGACCCAGGTTGAACGCCGCGCAATTCGTGAATCCGCGCAGGGCGCTGGTGCCCGTGAAGTCTTCCTGATTGAAGAACCGATGGCTGCCGCAATTGGTGCTGGCCTGCCGGTTTCTGAAGCGACCGGTTCTATGGTGGTTGATATCGGTGGTGGTACCACTGAAGTTGCTGTTATCTCCTTGAACGGCGTGGTTTACTCCTCTTCCGTGCGCATTGGTGGTGACCGTTTCGACGAAGCTATCATCAACTATGTGCGTCGTAATTACGGTTCTCTGATCGGTGAAGCCACCGCAGAACGTATCAAGCACGAAATCGGTTCGGCTTATCCGGGCGATGAAGTCCGTGAAATCGAAGTTCGTGGCCGTAACCTGGCAGAAGGTGTTCCACGCGGTTTTACCCTGAACTCCAACGAAATCCTCGAAGCACTGCAGGAACCGCTGACCGGTATTGTGAGCGCGGTAATGGTTGCACTGGAACAGTGCCCGCCGGAACTGGCTTCCGACATCTCCGAGCGCGGCATGGTGCTCACCGGTGGTGGCGCACTGCTGCGTAACCTTGACCGTTTGTTAATGGAAGAAACCGGCATTCCAGTCGTTGTTGCTGAAGACCCGCTGACCTGTGTGGCGCGCGGTGGCGGCAAAGCGCTGGAAATGATCGACATGCACGGCGGCGACCTGTTCAGCGAAGAGTAATCGGATGCAGGCAGGGGAAATGTCTGTTTACCCTGCCTGGTCTGATACGAGAATACGCATAACTTATGAAGCCAATTTTTAGCCGTGGCCCGTCGCTACAGATTCGCCTTATTCTGGCGGTGCTGGTGGCGCTCGGCATTATTATTGCCGACAGCCGCCTGGGGACGTTCAGTCAAATCCGTACTTATATGGATACCGCCGTCAGTCCTTTCTACTTTGTTTCCAATGCTCCTCGTGAATTGCTGGATGGCGTATCGCAGACGCTGGCCTCGCGTGACCAACTAGAACTTGAAAACCGGGCGTTACGTCAGGAACTGTTGCTGAAAAACAGTGAACTGCTGATGCTTGGACAATACAAACAGGAGAACGCGCGTCTGCGCGAACTGCTGGGTTCCCCGCTGCGTCAGGATGAGCAGAAAATGGTGACTCAGGTTATCTCCACGGTTAACGATCCTTATAGCGATCAAGTTGTTATCGATAAAGGTAGCGTTAATGGCGTTTATGAAGGCCAGCCGGTCATCAGCGACAAAGGTGTTGTTGGTCAGGTGGTGGCCGTCGCTAAACTGACCAGTCGCGTGCTGCTGATTTGTGATGCGACCCACGCGCTGCCAATCCAGGTGCTGCGCAACGATATCCGCGTGATTGCAGCCGGTAACGGTTGTACGGATGATTTGCAGCTTGAGCATCTGCCAGCGAATACGGATATTCGTGTTGGTGATGTGCTGGTGACTTCCGGTCTGGGCGGTCGTTTCCCGGAAGGCTATCCGGTCGCGGTTGTCTCTTCCGTAAAACTCGATACCCAGCGCGCTTATACTGTGATTCAGGCGCGTCCGACTGCAGGGCTGCAACGTTTGCGTTATCTGCTGCTGCTGTGGGGCGCGGATCGTAACGGCGCTAACCCGATGACGCCGGAAGAGGTGCATCGTGTTGCTAATGAACGTCTGATGCAGATGATGCCGCAGGTATTGCCTTCGCCAGACGCGATGGGGCCAAAGTTACCTGAACCGGCAACGGGGATCGCTCAGCCGACTCCGCAGCAACCGGCGACAGGAAATACAGCTACTGCGCCTGCTGCGCCGACACAGCCCGCTGCTAATCGCTCTCCACAAAGGGCTACGCCGCCGCAAAGTGGTGCTCAACCGCCTGCGCGTGCGCCGGGAGGGCAATAGTGGCGAGCTATCGTAGCCAGGGACGCTGGGTAATCTGGCTCTCTTTCCTCATTGCGCTGTTGCTGCAAATCATGCCCTGGCCGGATAACCTGATTGTTTTCCGGCCAAACTGGGTGTTACTCATCTTGTTGTATTGGATCCTGGCCTTGCCTCATCGCGTAAATGTGGGCACAGGTTTTGTGATGGGTGCCATACTGGATCTGATCAGCGGCTCGACACTTGGCGTACGCGTATTGGCGATGAGCATCATTGCTTACCTGGTGGCGCTGAAATATCAGCTTTTCCGCAACCTCGCATTATGGCAGCAGGCGCTGGTCGTCATGTTGCTTTCGCTGGTGGTGGATATTATTGTTTTCTGGGCAGAGTTTTTAGTGATTAACGTCTCTTTCAGACCGGAAGTGTTCTGGAGTAGTGTAGTCAATGGAGTGCTCTGGCCGTGGATTTTCTTGCTGATGCGTAAAGTCCGTCAGCAGTTTGCAGTGCAATAAAGGTTTCTATGACTTCTCTGTATTTAGCTTCCGGTTCTCCGCGTCGTCAGGAGTTACTTGCGCAACTTGGCGTGACCTTTGAACGTATTGTTACGGGCATTGAGGAGCAGCGTCAGCCGCAGGAGAGCGCGCAGCAATATGTTGTGCGTCTGGCGCGCGAGAAAGCACAGGCGGGTGTCACGCACACGGCGCAGGATCTCCCGGTGCTGGGTGCGGATACTATCGTTATCCTGAATGGAGAAGTGCTGGAGAAACCGCGCGACGCAGAACATGCGGCGCAGATGTTGCGCAAATTATCGGGGCAGACCCATCAGGTGATGACGGCAGTGGCGTTGGCCGACAGTCAGCACATTCTCGATTGCCTGGTGGTCACCGATGTGACTTTCAGAACGTTAACAGACGAAGACATCGCGGGCTATGTCGCCAGCGGTGAACCGTTAGATAAAGCAGGTGCATACGGTATTCAGGGGCTGGGTGGCTGTTTTGTCAGGAAGATAAATGGCAGCTATCACGCCGTAGTCGGCTTACCGCTGGTTGAAACGTATGAATTATTAAGTAATTTTAACGCACTGCGTGAGAAAAGGGATAAACATGACGGCTGAATTGTTGGTAAACGTAACGCCTTCGGAAACGCGAGTGGCGTATATTGATGGCGGTATTCTGCAGGAAATTCATATTGAACGTGAGGCGCGACGCGGAATAGTAGGCAATATCTACAAGGGTCGTGTAAGTCGTGTACTTCCGGGTATGCAGGCGGCTTTTGTAGATATTGGGCTGGATAAAGCCGCGTTTCTTCATGCATCCGATATCATGCCGCACACTGAATGTGTGGCGGGTGAAGAACAAAAGCAATTCACGGTGCGCGACATCTCGGAACTGGTCCGTCAGGGGCAAGATCTGATGGTGCAGGTGGTGAAAGATCCGCTTGGCACTAAAGGTGCGCGCCTGACTACCGATATCACGCTGCCTTCTCGCTATCTGGTGTTTATGCCAGGGGCTTCTCACGTTGGGGTTTCCCAACGTATTGAAAGCGAATCAGAACGTGAACGCCTGAAAAAAGTGGTCGCAGAGTATTGCGACGAGCAGGGCGGGTTTATCATCCGTACCGCAGCGGAAGGGGTTGGCGAGGCTGAACTGGCCTCCGATGCCGCTTATCTGAAACGCGTCTGGACCAAAGTGATGGAGCGTAAAAAGCGCCCGCAGACTCGTTATCAGCTGTACGGCGAACTGGCGCTGGCGCAGCGTGTTCTGCGTGATTTCGCCGACGCCGAACTGGATCGCATTCGCGTTGACTCACGCCTGACTTACGAAGCATTGCTGGAGTTTACCTCGGAGTACATTCCCGAGATGACCAGCAAGCTGGAGCATTACACCGGACGCCAACCGATTTTCGATCTCTTTGATGTCGAAAACGAAATCCAGCGAGCGCTGGAACGCAAAGTTGAACTGAAATCCGGTGGTTATCTGATTATCGACCAGACCGAAGCGATGACCACCGTGGACATCAATACCGGAGCGTTTGTCGGTCATCGCAATCTGGACGACACCATTTTCAATACCAATATTGAAGCGACGCAGGCTATCGCTCGCCAGTTACGGTTGCGCAATCTGGGCGGGATTATCATTATTGATTTCATCGACATGAATAATGAAGATCACCGTCGCCGCGTGTTGCATTCGCTGGAGCAGGCGTTGAGCAAAGACCGGGTGAAAACCAGCGTTAATGGTTTTTCGGCGCTGGGGCTGGTGGAGATGACGCGTAAACGCACCCGCGAAAGCATTGAGCACGTACTATGTAACGAATGCCCAACCTGCCACGGTCGCGGAACGGTGAAAACCGTGGAAACGGTATGCTATGAAATCATGCGCGAGATTGTTCGTGTACACCATGCTTACGATTCCGACCGTTTCCTGGTCTATGCTTCTCCGGCAGTAGCCGAAGCCTTGAAAGGCGAAGAGTCACACTCGCTGGCGGAAGTGGAAATTTTCGTTGGCAAACAGGTTAAAGTACAAATTGAACCGCTCTATAACCAGGAGCAGTTTGACGTCGTAATGATGTAAACAGATGCTGGGCCGCCATCCGGCAAAGGGTTTTTGAGTCACATTTTTAGCAGACAAGGAGTGACGGGTGAGGCGATTGCCGGGGATTTTACTGCTTACTGGAGCCGCGCTCGTTGTGATCGCTGCCCTGCTGGTTAGCGGCCTGCGTATTGCTTTACCGCATCTTGACGCCTGGCGTCCGGAAATCCTCAACAAAATAGAATCCGCGACTGGCATGCCGGTAGAAGCCAGTCAGCTCTCAGCCAGCTGGCAGAATTTTGGCCCGACGCTTGAAGCGCACGACATCCGTGCAGAACTAAAAGATGGCGGCGAATTTTCGGTTAAACGCGTTACTCTGGCGCTGGATGTCTGGCAAAGCCTGTTACATATGCGCTGGCAATTTCGTGATCTCACTTTCTGGCAGCTGCGCTTTCGCACCAACACTCCTATCACCAGCGGTGGTGGTAATGATAGCCTGGAAGCCAGTCACATCAGCGATCTGTTTCTTCGTCAGTTCGACCATTTTGATCTCCGCGACAGTGAAGTCAGTTTCCTGACGCCATCCGGTCAGCGCGCCGAGCTGGCGATCCCACAACTCACCTGGCTGAACGATCCACGTCGACACCGTGCAGAAGGCCTGGTAAGCCTCTCCAGCCTTACCGGACAGCACGGCGTGATGCAGGTGCGCATGGATTTGCGTGATGATGAGGGGTTGTTAAGCAATGGTCGCGTCTGGCTCCAGGCGGATGACATCGACCTGAAGCCGTGGCTCGGTAAATGGATGCAGGACAATATTGCGCTGGAAACGGCGCAGTTCTCCCTTGAAGGCTGGATGACGATCGATAAAGGCGATGTAACCGGTGGCGACGTCTGGCTGAAACAGGGCGGTGCCAGCTGGTTGGGCGAGAAGGAAACGCATACGCTGTCGGTGGATAATCTGACCGCGCATATTACGCGTGAAAATCCGGGATGGCAGTTCTCTATTCCCGATACACGGATCACGATGGACGGCAAACCCTGGCCGAGCGGAGCATTGACGCTGGCCTGGATACCGGAACAGGACGTTGGCGGCAAAGACAATAAACGCAGTGACGAACTCCGGATTCGCGCCAGTAATCTGGAGCTGGCAGGCCTGGAGGGCATACGCCCGCTGGCCGCGAAACTTTCACCTGCACTGGGTGATGTTTGGCGCTCCACACAACCGAGCGGCAAGATTAACACGCTGGCGCTGGATATCCCGCTTCAGGCGGCAGACAAGACCCGTTTTCAGGCATCGTGGAGCGATCTGGCCTGGAAGCAATGGAAATTATTACCGGGTGCGGAACACTTCTCCGGGACGCTTTCCGGCAGCGTTGAAAATGGTTTGCTTACCGCGTCGATGAAGCAGGCAAAGATGCCTTACGAAACGGTATTCCGTGCGCCACTGGAAATCGCCGACGGCCAGGCAACTATAAGCTGGCTGAACAATGACAAAGGTTTCCAGCTGGATGGGCGTAATATTGACGTTAAAGCCAAAGCCGTCCATGCGCGCGGCGGTTTTCGTTACCTGCAACCTGCTAACGATGAACCCTGGCTGGGTATTCTGGCTGGCATCAGTACCGATGATGGTTCACAAGCCTGGCGCTATTTCCCGGAAAACTTGATGGGTAAAGACCTGGTTGATTACTTAAGTGGCGCGATTCAGGGCGGTGAAGCGGATAACGCGACGCTGGTTTATGGTGGCAATCCGCAACTCTTCCCCTATAAACACAACGAAGGTCAGTTTGAAGTGCTGGTGCCGCTGCGCAACGCGAAGTTTGCCTTCCAGCCGGACTGGCCTGCATTAACTAACCTTGATATTGAACTGGACTTTATTAACGACGGTTTATGGATGAAAACCGATGGCGTTAATCTGGGCGGCGTGCGCGCGAGTAATCTCACCGCAGTGATCCCTGACTACTCGAAAGAAAAACTGCTGATTGACGCTGACATTAAAGGTCCGGGTAAAGCCGTTGGCCCTTACTTTGATGAGACACCGCTGAAAGATTCTCTGGGTGCGACCCTGCAAGAACTCCAGCTCGATGGCGATGTGAATGCTCGCTTACATCTTGATATCCCGCTGAACGGCGAGCTGGTAACCGCGAAAGGTGAAGTGACGCTGCGTAATAACAGTCTGTTTATCAAACCACTCGACAGCACCCTGAAAAATTTGAGCGGTAAATTCAGCTTTATCAATGGCGATCTGCAAAGTGAACCGCTGACAGCAAGCTGGTTTAATCAGCCGTTGAACGTGGATTTTTCCACCAAAGAAGGGGCAAAAGCCTACCAGGTAGCGGTAAACCTCAACGGTAACTGGCAACCGGCGAAAACCGGCGTTCTGCCTGAAGCGGTGAACGAAGCATTGAGTGGCAGCGTGGCGTGGGATGGTAAAGTGGGCATTGATCTGCCTTATCATGCTGGTGCGACCTATAACGTAGAGCTGAACGGCGATCTAAAGAATGTGAGCAGTCACTTACCTTCACCGTTAGCCAAACCTGCGGGTGAACCACTAGCGGTAAACGTTAAGGTTGATGGCAATCTCAACAGCTTTGAATTAACCGGACAGGCTGGTGCGGATAATCATTTCAATAGCCGCTGGTTGCTCGGTCAAAAGCTCACGCTCGACCGTGCTATTTGGGCGGCAGACAGTAAAACGCTCCCGCCGTTGCCGGAACAAAGTGGCGTTGAACTCAATATGCCGCCGATGAATGGTGCCGAGTGGCTGGCCCTGTTTCAGAAAGGTGCGGCGGAGAGTGTCGGTGGTGCAGCGAGTTTCCCACAACACATAACGTTACGTACGCCTATGTTGTCGCTGGGAAATCAGCAATGGAATAACCTGAGTATTGTTTCGCAACCGACGGCAAATGGCACCCAGGTTGAGGCGCAAGGGCGTGAAATCAACGCCACGCTGGCGATGCGTAATAACGCGCCGTGGCTGGCGAATATCAAATATCTTTATTACAACCCGAGCGTGGCGAAAACTCGTGGTGATTCAACACAGTCATCACCTTTCCCGACAACGGAACGCATTAACTTCCGTGGCTGGCCGGACGCCCAAATACGATGCGCAGAGTGCTGGTTCTGGGGGCAAAAATTCGGGCGCATTGACAGTGATATCACCATTTCTGGCAATACATTAACGCTTACTAATGGACTGATTGATACTGGTTTTTCGCGGCTCACTGCCGATGGTGAATGGATTAACAATCCGGGGAATGAACGTACCTCGCTGAAAGGAAAACTGCGCGGGCAGAAAATTGATGCCGCCGCAGAATTTTTTGGTGTCACGACGCCCATACGCCAGTCGTCATTTAATGTGGATTACGATTTACACTGGCGCAAAGCACCGTGGCAGCCAGATGAGGCGACGTTGAATGGCATCATTCATACTCAACTGGGTAAAGGCGAAATTACCGAAATCAATACCGGACATGCCGGGCAATTGCTGCGCTTATTGAGCGTAGATGCCCTGATGCGTAAGCTGCGTTTTGATTTCAGAGACACTTTTGGCGAAGGGTTCTATTTTGACTCCATTCGCAGCACCGCGTGGATTAAAGACGGCGTTATGCACACCGACGACACGTTGGTGGATGGCCTGGAGGCGGATATCGCCATGAAAGGGTCGGTAAATCTGGTACGTCGCGACCTGAATATGGAAGCGGTTGTCGCACCAGAGATTTCTGCGACGGTGGGCGTGGCTGCGGCTTTTGCGGTTAACCCCATTGTTGGCGCGGCAGTATTTGCCGCCAGTAAAGTGCTGGGGCCGCTGTGGAGCAAAGTCTCCATTTTGCGCTATCACATTTCGGGTCCGCTGGACGATCCGCAAATCAACGAAGTGTTGCGCCAACCGCGTAAAGAAAAAGCGCAATGATTTGACGAGGGCGCGTAATTGCCCCAATCTCATATGATAATCGTTGCCAAAGGCCAACGAGCCAGAACATAACCGTAGGCCGGATAGGGCGTTCACGCCGCATCCGGCAGCCGTAAAAAATCCTCTACTGCAGTAACTAACGAGTAGCAAAAACGATGAGTCTGAACCTGGTAAGTGAACAATTGCTAGCGACGAACGGCCTGAAACATCAGGACTTGTTCGCGATCCTCGGTCAACTGGCCGAACGTCGCCTTGATTATGGCGATCTCTATTTTCAGTCGAGCTATCACGAATCCTGGGTTTTAGAAGACCGCATTATTAAAGATGGTTCTTACAACATCGATCAGGGCGTTGGCGTACGTGCAATCAGCGGTGAAAAAACCGGATTTGCTTACGCAGACCAAATCAGCCTGCTGGCGCTGGAACAAAGTGCGCAAGCGGCGCGCACCATCGTCCGTGATAGTGGTGATGGCAAAGTACAGACGCTGGGCGCGGTAGAGCATAGCCCGTTGTATACCTCGGTAGATCCGTTGCAAAGCATGAGCCGTGAAGAGAAGCTGGATATCCTGCGTCGAGTCGATAAGGTTGCCCGCGAAGCGGACAAGCGCGTACAGGAAGTGACTGCCAGCCTCAGCGGTGTCTATGAATTAATTCTGGTTGCGGCCACCGACGGCACGCTAGCGGCGGATGTCCGTCCGCTGGTGCGTCTTTCCGTGAGCGTTCTGGTCGAAGAAGATGGCAAACGCGAACGCGGTGCCAGTGGCGGCGGCGGTCGTTTTGGTTATGAGTTCTTCCTTGCCGATCTTGACGGTGAAGTCCGTGCGGATGCATGGGCAAAAGAAGCAGTGCGTATGGCGCTGGTCAATCTTTCTGCCGTCGCCGCACCAGCAGGCACCATGCCGGTAGTACTTGGCGCAGGTTGGCCGGGCGTGCTGTTGCATGAAGCGGTGGGGCACGGTCTGGAAGGCGACTTCAACCGCCGTGGCACTTCAGTATTTAGTGGACAGGTCGGGGAGCTGGTGGCTTCTGAACTGTGTACCGTGGTTGATGACGGCACGATGGTCGATCGCCGTGGTTCGGTGGCGATTGATGACGAAGGTACGCCAGGTCAGTACAACGTGCTGATTGAGAATGGCATCCTGAAAGGCTACATGCAGGATAAACTCAACGCGCGTTTGATGGGGATGACGCCGACTGGCAACGGTCGCCGTGAATCCTACGCTCATCTGCCGATGCCGCGTATGACTAACACCTATATGCTGCCGGGTAAATCGACCCCGCAAGAAATTATTGAATCCGTTGAGTACGGTATCTATGCACCGAACTTTGGTGGCGGTCAGGTGGATATTACATCCGGCAAATTCGTTTTCTCCACTTCAGAAGCGTATCTGATTGAAAACGGTAAAGTAACGAAGCCGGTGAAAGGCGCAACGTTGATTGGTTCCGGTATCGAAACCATGCAGCAGATTTCGATGGTTGGCAACGACCTGAAACTGGATAACGGTGTGGGTGTCTGCGGTAAAGAAGGGCAAAGTTTGCCGGTTGGCGTGGGCCAGCCAACGCTGAAAGTTGATAATCTGACTGTTGGCGGTACCGCGTAATAATTTCAGTATGTTCAGAAGGATAATTAATCCTTCCACGTGCATGAACGGTCCCCTTGCCCCTCTGTGGAGAAGGTTAGGGGAACCCGTTGGCACAGGTTTGTACAACGTAACAGTACAATATTAATTACTTCTCTTTCCCGCGCCCGTGCATCTCCTGAAACAATTTACCGACCTCAACAAAATAATCCGTTAGCGAGTTGATCACGACTTGTACCTTCAGCGGCAGCTTATCTTTTTCGGTATATAACGCATAAACCGGGCGTGGATCTGACTGATAACGCGGCAGCAGGATCTCCAGCTCCCCACGATTGATCTCGTTGATCACCCACATCAGCGGCACGTAGGCGATCCCGGCACCCGCCGTCAGCCAGCGCACCAGCGTCATCGGATCATTAGTCACAAATCTTCCTTGTGGGATCAGGCGAGTCGAGATCCCTTCCGGTGCGATCAGTTCAAATTCATTGTCGGGCCGCACGCTGTATTCAAGCCATGAATGACTACTCAAATCGGCGGGTTTTTCCGGTATGCCGTATTGTGTGAGATAGCTTTTCGCGGCGCACACCACCATCGGCATCGCGCCCAGACGGCGGGAAAACAGGCTGGAATCCTGCAACGCGCCGACGCGGATCACCACATCCAGACCATCGGCAATCAGGTCGGGGGCAGGAATTCCGGTAACCAGATTGACGCTCAAACCTGGGTATTCTTTCAGCATTTTTGCTGTCAGCCCGGCGAGAACATTTTGTGCCATAGTTGAAGAACAGCCAATGCGCAGCGTCCCGATGGGGGTGTTATTGAAGGCATACAGTTGCTCATGAACATCCTGCACTTCATGGAGCATCCGACGGCAGCCCTGGTAGTAAATTCTGCCGGCTTCAGTCAGGCCAATGCTGCGTGTACTACGGTTTAACAGCTTTACCTGTAACTCATCTTCCAGTTTTGACACCGTCTGACTGATGGACGAAACGCTCATCTGTAGTTGTCTGGCGGCGGCGGTAAAAGAGCCAAATTCAACTACTTTGGCAAACACCGACATGCGTTTTAGTCGTTCCATTATTCACTCTGACTTAAAAGTGATTTAGATCACATAATATAGATAACAGCATAACAGTTACGCTAATATATTAAATATCAATCTACAGCAATGTTGCTCTCGCCCGGCTTTCCATGCCCTTCTCTGCGGCGACAGATGCTGAAAATAATAACGCCTGCTCTCTCTATACAACCAAGGTCAACATGAGTCTGTTTCCCGTTATCGTGGTGTTTGGGCTGTCCTTCCCACCGATATTTTTCGAATTGCTTTTATCACTGGCGATTTTCTGGCTGGTGCGCCGGGTACTTGTGCCAACAGGTATCTACGACTTTGTCTGGCATCCGGCGTTGTTCAACACCGCGCTCTATTGCTGCTTGTTTTATTTGATATCGCGACTGTTCGTTTGAGGTTGAAGTGAAAACACTAATAAGAAAATTCTCCCGTACGGCCATCACGGTCGTATTAGTCATTCTGGCCTTCATCGCAATTTTTAATGCCTGGGTCTATTACACCGAATCCCCGTGGACGCGTGACGCGCGCTTTAGCGCTGACGTCGTTGCGATCGCGCCGGACGTTTCTGGACTTATCACCCAGGTGAATGTTCATGATAACCAGCTGGTGAAAAAAGGACAGGTACTGTTCACCATCGACCAGCCGCGCTATCAAAAGGCGCTTGAGGAAGCGCAAGCCGATGTTGCTTATTATCAGGTACTGGCACAGGAGAAACGCCAGGAGGCAGGACGTCGTAACCGTCTCGGTGTGCAGGCGATGTCCCGCGAAGAGATCGACCAGGCCAACAACGTACTACAAACAGTTCTGCATCAGTTAGCGAAAGCGCAGGCGACCCGCGATCTGGCAAAACTGGATCTTGAACGCACGGTGATCCGCGCGCCAGCAGATGGCTGGGTGACCAACCTCAACGTCTATACCGGTGAGTTTATTACCCGTGGATCAACGGCGGTTGCGCTGGTGAAACAGAACTCCTTCTATGTACTGGCCTATATGGAAGAAACTAAGCTGGAAGGGGTGCGCCCTGGGTATCGTGCAGAGATCACGCCGCTTGGCAGTAACAAAGTGCTAAAAGGGACTGTTGATAGTGTTGCCGCAGGGGTCACCAACGCCAGCAGCACGCGTGACGACAAAGGGATGGCGACCATCGACTCTAACCTTGAATGGGTGCGTTTGGCGCAACGTGTTCCGGTTCGTATTCGTCTCGACAACCAGCAAGAGAACATCTGGCCTGCGGGCACCACTGCTACAGTGGTGGTCACTGGCAAACAAGATCGCGACGAAAGCCAGGATTCGTTCTTCCGTAAAATGGCCCATCGCCTGCGTGAGTTTGGTTAATCACGATGGGTATTTTCTCCATTGCTAACCAACATATTCGCTTTGCGGTAAAACTGGCGACCGCCATTGTACTGGCGCTGTTTGTTGGCTTTCACTTCCAGCTGGAAACGCCACGCTGGGCAGTACTGACAGCGGCGATTGTTGCCGCCGGTCCGGCCTTTGCTGCGGGAGGTGAACCGTATTCTGGCGCTATTCGCTATCGTGGCTTTTTGCGCATCATCGGCACATTTATTGGCTGTATTGCCGGACTGGTGATCATCATTGCGATGATCCGCGCACCATTATTGATGATTCTGGTGTGCTGTATCTGGGCCGGTTTTTGTACCTGGATATCCTCGCTGGTACGAATAGAAAACTCGTATGCGTGGGGGCTGGCCGGTTATACCGCGCTGATCATTGTGATCACCATTCAGCCGGAACCATTGCTTACGCCGCAGTTTGCCGTCGAACGTTGTAGCGAGATCGTTATCGGTATTGTGTGTGCGATTATGGCGGATTTGCTCTTTTCTCCGCGATCGATCAAACAAGAAGTGGATCGAGAGCTGGAAAGTTTGCTGGTCGCGCAATATCAATTAATGCAACTCTGTATTAAGCATGGCGATGGTGAAGTTGTCGATAAAGCCTGGGGCGATCTGGTGCGACGCACCACGGCGTTACAAGGTATGCGCAGCAACCTGAATATGGAATCTTCCCGCTGGGCGCGGGCCAATCGACGTTTAAAAGCGATCAATACGCTATCGCTGACGCTGATTACACAATCCTGCGAAACTTATCTTATTCAGAATACGCGCCCGGAATTGATCACTGATACTTTCCGCGAATTTTTTGACACGCCGGTAGAAACCGCGCAGGACGTCCACAAGCAACTCAAACGCCTGCGGAGAGTTATCGCCTGGACCGGGGAACGGGAAACGCCTGTCACCATTTATAGCTGGGTCGCGGCGGCAACGCGTTATCAGCTTCTCAAGCGCGGCGTTATCAGTAACACAAAAATCAACGCCACCGAAGAAGAGATCCTGCAAGGCGAACCGGAAGTCAAAGTAGAGTCAGCCGAACGTCATCATGCGATGGTTAACTTCTGGCGAACCACTCTTTCCTGCATTCTGGGGACGCTTTTCTGGCTGTGGACGGGCTGGACTTCCGGCAGTGGTGCAATGGTGATGATTGCGGTAGTGACGTCACTGGCAATGCGTTTGCCAAATCCACGCATGGTGGCGATCGACTTTATCTACGGGACGCTGGCCGCGCTGCCGTTAGGGCTGCTCTACTTTTTGGTGATTATCCCTAATACTCAACAGAGCATGTTGCTGCTGTGTATTAGCCTGGCAGTGCTGGGATTCTTCCTCGGTATAGAAGTACAGAAACGGCGATTGGGCTCGATGGGGGCGCTGGCCAGCACCATAAATATTATCGTGCTGGATAACCCGATGACTTTCCATTTCAGTCAGTTTCTCGACAGCGCATTAGGGCAAATCGTCGGCTGTGTGCTCGCGTTCACCGTTATTTTGCTGGTGCGGGATAAATCGCGCGACAGGACTGGACGTGTACTGCTTAATCAGTTCGTTTCTGCTGCTGTTTCCGCGATGACTACCAATGTGGCACGTCGTAAAGAGAACCACCTCCCGGCACTTTATCAGCAGCTGTTTTTGCTGATGAATAAGTTCCCAGGGGATTTGCCGAAATTTCGCCTGGCGCTGACGATGATTATCGCGCACCAGCGCCTGCGTGATGCGCCGATCCCGGTTAACGAGGATTTATCGGCGTTTCACCGACAAATGCGCCGCACAGCAGACCATGTGATATCTGCCCGTAGCGATGATAAACGTCGTCGGTACTTTGGCCAGTTGCTGGAAGAACTTGAAATCTATCAGGAAAAGCTACGCATCTGGCAAGCGCCACCGCAGGTGACGGAACCGGTTCATCGGCTGGCGGGGATGCTCCATAAGTATCAACATGCGTTGACCGATAGTTAAGTCAAAACCGACGCCAAAAGCGTCGGTTTTTTCATGGCTATACTTAGCGATGAACGGCAGAACTCGCCGCGAAACGTGACGGTGGCAACAGATGAATATTTATACCTTTGATTTTGATGAGATTGAGAGTCAGGAGGATTTTTATCGCGACTTCAGCCAAGCCTTTGGTCTGGCGAAAGATAAGGTACGCGATCTCGACTCACTATGGGATGTGTTAATGAACGATGTCCTGCCGCTACCACTTGAGATTGAATTTGTTCATCTGGGAGAGAAAACGCGTCGCCGTTTTGGCGCGTTAATATTGCTGTTTGATGAGGCAGAGGAAGAGCTGGAAGGGCATTTGCGTTTTAATGTTCGTCATTAGCGCAAAAAAAAGCCCCCGAACCGGGGGCAATATCGTCGGACAAGACGATGAGGGTTTATTTGTACAGTTCAGCAGTAGCGTGCCAGGTGTCACCGCTACGAGCTTCAGTAATCTGGTAGGCCGTTGCGCCTTTCTCTTCCGCTTTTTTGTTCAGCATTTCACGCATATCCATTGGCGAAGACGCCACACCACTTACGGATACGGTCCCGATTGCTTCACGATTTTGTGCTTGTGCAGCATCAATGGAGTCGGCAGCGAATGCACCGAAAGAGAGAACAGAAAGTACGCTTAATGCAGCAACAGTGGTTTTGATTTTCATGATTTTTACCTCGACATAATCTTTTAGCTGGGCCTTTGTTTCGTGACCCATATCACAAAATCAAGTATACACTAATTATTGAACTAATTAATACCACGCTAACTGTTTCAGTTGATGCTAAGTGTTAAAAATGTGAGTTTTAATAACAAAAAAGAATTAAAAACACGATTATTTATTATTAATTCTATTTTTTTCAATTAGATAATGAATTTTGCATAATGTGCTTTTTTTAACTCATGTATTCATTATGTGAATGATATGTCGCGGTAAAACGCACTATTCGTTAAATTAATCGCAGGAGAAAGCAGGGGGGGGAGAGGGAAAAGCAACATTTTCCCCGCCGCCAGAAGCGACGGGGCAGAGATTAAAGCTCCTGGTCGAACAGCTCTAAAATCGCTTCGTACAGGTCTTTGACGGTGAAACCGTTAGCAGGGGTGGTAAAGATGGTGTCATCGCCAGCGATGGTGCCCAGAATACCTTCTGCTTTGCCCAGTGAGTCCAGCAGGCGAGCAATTAACTGCGCCGCGCCAGGGCTGGTATGAATCACGACAACTGCATCGTTGTAGTCGATATCCAGCACCAGATTTTTCAATGGACTGGAGGTGGTTGGTACACCCAGTTCAGCTGGCAGGCAGTAAACCATTTCCATTTTGGCATTGCGTGTACGTACAGCACCAAACTTGGTCAACATCCGCGAGACTTTAGACTGATTAATATTGTCAAAGCCTTGCTCCTGCAACGCGGCGACGATTTCGCCCTGGGAGCTAAATTTCTCTTCTTTAAGTAATGCTTTAAATGCTTTAACTAGTTCTTCTTGCTTAGCCGAGCTTCGCATAAGTCACCCGATATGGTGGTTGATACAACATTATTGTGCATACAGATGAATTTTTATGCAAACAGTCAGCCCTGAAGAAGGCTGAAATAATGTTATGAAAGAGCGGGATTTTATCAAATTTCGTTATTGAGAAACATGCCTGCATCACGGCATGCAAATTCTGCTTAAAAGTAAATTAATTGTTATCAAATTGATGTTGTTTTGGCTGAACGGTAGGGTATATTGTCACCACCTGTTGGAATGTTGCGCTAATGCATAAGCGACTGTTAATTACGTAAGTTAGGTTCCTGATTACGGCAATTAAATGCATAAACGCTAAACTTGCGTGACTACACATTCTTGAGATGTGGTCATTGTAAACGGCAATTTTGTGGATTAAGGTCGCGGCAGCGGAGCAACATATCTTAGTTTATCAATATAATAAGGAGTTTAGGATGAAAGTCGCAGTCCTCGGCGCTGCTGGCGGTATTGGCCAGGCGCTTGCACTACTGTTAAAAACCCAACTGCCTTCAGGTTCAGAACTCTCTCTGTATGATATCGCTCCAGTGACTCCCGGTGTGGCTGTCGATCTGAGCCATATCCCTACTGCTGTGAAAATCAAAGGTTTTTCTGGTGAAGATGCGACTCCGGCGCTGGAAGGCGCAGATGTCGTTCTTATCTCTGCAGGTGTAGCGCGTAAACCGGGTATGGATCGTTCCGACCTGTTTAACGTTAACGCCGGCATCGTGAAAAATCTGGTACAGCAAGTTGCGAAAACCTGCCCAAAAGCGTGCATTGGTATTATCACTAACCCGGTTAACACCACAGTTGCGATTGCTGCTGAAGTGCTGAAAAAAGCCGGTGTTTATGACAAAAATAAACTGTTCGGCGTTACAACACTGGATATCATTCGTTCCAACACCTTTGTTGCGGAACTGAAAGGCAAACAGCCAGGCGAAGTTGAAGTGCCGGTTATTGGCGGTCACTCTGGTGTTACCATTCTGCCGCTGCTGTCACAGGTTCCTGGCGTTAGCTTTACCGAGCAGGAAGTGGCTGATCTGACCAAACGTATCCAGAACGCGGGTACTGAGGTGGTTGAAGCGAAAGCCGGTGGCGGGTCTGCAACCCTGTCTATGGGCCAGGCAGCTGCACGTTTTGGTCTGTCTCTGGTTCGCGCACTGCAGGGCGAACAAGGCGTTGTCGAATGTGCCTACGTTGAAGGCGACGGTCAGTACGCACGTTTCTTCTCTCAACCGCTGCTGCTGGGTAAAAACGGCGTGGAAGAGCGTAAATTTATCGGCACCCTGAGCGCATTTGAACAGAACGCGCTGGAAGGTATGCTGGATACGCTGAAGAAAGATATCGCCCTGGGCGAAGAGTTCGTTAATAAGTAATTGATTAGCGGATAATAAAAAACCGGAGCACAGACTCCGGTTTTTTGTTTTGAGCGCACGACTTAATTGGTTGCCGGATATTCCTGAATGGTGACCTGCAGCGTTAACTGCTTATCATCACGCATCACTACAACCGGGATCACCGAGCCAGGGCGAATTTCCGCCACCTGATCCATCGTCTCCAGAGCAGAGATGGCCGGTTTGTTATCCACCGAAATAATCAAATCATTGACCTGAATACCCGCATTCGCCGCCGGGCCGTCAGGTGACACTTCATTAACCACGATCCCTTGCAGTTGATCTATACCACCGCCTTGCGCGTGCAGTGGTGCGATCTCACGTCCGCCGATACCAATGTAGCCGCGGATCACGCGACCATCGCGGATCAGCTTATCCATAATTTTGGTTGCCAACTGGAAAGGAATCGCAAAGCCGATACCTTCCGGCGTTTCGCCATCGTTACTCTTATCAAACGACAGCGTGTTAATGCCCATCAGTTCGCCCAGCGAGTTCACCAGCGCGCCGCCAGAGTTACCGTGGTTAATGGAAGCATCGGTTTGCAGGAAGTTTTGCCGCCCGGTCGGGTTCAGACCAATTCGACCCGTGGCACTAATAATCCCCTGGGTAATGGTCTGCCCGAGGTTGTACGGGTTACCGATCGCCAGTACCACGTCACCAATGTGCGGTACGCGACGTGCATTGATTGGAATGGTAGGTAAACCGCCAGTGGCATTAATTTTAAGTACCGCCAGATCGGTTAGAGAGTCAGATCCCACCAGTAATGCTTCAAATACACGTCCATCCTGTAAGGCGACGATGATCTGATCGGCGTCGTTGATGACGTGTTTATTGGTGATGATATAACCGCGTTGATCCATGATTACACCGGATCCCAGGGTGCGGATCTCAAGCTGGTTGTGAGAGTTGGTGTTCAAACCACGGTTGTAAACGTTAACCACCGCTGGCGCGGCGCGGCGAACCGCCAGATTATAGCTGGCAGGCGTCTCATCGGTACTGTCAAATTGCGGAGTGGAAAGCGGGTTAAGGCTGCGCAGCGAAGGCATGGCAACCAGCAGAATAGCGCCGACAATTAATCCAATCGCAACGGAACGTAAGAGCTTCACAAACATGATGGAGGCGTCATTAAAAAAGGGAACGGCAGCAGCATACCACGAGTTAACCGGACATCACACGTCAGCCTGATGCCCGGTTTACGACATTAACGCATCAGCAGATAGATGCTTTCATTGCCGCGTACAATTTGCAGGGCGATGATGGCCGGTTTTGCCGCCAGCACTTTACGCATTTCAGCAATCGAGTTCACCCGATCGCGGTTGACGCCAATGATCACATCGTCTTTTTGCAAGCCTGCCTGAGCAGCTGGGCTTCCTTTGACAACCTCATCGATCTTAATACCTTTGCCGCCATCTTTTAGCTGACCATCGCTCAACGTTGCACCTTCCAGCGCTGGCGTGATCATTTCAGCGCTGGCCGACGAAGAGGTGCTGGTATCGAGCGTCACTTCTACTTCCAGTGGTTTGCCGTTACGCAGCAGGCCTAGCTTCACTTTCGTGCCCGGCTCGGTGGTTGCGATACGAGAGCGCAACTCAGCAAAGCTATTCAGCGGTTTGCCGTTGAGGCTGGTAATAATATCGCCCGCTTTGATGCCCGCTTTTGCCGAGCCAGAACCTGGCAACACTTCGCTGACAAACGCGCCACGCTGCACGTCAAGGTTGAAGGCTTTGGCGATATCGGCACTCATCTCTGTGCCTTTGATGCCTAACAGACCGCGTTTGATTTCACCAAAGTCGATAAGCTGCTGCGCCAGTGTTCGCGCCATATTACTGGGGATGGCAAATCCAATCCCGACGCTCCCGCCGCCAGGCGCAAGGATTGCCGTGTTGATGCCAATTAACTCACCGTTAAGGTTTAACAGTGCACCGCCGGAGTTACCGCGGTTAATGGAAGCATCTGTCTGGATAAAGTTTTCCAGACCTTCAAGATTCAACCCACTGCGGCCTAATGCGGAAACAATGCCAGAGGTGGCGGTTTGCCCAAGGCCAAATGGGTTACCGACCGCCACGGCAAAATCACCGACGCGCAATTTATCGGAGTCGGCAATAGCGATTTGCGTTAATTTGCTCGGGTTTTGAATTTGCAACAGGGCGATATCGCTCTGGTCATCGCTACCAATCAGTTTTGCATCAAACTCGCGCCCATCATTGAGCTGAATACTGATTTTCTGTGCCTGATTAATCACATGGTTGTTAGTCAGCACATAGCCTTTACTGGCGTTGATGATGACACCGGAGCCTAAACCTTCGAAGGGTTGTGCCGGTTGATCCGGTAAATCATCACCAAAAAACTTTTTGAATTCTTCCGGGATTTTCTGTCCCTGACTGGCCGTTCCTTCCACCCGTACGCTCACCACTGCCGGAAGCACTTTTTCCAGCATTGGGGCCAGACTGGGGAGAGGGGCCTGATCGGCAACCTGGCCTGGAATCGACGCAACGGCCTGAAATGACGCCGAGAGAGTTAACCCGACACTTAACGCTAATGCACTCAACAGCTGGGTTTGTTTTTTCATTATTCCTGCTCTCGTACCTGAATGATAAGAAAAGAGATTCAAAACAGTTTGATGTTATTGAATTTTCAGACGGCTAACAATGAGACACCAGATTAAATGATAGTCGGGGAGGGAAAGAAGAGGAGGGCGCAATGGCTGCGCCCGAAAAATAAATTAGTCGCGCTTCGCGCCAGTACGCAGCAGGCCGGACGCGCCTTCAGAATAGTCGCGAGGCATCTGCACCGGTGCCTGATCGTTGCTGGCTTCAGACTCTGCCAGACGATTACGGAACGGGTTTGCTTCAGCAGACAGTTCCGGCAGCAGGCTGCTGGAGCTTTTCGCCATGTGTTGATACAGCTGGCGATAGTCGTGCGCCATGGTATCCAGTAATTCCGCGCTGCGGGCAAAGTGGCTAACCAGCTCTTCGCGATACTCGTCCAGTTCAGCTTTATTCTTTTCCAGTTCGTACTGCAACGCCTGTTGCTGGCGTAGTTTACGATTACCAAAACGCATGGCCACAGCACCAATAATGATGCCGACGACTAACCCAATTAGCGCATATTCCCAGGTCATGAACATCTCCCGTTGTCTTTTGTTTCCGTAGGGTGTTGGCTTCAGGCTCCATGCCTGCGGCTGATTATGCCACTATAACCGTTAATTCCACAGAAGTGGAATCCCGACTGCATATCGCGTAGTGTAGAACGGCCTTTTTTTCGTCAACCGTGAACAACGGCGCACCGATTATTCAAGGAATAACAATAAGATCATGCAAAGCGTTACCCCAACATCGCAATACCTGAAGGCGCTCAATGAAGGCAGCCATCAACCCGACGACGTTCAAAAAGAGGCCGTCAGCCGCCTGGAAATTATTTATCAGGAACTCATCAATAGCACGCCTCCAGCCCCCAGGACGAGTGGGCTAATGGCACGGGTTGGTAAGCTGTGGGGTAAACGTGAAGACACAAAGCATACGCCAGTGCGTGGCTTATATATGTGGGGCGGGGTAGGACGCGGGAAAACCTGGCTGATGGACCTTTTCTATCAAAGCCTGCCGGGAGAGCGGAAACAGCGTCTGCACTTTCACCGTTTTATGCTGCGGGTACATGAAGAGCTAACTGCTTTGCAGGGGCAGACCGATCCGCTGGAAATTATTGCCGATCGCTTTAAAGCAGAAACTGACGTGCTCTGTTTTGACGAATTTTTTGTTTCTGATATTACCGATGCCATGCTACTTGGCGGTCTGATGAAAGCCCTGTTCGCCCGCGGTATTACCCTGGTAGCGACGTCAAATATTCCGCCGGACGAACTTTATCGAAATGGCCTACAACGTGCGTGTTTTTTGCCTGCAATCGATGCCATTAAACAGCATTGTGATGTAATGAACGTGGACGCTGGTGTTGACTATCGACTGCGTACGCTTACTCAGGCGCATCTGTGGCTTTCACCCCTCAACGATGAAACCCGGGCGCAAATGGATAAACTATGGTTGGCGCTGGCGGGGGCGAAACGAGAAAATTCACCGACGTTAGAAATCAACCATCGACCGTTGGCGACAATGGGCGTCGAGAACCAGACGCTGGCGGTCTCTTTTACTACGCTGTGCGTTGATGCCCGCAGTCAGCATGACTATATTGCGCTCTCACGCCTCTTTCACACGGTCATGTTGTTTGATGTGCCGGTCATGACGCGGTTGATGGAGAGCGAAGCGCGGCGCTTTATTGCGCTGGTGGATGAGTTTTACGAGCGCCATGTCAAATTAGTGGTGAGTGCAGAAGTGCCGCTATATGACATTTATCAGGGCGAGCGGCTGAAGTTTGAGTTCCAGCGTTGCCTGTCACGTCTGCAAGAGATGCAAAGCGAAGAGTATTTGAAGCGCGAGCATTTAGCGGGTTAAAACCTGCCACAAATCACAAAAAGGGGTCGATCTTTGACCCCGACTTCTCTATAATCCTGCGACCCCACGTTACAAGAAAGTTTTTTTCCCAAAACTTTTTGTGTGCTGGCATAGGCTATTCGAAGGGGTAGGTTTGCCGGACTTTGTCGTGTGAACCTCAACAATTGAAGACGTTTGGGTGTTCACCAACGTGTAACTATTTATTGGGTAAGCTTTTAATGAAAACTTTTACAGCTAAACCAGAAACCGTAAAACGCGACTGGTATGTTGTTGACGCGACCGGTAAAACTCTGGGCCGTCTGGCTACTGAACTGGCTCGTCGCCTGCGCGGTAAGCACAAAGCGGAATACACTCCGCACGTAGATACCGGTGATTACATCATCGTTCTGAACGCTGACAAAGTTGCTGTAACCGGCAACAAGCGTACTGACAAAGTGTACTATCACCACACCGGCCACATCGGTGGTATCAAACAAGCGACCTTTGAAGAGATGATTGCTCGCCGTCCTGAGCGTGTGATTGAAATCGCGGTTAAAGGCATGTTGCCAAAAGGCCCGCTGGGTCGTGCTATGTTCCGTAAACTGAAAGTTTACGCGGGTAACGAGCACAACCACGCGGCACAGCAACCGCAAGTTCTTGACATCTAATCGGGATTATAGGCAATGGCTGAAAATCAATACTACGGCACTGGTCGCCGCAAAAGTTCCGCAGCTCGCGTTTTCATCAAACCGGGCAACGGTAAAATCGTAATCAACCAACGTTCTCTGGAACAGTACTTCGGTCGTGAAACTGCCCGCATGGTAGTTCGTCAGCCGCTGGAACTGGTCGACATGGTTGAGAAACTGGACCTGTACATCACCGTTAAAGGTGGTGGTATCTCTGGTCAGGCTGGTGCGATCCGTCACGGTATCACCCGCGCTCTGATGGAATACGACGAGTCCCTGCGTTCTGAACTGCGTAAAGCTGGCTTCGTTACTCGTGACGCTCGTCAGGTTGAACGTAAGAAAGTCGGTCTGCGTAAAGCACGTCGTCGTCCGCAGTTCTCCAAACGTTAATTGGCTTCTGCTCCGGCAGAAAACAATTTGCGAAAAAACCCGCTTCGGCGGGTTTTTTTATGGCTAAATTCTGAATCAGCGTAAAAAATGGAAAGTTGCTTTTTGCTGCCGTCTGACAGACAGGTAAAACAAAAACCACATCGCCAATAAGGGACTAAGTCAACTATTTCAGACTAAAGCGCATCTCTTTTTCCCCATTTCCGGCATCGACTCACCACAAAGGTCGCAAAATCTGGTAAACTATCATCCAATTTTCTGCCCAAATGTCGGGTATTGCTCATTTTTTGTTTGATTTTCGAACAAAGAGAGTCGTTCCTTACTGGGTAACACAACTTCTGACTGGCCACCTGGTGGCTGGTAGCAGTAAAAATTCTGACTATACCTGGAGGTTTTCATGGCTGTCGCTGCCAACAAACGTTCGGTAATGACGCTGTTTTCCGGTCCTACTGACATCTATAGCCATCAGGTCCGCATTGTGCTGGCTGAGAAAGGTGTAAGTTTCGAGATCGAACACGTGGAAAAGGACAATCCGCCTCAGGATCTGATTGACCTCAACCCGAATCAGAGCGTTCCGACCCTGGTGGATCGTGAGCTGACCCTGTGGGAATCTCGCATCATTATGGAATATCTGGATGAGCGTTTCCCGCATCCGCCACTGATGCCTGTTTACCCGGTAGCTCGCGGTGAAAGCCGTCTGTACATGCATCGCATCGAAAAAGATTGGTACACGCTGATGAACACCATCATCAACGGTTCAGCTTCTGAAGCAGATGCCGCACGTAAGCAACTGCGCGAAGAACTGCTGGCGATTGCGCCGGTCTTCGGTCAGAAGCCGTACTTCCTGAGCGATGAGTTCAGCCTGGTCGATTGCTACCTTGCTCCGCTGCTGTGGCGTTTGCCGCAACTGGGCATCGAGTTCAGCGGCCCGGGTGCGAAAGAGCTGAAAGGCTATATGACCCGCGTCTTTGAGCGTGACTCTTTCCTTGCTTCTTTAACTGAAGCTGAACGTGAAATGCGTCTGGGCCGGAGTTAATCTGTATGGATTTGTCACAGCTAACACCACGTCGTCCCTATCTGCTGCGTGCATTCTATGAGTGGTTGCTGGATAACCAGCTCACGCCGCACCTGGTGGTGGATGTGACGCTCCCTGGCGTGCAGGTTCCTATGGAATATGCGCGTGACGGGCAAATCGTACTCAACATTGCGCCGCGAGCTGTCGGCAATCTGGAACTGGCGAATGATGAGGTGCGCTTTAACGCGCGCTTTGGTGGCATTCCGCGTCAGGTTTCTGTGCCGCTGGCTGCCGTGCTGGCTATCTACGCCCGTGAAAATGGCGCAGGCACGATGTTTGAACCTGAAGCTGCCTACGATGAAGATGCCAGCATCATGAATGATGAAGAGGCATCGGCAGACAACGAAACCGTTATGTCGGTTATTGATGGCGACAAGCCAGATCACGATGATGACACTCATCCTGACGATGAACCACCGCAGCCACCACGTGGTGGTCGACCAGCATTACGCGTTGTGAAGTAATACTAAAACAGGCCCTGGCGGCCTGTTTTGTCTTTTTAATGACTTAATAAAATAGCGTGATTGTGGCAATCATATTCACCACGAAACCGACTGCCATGGGGATCGCTGTCCGCTTCACTACCGCAAAAGGCGAAACGCCTGCAATTCCTGACGTAACGACCACCACCGCAGTAATCGGCGAAACAGCGCGCGCTAGCGTCGTGGCAAAATGCATCGGCATAATCATTACAACCGCTGGTACATGTAGTCCGGCTGCGATATTCGGAATAAGACTGGCAAATGACATAAACGGCGCATTGCCTGAGCCCATCACAATGGCACAAATGGCAATGACCAGCGCCATAATAATCATCACGCCAATACCGCCCAGGCCAGAATGCTCCGCACCCCTGATAACCGCATCGACAGTGCCAATCGTCGTTAAGCCTTTCGCAAATATTTCACCCGCGACCACCAGCGTTACCACGTTGGCAAACTGCGTACCCATGCCGTCAAAAAACGCCTGCACATCGTCCATTGTTTCGCGCAAGTTATGCTTGCGGAAGAACTCAACAAACATCGTCACCGTCAAACTCAGTAACATCACCACCACCAGATGCAGTTCTGACTGCATCAGCCCGACGTGGGCAAGGAACAGCGAGCCGAGCATCAGGATTAACGGCATCACCGGTAAAATGGCGTAATAGAGCGGCGGGACATTATCGAGAGCTTTTTGCTCTGCCTGTTCGTGATTGATATTTTTATCTTTTTTGTCGAAAGCGCGTTGCACGAAAAAGTGGGAGATCGCCACCGAGATAATGACACAAGAGGCGACCGGAAGCTGGTAGTGGAAGAAGTAAGTGGCAATTTTCATTCCCGCTACCTGGGCAGCAAAAATGGAGTTCGTTTCCAGAATCCCCCACTCAATGGACATCGTGGTTGCGATAACCGCCACCGCAGAGAGGCGACTTACTCCCAGACTCACCAGCGTCGGAAATAAGGTGACCATCAGCAACATACCCAGACCGGAGGCGCTGGTAATAAACTGCGCCATGATTTGGCCGATGACGTAAGTTGCCGACAGAATAATATACGGCGAGCGAATGAGTTTTAACGGGCGGCTTAACAAGCTCACCATCGCGCGACTTGCCCCTATGCGCTCCATATAGCGGGCATAACCGCCCACTGCCATAATCGACAGCCCCAATCCGGCAATGCGGTTGGACAGCATGCGCAGGATTTCATTATAAATATCGACGATCAAGTAGCCGCTGCTTTTGGCGGGATCGAGCACACCACCGAACCCTAACCAGACACCGCACATCATCAGGAAGATACCTGCGGCAGCCAGCACCACCTGAGGTTTGTAGTTTTTCAGGATCAAATAGCCCATCGTAATTAATACGATGACAGATATAATTATGCCGAACATTGTTGAACTCCGTGTCAAAAGAAAACGGTCAATCCCATAAACGGCAGATTGAAAACAATGATGTTATATTTTTTGCAAGGCTATTTATGGTGCGGATGTCGTGTTTTTAATTGTAGGTGAGGTGATTTTTCATTAAAAAATATGCGCTTATGATTATTTTGTAAGAACACATTCATAATATTCATAATGCTCGTGAATAGTCTTATAAATAATTCAATCGGGATGTTTTTATCTGCGTTACATTAATTTTTCGCAATAGTTAATTATTCCGTTAATTATGGTAATGATGAGGCACAAAGAGAAAACCCTGCCATTTTCCCCTACTTTCAATCCTGTGATAGGATGTCACTGATGATGTTAATCACACTGACCTTACAGAATGGGCCTTATGAACGCATTTGATTCGCAAACCGAAGATTCTTCACCTGCAATTGGTCGCAACTTGCGTAGCCGCCCGCTGGCGCGTAAAAAACTCTCCGAAATGGTGGAAGAAGAGCTGGAACAGATGATCCGCCGTCGTGAATTTGGCGAAGGTGAACAATTACCGTCTGAACGCGAACTGATGGCGTTCTTTAATGTCGGGCGTCCTTCGGTGCGTGAAGCGCTGGCAGCGTTAAAACGTAAAGGTCTGGTGCAAATAAACAACGGCGAACGCGCTCGCGTCTCACGTCCTTCTGCGGACACCATCATCGGCGAGCTTTCCGGCATGGCGAAAGATTTCCTTTCTCATCCTGGCGGGATTGCCCATTTCGAACAATTACGTCTGTTCTTTGAATCCAGCCTGGTGCGCTATGCGGCTGAACACGCCACCGATGAGCAAATCGATTTGCTGGCAAAAGCACTGGAAATCAACAGTCAGTCGCTTGATAACAACGCGGCATTCATTCGTTCAGACGTTGATTTCCACCGCGTGCTGGCGGAGATCCCCGGTAACCCAATCTTCATGGCGATCCACGTTGCCCTGCTCGACTGGCTGATCGCCGCACGTCCAACCGTGGCTGATCAGGCTCTGCACGAGCATAATAACGTTAGCTATCAACAGCATATTGCGATCGTTGACGCGATCCGCCGCCACGATCCCGATGAAGCCGATCGCGCGTTGCAATCGCATCTCAACAGCGTCTCTGCTACCTGGCACGCCTTCGGTCAGACCACCAACAAAAAGAAATAATGCCACTTTAGTGAAGCAGATCGCATTATAAGCTTTCTGTATGGGGTGTTGCTTAATTGATCTGGTATAACAGGTATAAAGGTATATCGTTTATCAGACAAGCATCACTTCAGAGGTATTTATGGCAACGAATTTACGTGGCGTAATGGCCGCACTCCTGACTCCTTTTGACCAACAACAAGCACTGGATAAAGCGAGTCTGCGTCGCCTGGTTCAGTTCAATATTCAGCAGGGCATCGACGGTTTATACGTGGGTGGTTCTACCGGCGAAGCCTTTGTACAAAGCCTTTCCGAGCGTGAACAGGTACTGGAAATCGTCGCCGAAGAGGCGAAAGGCAAGATTAAACTCATCGCCCACGTTGGTTGCGTCAGCACTGCTGAAAGCCAACAACTTGCGGCATCGGCTAAACGTTATGGCTTCGATGCCGTCTCCGCCGTCACGCCGTTCTACTATCCTTTCAGCTTTGAAGAACACTGCGATCACTATCGGGCAATTATTGATTCGGCGGATGGGTTGCCGATGGTGGTGTACAACATTCCTGCCCTGAGCGGGGTAAAACTAACCCTGGATCAGATCAACACCCTGGTTACGCTGCCTGGTGTCGGCGCGCTGAAACAGACCTCTGGCGATCTCTATCAGATGGAACAGATCCGTCGTGAACATCCTGATCTGGTGCTCTATAACGGTTACGACGAAATCTTCGCCTCTGGTCTTCTGGCGGGCGCTGATGGTGGTATCGGTAGTACCTACAACATTATGGGCTGGCGTTATCAGGGGATTGTGAAGGCGCTGAAAGAAGGCGATATCCAGACCGGGCAGAAGCTGCAAACCGAATGTAATAAAGTCATTGATTTACTGATCAAAACGGGCGTATTCCGCGGCCTGAAAACGGTCCTGCATTATATGGATGTCGTTTCTGTGCCGCTGTGCCGCAAACCGTTTGGTCCGGTAGATGAAAAA
This sequence comes from Escherichia sp. WS1265, assembly GCF_046487585.1. Classification (NCBI taxonomy): domain Bacteria; kingdom Pseudomonadati; phylum Pseudomonadota; class Gammaproteobacteria; order Enterobacterales; family Enterobacteriaceae; genus Escherichia; species Escherichia sp. WS1265. The sequence continues at coordinate 50,849 of NZ_JBJQJE010000002.1, forward strand.
TATCTGCCAGAACTGAAAGCGCTGGCCCAGCAGTTGATGCAAGAGCGCGGGTGAGTTGTTTCCCCTCGCTCGCCCCTACCGGGTGAGGGGAAATAAACGCATCTGTACCCTACAATTTTCATACCAAAGCGTGTGGGCATCGCCCACCGCGGGAGACTCACAATGAGTACTACAACCCAGAATATCCCGTGGTATCGCCATCTCAATCGTGCACAATGGCGGGCATTTTCCGCTGCCTGGTTGGGATATCTGCTTGACGGTTTTGATTTCGTTTTAATCGCCCTGGTACTCACCGAAGTACAAGGTGAATTCGGGCTGACGACGGTGCAGGCGGCAAGTCTGATCTCCGCAGCCTTTATCTCTCGCTGGTTCGGCGGCCTGATGCTCGGCGCTATGGGTGACCGCTACGGGCGTCGTCTGGCAATGGTCACCAGCATCGTTCTCTTCTCGGCCGGGACGCTGGCCTGCGGCTTTGCGCCAGGCTACATCACCATGTTTATCGCTCGTCTGGTCATCGGCATGGGGATGGCGGGTGAATACGGTTCCAGCGCCACCTATGTCATTGAAAGCTGGCCAAAACATCTGCGTAATAAAGCCAGTGGTTTTCTGATTTCCGGCTTCTCTGTGGGGGCCGTCGTTGCCGCTCAGGTCTATAGCCTGGTGGTTCCGGTCTGGGGCTGGCGTGCGCTGTTCTTTATCGGCATTTTGCCAATCATCTTTGCTCTCTGGCTGCGTAAAAACATCCCGGAAGCGGAAGACTGGAAAGAGAAACATGCTGGTAAAGCACCAGTACGCACGATGGTAGATATTCTCTACCGTGGTGAACATCGCATTGCCAATATCGTAATGACACTGGCGGCGGCTACTGCGCTGTGGTTCTGCTTCGCCGGTAACCTGCAAAATGCCGCAATCGTCGCTGTTCTCGGGCTGTTATGCGCCGCAATCTTTATCAGCTTTATGGTACAGAGTACGGGCAAACGCTGGCCAACGGGCGTAATGCTGATGGTGGTCGTGTTGTTTGCTTTCCTCTATTCATGGCCGATTCAGGCACTGCTGCCAACGTATCTGAAAACCGATCTGGCTTATAACCCGCATACTGTCGCCAATGTGCTGTTCTTTAGTGGCTTTGGCGCGGCGGTGGGGTGCTGCGTCGGTGGCTTCCTCGGTGACTGGCTGGGAACCCGCAAAGCGTACGTTTGTAGTCTGCTGGCCTCGCAGCTACTGATTATTCCAGTATTTGCGATTGGCGGCGCAAACGTCTGGGTGCTCGGTCTGTTACTGTTCTTCCAGCAAATGCTTGGACAAGGGATCGCCGGGATCTTACCGAAACTGATTGGCGGTTATTTCGATACCGACCAGCGTGCAGCGGGCCTGGGCTTTACCTACAACGTCGGCGCATTGGGCGGTGCACTGGCCCCAATCATCGGCGCGTTGATCGCTCAACGTCTGGATCTGGGTACTGCGCTGGCATCGCTCTCGTTCAGTCTGACATTTGTGGTGATCCTGCTGATTGGTCTGGATATGCCTTCCCGCGTTCAGCGTTGGCTGCGCCCGGAAGCATTGCGTACTCATGACGCTATCGACGGCAAACCATTTAGCGGTGCCGTGCCATTTGGCCGCGCCAAAAACGATTTAGTCAAAACCAAAAGTTAATCCTGTTGCCCGGTCTCTGTACCGGGCCTTTCGCTAAGGGAAGATGTATGTCGTTACTTGCACAACTGGATCAAAAAATCGCTGCTAACGGTGGCCTGATTGTCTCCTGCCAGCCGGTTCCGGACAGCCCGCTCGATAAACCCGAAATCGTCGCCGCCATGGCATTAGCTGCAGAGCAGGCGGGTGCGGTCGCCATTCGCATTGAAGGTGTGGCAAATCTGCAAGCCACGCGTGCGGTGGTGAGTGTGCCGATTATCGGGATTGTGAAACGCGATCTGGAGGATTCTCCGGTACGCATCACGGCCTATATTGAAGATGTCGATGCGCTGGCGCAGGCAGGCGCGGACATTATCGCCATTGACGGCACCGATCGTCCGCGTCCGGTGCCTGTTGAAACGTTGCTGGCACGTATTCACCATCACGGTTTACTGGCGATGACCGACTGTTCCACGCCGGAAGACGGCCTGGCATGCCAAAAGCTGGGAGCCGAAATTATTGGCACTACGCTTTCTGGCTATACCACGCCTGAAACGCCAGAAGAGCCGGATCTGGCGCTGGTGAAAACGTTGAGCGACGCCGGATGTCGGGTGATTGCCGAAGGGCGTTACAACACGCCTGCTCAGGCGGCAGATGCGATGCGCCACGGCGCGTGGGCGGTGACGGTCGGTTCTGCCATAACGCGTCTTGAACACATTTGTCAGTGGTACAACACAGCGATGAAAAAGGCGGTGCTATGACCACACTGGCGATTGATATCGGCGGTACTAAACTTGCCGCCGCGCTGATTGGCGCTGACGGGCAGATCCGCGATCGTCGTGAGCTTCCTACGCCAGCCAGCCAGACACCAGAAGCCTTGCGTGATGCCTTATCCGCATTAGTCTCTCCGTTGCAAGCTCATGCGCAGAGGGTTGCTATCGCTTCAACCGGAATTATTCGCGACGGCAGCTTGCTGGCGCTAAATCCGCATAATCTTGGTGGATTGCTACACTTTCCGTTAGTCAAAACACTGGAGCAGCTTACCGATTTGCCGACCATTGCCATTAACGACGCGCAGGCCGCAGCATGGGCGGAGTATCAGGCGCTGGAAGGCGATATAACCGAGATGGTGTTTATCACCGTTTCCACTGGCGTCGGCGGCGGTGTAGTGAGCGGCGGCAAACTGCTTACCGGCCCTGGCGGTCTGGCGGGGCATATCGGGCATACGCTTGCCGATCCGCATGGTCCAGTCTGCGGCTGTGGACGCACAGGTTGCGTGGAGGCGATTGCTTCTGGTCGCGGCATTGCAGCGGCAGCGCAGGGGGAGTTGGCTGGTGCGAATGCGAAAACTATTTTCACGCACGCCGGGCAGGGCGATGAGCAGGCGCAGCAACTGATTCACCGCTCCGCGCATGTGCTGGCAAGGCTGATCGCTGATATTAAAGCCACAACTGATTGCCAGTGCGTGGTGGTCGGTGGCAGCGTTGGTCTGGCAGAAGGGTATCTGGCGTTGGTGGAAACGTATCTGGCACAGGAGCCAGCGGCATTTCATGTTGATTTACTGGCGGCGCACTACCGCCATGATGCAGGTTTACTTGGGGCTGCGCTGTTGGCCCAGGGAGAAAAATTATGATGATGGGTGAAGTACAGTCATTACCGTCTGCCGGATTACATCCTGCGTTACAGGACGCGTTAACACTAGCCTTAGCTGCCAGACCGCAAGAAAAAGCGCCGGGTCGTTACGAATTACAGGGCGACAATATCTTTATGAATGTCATGACGTTTAACACTCAATCGCCCGTTGAGAAAAAAGCGGAGCTGCACGAGCAATACATTGATATCCAGCTGTTATTAAACGGTGAGGAACGGATTCTGTTTGGCACGGCAGGCACTGCGCGTCAGTGTGAAGAGTTCCACCATGAGGATGATTACCAGCTTTGCAGCGCCATTGAGAACGAGCAAACCATCATCTTAAAACCGGGAATGTTTGCCGTGTTTATGCCTGGAGAACCGCATAAGCCGGGATGCGTTGTCGGCGAACCTGGTGAGATTAAAAAGGTGGTAGTGAAGGTTAAGGCTGATTTAATGGCTTAAAACTTAGTTCGTTTTAAAGATTCTGCAGACACTGTCTGCAGAATTCGAAATTGCTGAAATTATCGGCGTCTATAGCCTTCCTCTAGCACCGCCTGTGTTCGAACGAGTTCATCCGCGAGTCGTTTTTCATCAGGTAGTTGCATCTTATATTCGCTCGCCAGAACGGTGTTAGGCAAACCTGCCAGAGCATAATGTGCTTCTCCGGCTCCTTTCTCTGCACAGAGAACCAGACCGATGGGCGGATTTTCATCCGGTAGCGTCCAGTGCTCTTTGGCGTAGTTGAGATACATATTCATCTGTCCGGCATCGCTATAGCTAAATTTGCCCACTTTTAGATCGACGATTAGCAGGCAGCGTAAACGGCGGTGGAAAAACAGCAGATCGACCCGAAACCAGTTGTCATCAATGCGTAACCTTCGCTGCCGACCAACAAAGGCAAAATCATCCCCAAGTTCCAGCATGAAATCCATCAGGTGGTTGATCAGCGCCTCCTCAAAATCAGATTCTGAGTATTCATCTTTCAACTCCAGAAATTCGAGCACAAAGGGATCGCGTATCGCCTGTTGCGGAAGAATATGCATCTCGGCAGGAGCGTGTTGTTGCAGCATGGCTGATTTGTCATGTGACAGTAGTGTTCGCTCATAAAATTGGGTCGCAATTTGCCGCTCTAGCTGGCGAACAGACCAGCCACAGCGGAGCGTCTCTTTTTCATAAAAGCTGCGGGCGTCAGCGTTTTTAACAGAAAGCAAACGGACGTAAGTGGACCAGGGCAGGGGGAAAGATTTGGCAGACAGCGTCTGCCAAATCTTTGCCGATGGGAATTCTGCAGATGGTGTCTGCGGAATTCCCAATGGTGTTAATTCGCCAGACACTGTCTGGCGAATTTCAACATGTTGAAAAAAGAGGTAAAAAAGCCTCATTTGGCGTAAGTTTTTTGCAGAGAACCCACGCTTAAACCTTAGACTTAAATCCTTTGATAGTCGCTTGATTAGCTGCGCACCATACGCAGCCCTGGCCTCGCCACCTTGTTCAAATTCGACAATTCGTCGGCCAATTTCCCAGTATGTCGCGGTCATCAGCGCGTTAACGCTACGTACCGTTTCCGTTCGGGCGCTATCGACCAGATGAATAATGCCGTCGTGGATTTGCTGGTAGCCTGCTGTGGTTCCTTCTGAGAGCGATTCCATTATCTGTCCCTTAATATGGCGCAGTGTTGAATAATGGAATCAGCTATACGCCGGGCATCTGCCGGTAACAATCCAGATGTGCGTATTACATTGGTTTTCTTCAGATTATGCGAGGCGCTTTCCAGAACGAAAGGAGAATTTCAGCGCCGACTCTTTTCTGAGGAGGCGGCGCTGGGACAGAGCTTAAACTTCCAGCCAGTTCATAATGCCGTCTGCCGCTTTGCGACCTTCGGCGATGGCGGTAACGACCAGATCGGAACCACGGACGATATCGCCGCCAGCAAAGATTTTCGGGTTACTGGTCTGGAAGGCGTTGTCGCTGCCTTCCGGGGCGATGATGCGGCCTTGTGAATCCAGCTCGACGCTGTGTTTTGCCAGCCATTCCATGTTGTGTGGACGGAAACCAAACGCCATGATCACCGCATCTGCCGGAACGATATGTTCGGAACCTGCCACGATCTCCGCGCGGCGACGGCCTTTGGCATCCGGTTCGCCCATTTCGGTACGTACCATTTTTACGCCGCTGACTTTGCCGTTACCGTTCACTTCAATCCCCAGTGGCTGGACATTGAATTTGAACTCTACGCCTTCTTCTCGCGCGTTTTTCACTTCGCGGCGGGAACCTGGCATGTTCTCTTCATCACGACGATAGGCACAGGTAACGTGCTTCGCTCCCTGGCGTACAGACGTACGCACGCAGTCCATCGCAGTGTCGCCACCGCCAAGTACCACCACGCGTTTGCCTTCCATGCTGACGAACGGTTCTTCGCGGGTTTCGCCAAAGCCCATTAACTGTTTGGTGTTGGCGATAAGGAACGGCAGCGCTGCGTACACGCCATCGGCGTCTTCGTTTTCCAGCCCGCCGCGCATTGACTGATAAGTCCCGACGCCAAGGAACACGGCATCGTAATCACTCAGCAGATCGTCCAGCTGTACGTCGCGGCCCACTTCGGTATTGAGTTTGAATTCAATACCCATGCCGGTGAAGATTTCACGGCGGCGCGTCATTACCTCTTTTTCCAGCTTGAAAGCCGGAATACCGAAGGTCAGCAATCCGCCAATTTCCGGGTGACGGTCGAAGACGACCGCTTTTACGCCGTTGCGCGTCAGAACATCCGCACACGCCAGACCCGCCGGGCCAGCGCCGATAATCGCCACTTTTTTACCGGTCTGTTTCACGCCGGACAGATCCGGACGCCAGCCCATTTCGAACGCTTTATCGTTGATATAACGCTCAATGTTGCCGATGGTCACAGCGCCAAACTCATCGTTCAGGGTGCAGGAACCTTCGCACAGACGGTCTTGCGGGCAGACACGTCCGCATACTTCCGGCAGGGTGTTGGTCTGGTGCGACAGTTCCGCCGCTTCAAAAATACGCCCCTCGTTGGCGAGCTTCAGCCAGTTCGGGATGTAGTTGTGTACCGGGCATTTCCACTCGCAGTATGGGTTGCCGCACGACAGGCAGCGGTCAGCCTGCGCTTTGGCCTGGCCTTCGGAAAACGGCTCGTAAATTTCAACAAACTCAATTTTACGGATCTTCAGCGGTTTCTTTGGCGGATCAACGCGCTGCAGGTCGATAAATTGATAAACATTCTGACTCATTGTTGCTACCCCTTACTGCGCCTGCACGCGCAACTCTGCTGCGCTACGACTACGGTGACCCAGCAGTGCTTTTACATCACTGGACTTCGGTTTAACCAGCGCGAATTTCGTGGCGAAGGTTGACCAGTTCGCCAGAATCTCTTCACCGCGCTGGGAACCGGTATGCTGCACATGCTCGGTGATAAGACCGCGCAGATGCTCTTCATGGATCGCCAGATCGTCAACGCTTAAGACCTCGACCAGTTCCGGGTTAACGCGTTTGCGGAAATCGCCGCTTTCATCGAGAACGTAAGCGAAGCCTCCGGTCATACCCGCGCCGAAATTCACGCCGGTTTTACCCAGAATACAGACAATACCGCCCGTCATATATTCACAGCCATTGTCGCCAATGCCTTCTACCACGGTGATAGCACCGGAGTTCCGCACGCCGAAACGTTCACCCGCGCGGCCTGCGGCATACAGACGACCACCGGTCGCGCCATACAGGCAGGTGTTGCCGATAATACTTGCTTCATGGCTGCGGAAGGCTGAGCCAACCGGAGGGCGAATGGCGATTAAGCCGCCCGCCATGCCTTTACCGACATAGTCGTTGGCATCACCGGTCAGGTACAGTTCCACGCCGCCCGCGTTCCACACACCGAAGCTCTGGCCTGCGGTGCCGTTGAAGTACGCTTTGATCGGATCGGCTGCCAGACCCTGATCGCCGTGCGTCTGGGCGATATAGCCTGAAAGCGACGCGCCGACAGAACGGTCGGTGTTGCGAATATCGAACCAGAAGGTTTTGCTCTGACGCTCATCGACAAACGGTTTTGCCTGTTGCAGCAACTGTGCGTTCAGCAGGCCGTTATCAAACGGCGGGTTGTTTTCGGTACAGTAGAGCGCCTTACCTGGATGCGGCTCAGCGGTCTCCAGCAGTTTCGACAGCGCCAGTTTCTGCTGTTTGGCGGTGAAACCGTCCAGCTCTTTCAGCAGGTCGGTGCGACCAATCAGATCCACCAGACGCGTTACCCCCAGCTGTGCCATCAGCTCGCGGGTTTCACGGGCGATAAACTCAAAGTAATTGGTCACCTTGAACGGCAGGCCGTGATAGTGATTCTTACGCAGTTTGTCATCCTGAGTTGCTACACCCGTGGCGCAGTTGTTCAGATGGCAAATTCGCAGATATTTACAACCGAGCGCGACCATTGGGCCAGTGCCGAAGCCGAAGCTTTCTGCGCCGAGAATCGCCGCTTTGATGATATCAACGCCCGTTTTCAGGCCGCCATCAACCTGCAAACGAATTTTATGACGTAAACCGTTGGCAACCAGCGCCTGTTGGGTTTCAACAAGCCCCAGCTCCCACGGACAGCCTGCGTATTTCACCGATGAAAGCGGACTTGCGCCGGTGCCGCCGTCATAGCCTGCGATGGTGATTAAATCGGCATAAGCTTTCGCCACGCCAGTCGCGATGGTGCCTACTCCCGGTTCGGAAACCAGCTTCACGGAGATCATCGCTTTCGAGTTAACCTGCTTGAGGTCGAAAATAAGCTGCGCTAAGTCCTCGATAGAGTAGATATCATGGTGCGGCGGCGGGGAGATCAGCGTCACTCCGGGCACCGAATAGCGCAGTTTGGCGATGTAAGGCGTGACTTTATCGCCCGGTAACTGACCGCCTTCGCCCGGCTTCGCGCCCTGGGCGACTTTAATCTGAATGACGTCGGCATTGACCAGGTACGCCGGAGTAACGCCGAAGCGACCGGACGCCACCTGCTTGATGCGCGACACTTTGTTAGTGCCATAGCGCGCCGGGTCTTCGCCGCCTTCACCGGAGTTCGAGTTACCGCCGATGCTGTTCATCGCTTCAGCCAGCGCCTCGTGGGCTTCCGGGCTTAACGCGCCGATAGACATCGCAGCGGTATCGAAGCGTTTAAACAGTTCGCTTGCCGGTTCAACATCGGCAATGTTGACTGCGTTTTCACCCGGCGTAATTGCCAGCAGATCGCGTAGCGTGGTTGCCGGACGCTCATTAACCAGCTTCGCGTATTCCTGATAGTCGCTATACTCGCCGCTTTGTACCGCCTGCTGCAGTGTGCGCACCACGTCCGGGTTGTAGGCGTGGTATTCGCCGCCGTGCACATATTTCAGCAGGCCGCCCTGGCTGATGGGCTTGCGCGCCAGCCAGGCACGTTTCGACAGATTCAGCAGATCCTGCTGGAAGTCTTCAAAGCTCGCCCCGCCAATGCGGCTAACCGCGCCCTGGAAGCACAGGCCTACGACATCATCGTGCAGACCGACCGCTTCAAACAGTTTCGAGCAGCGGTAAGAGGCGATGGTGGAGATGCCCATTTTGGACATGATTTTGTACAAGCCTTTGTTGATGCCGTTACGGTAGTTGAGCATCACGGTACGATAATCTTTGGCAATCGCGTGGGTGTCTACCAGGCGGCCCAGCGTTTCATAGGCAAGGTACGGATAAATAGCCGTCGCACCGAAGCCCAGCAACACGGCGAAATGGTGCGGATCGCGGGCGCTGGCGGTTTCGACGATGATGTTGGCATCGCAACGCAGGCTTTGCTCGACCAGACGGGTCTGGATCGCGCCAACCGCCATCGGGGCTGGAACCGGCAGGCGATCTTTAGCGATATTCCTGTCGGAGAGCACCAGCAACACGGTGCCGCTACGTACCATTTTTTCAGCTTTGTCGCACAGCTCTTTGACCGTCGCTTCGAGCGTGGTTTTGGTGACGTCAAAGGTGATATCCAGTGTATCTGCGCGGTAGTGCTCCTCTTTCATCGTCGTGAGCTGTTTGAAATCGGAGTAGAGCAGAATCGGCGATTTAAAACTTAAACGGTGCGCCTGGCCCTCTGCTTCACAGAAGACGTTCATTTCACGCCCGATGCTGGTGGCGAGCGACATAACATGCGCTTCACGCAGCGGGTCGATTGGCGGGTTAGTCACTTGGGCAAATTGCTGGCGGAAGTAATCGTAAATAATGCGCGGCTGACTGGAGAGCACGGCGAATGGGGTGTCGTCGCCCATCGAACCGACCGCTTCCTGACCGTTTTCGCCCAGTACGCGAATTACGGAGTCCAGTTCTTCCGCGCTGTAGTTAAACTGTTTCTGGTAGCTGGCAAGTGTGTCGTCGTCCAGTTCGCGGCTACCCACTTCTTCATCGGGCAGATCTTCAAACGGTACCAGTCGGCGGACGTTTTTCTCCATCCACTCTTTATATGGATGGCGGCTTTTCAGATCGTCATCGGTTTCTGCCGAGTGCAGAATACGCCCACTGCGGGTGTCGATAACCATCAGTTCGCCTGGCCCGACGCGGCCTTTTTCGACCACTTCGTCAGGCTGATAATCCCAGATACCGACTTCAGAGGCGCAAGTAATGAGCTTATCTTTGGTGATGACGTAGCGCGCCGGACGCAGACCGTTACGGTCGAGGTTACAGGCGGCAAAACGACCGTCAGACATCACGATGCCTGCCGGGCCATCCCACGGCTCCATATGCATGGAGTTAAAGTCAAAGAAGGCGCGCAGTTCCGGGTCCATATCCGGGTTGTTCTGCCAGGCAGGTGGCACTAATAGACGCATGGCACGGATGATATCCATCCCGCCTGCCAGCAGGAGTTCCAGCATGTTATCCATCGAACTGGAGTCAGAACCGGTTTCGTTGACGAACGGCGCGGCGTCGTGCATGTCAGGGATCAGCGGCGTCTGGAATTTATAGGTACGTGCGCGCGCCCATTGGCGGTTACCGGTGATGGTGTTGATTTCACCGTTATGCGCCAGGTAGCGGAACGGCTGCGCCAGCGGCCAGCGCGGTACGGTGTTAGTGGAGAAGCGCTGGTGGAACAGGCAAATGGCCGATTCCAGACGCAGGTCCGCAAGATCCAGATAAAAGCGCGGCAGATCCGCCGGCATACACAGACCTTTATAAATATTGACCAGATTCGACAGGCTACAGACGTAGAAGTCTTTGTCGGCTTCGAGACGCTTTTCAATGCGGCGGCGGGCGATAAACAGACGGCGCTCCATATCGCGCGGACGCCAGCCTGCCGGGGCGTTCACAAAAATTTGCTCAATGCGTGGCAGAGAGGAGAGGGCGATTTCACCCAGCACGCCTTCGTTAGTGGGGACATCACGCCAGCCCACAATCGACAACGTTTCGCGTTGCAGCTCTTCTTCAACGATGCGGCGTGCGGCAGCGGCGAGCTCAGGATCTTTATTCAGGAAGAGCATCCCGACGGCGTAGTTTTTCGCTAAACGCCAGCCGCGCTCCTGCGCAACGATGCGAAAAAAGCGATCCGGTTTTTGTAACAGCAAGCCGCAACCGTCACCGGTTTTACCATCGGCGAGAATCGCGCCACGGTGCTGCATGCGGGCCAGTGCGTGTATTGCAGTACGCACTACCTTGTGGCTAGGTTCGCCTTCTATGTGGGCGATCAGGCCGAAACCACAGTTATCCCTCTCAAGGGATTTATCGTACAACATATCGTGAACCTCCCCCAGGCTCTGCGGGAACCCCACTTCCGAACCGCTGCGCACGGGCACAGAAAGAGCGTGGCGACGGGGGTTGCGTGTCATACGCGCGCCTCGCATTCGCCCCCTTGTTGTCCTTTTCGCATCGGTTAATACGGTGAAGAGGGGATCTCAATTACTGCATAAATATGATGAGCAGGCTGCTCATCCAGAAAGCTTCCAGCGGATTTCCAACTTATCGGGAAAGCTGATACAGGTCAAATGGCAAGCTTATTGGTACAGAAATGTGCTTTAGCGCAAAATTCTTTATTAATTAGCTGAAATTAAAATAGATTTTCTCTTTAAGGCTAAAAGGGGAGTCGTTAGAGAAACTGCCAATTCCTGACTGTCATAAAGGCGTGTTAACCCTTATCCTGCCTTGAACTGACGAGAAAACCAGCATTTTATACTGCCTTAATTGGTAATGGCATTTTATGCTACTGTTTTTGCCTAAAATCTATAAGGAGATAAAAAAATCTGACACAAGATAAGCAAAAATGATTTATGTGATCATGCATGAAATTTCGGTAATTTTGATTGATTATGCAGTTGATAAAAGCAGGCCGGGGCGATTGATCCAGGTCATCGCCGAATTGAGCTAAAAATGGCAGGCTTTGGCCTCTTTTCAAGGCGCGGTCTATCAGATTATGCAGTTACAGAAATTAGTCAATATGTTTGGTGGTGATCTCACCCGTCGTTATGGGCAAAAGGTGCATAAGCTGACGCTGCACGGCGGTTTTAGCTGCCCTAACCGTGACGGTACCATCGGGCGTGGTGGCTGCACATTCTGTAATGTTGCCTCGTTTGCCGATGAAGCGCAGCAACATCGTTCCATTGCCGAACAACTGGCGCACCAGGCGAATTTAGTTAACCGCGCTAAACGCTATCTGGCCTACTTTCAGGCGTATACCAGCACCTTTGCGGAAGTTCAGGTGCTGCGTTCTATGTATCAGCAGGCGGTGAGCCAGGCCAATATTGTCGGTTTGTGTGTTGGTACCCGCCCGGACTGCGTGCCAGATGCGGTGTTGGATCTGCTTTGCGAATATAAGGACCAGGGCTACGAAGTGTGGCTGGAGCTGGGGCTACAAACCGCGCACGACAAAACGCTGCATCGCATCAACCGCGGCCATGATTTTGCCTGTTATCAGCGTACAACCCAGCTGGCACGTCAGCGCGGGCTGAAGGTGTGTTCTCACTTAATTGTCGGCCTGCCAGGTGAAGGACACGCTGAATGTCTGCAAACCCTGGAGCGAGTGGTTGAGACCGGCGTGGACGGCATAAAGCTGCATCCGCTGCATATTGTGAAAGGCAGCATTATGGCGAAAGCCTGGGAAGCGGGGCGTTTGAACGGTATTGAACTGGAAGATTACACGCTCACTGCCGGAGAAATGATTCGCCATACGCCACCGGAAGTGATCTACCACCGCATTTCCGCCAGCGCCCGTCGCCCGACGCTGCTTGCTCCTCTGTGGTGTGAAAATCGCTGGACGGGAATGGTCGAGCTGGATCGTTATCTGAATGAACATGGCGTACAGGGATCGGCGCTGGGACGTCCGTGGCTACCTCCAACGGAGTAGTCCATTGAGGGGAATTCCGCATTTCTCACACAATTTATAACGTAACTGTCAGAATTGGGTATTATTGGGGCAGGTTGTCGTGAAGGAATTCCCTAATGAAGCAAATTCGTCTGCTGGCGCAGTATTATGTTGACCTGATGATGAAGTTAGGTCTGGTGCGCTTCTCAATGCTGCTGGCGCTGGCCCTCGTCGTTCTTGCCATTGTGGTACAAATGGCAGTGACCATGGTGCTGCATGGTCAGGTCGAAAGCATTGATGTTATTCGTTCTATCTTCTTTGGTTTGCTGATTACGCCGTGGGCGGTCTACTTTCTATCGGTGGTCGTCGAGCAACTGGAGGAGTCACGGCAACGTCTGTCACGGCTGGTGCAAAAACTGGAGGAGATGCGCGAGCGCGATTTGAGCCTCAACGTTCAGTTAAAAGATAATATTGCCCAGCTAAATCAGGAAATCGCCGTTCGTGAAAAAGCGGAAGCAGAACTGCAGGAAACCTTCGGCCAACTGAAAATTGAAATCAAAGAGCGCGAAGAGACACAAATTCAGCTCGAACAGCAATCCTCATTCTTACGTTCCTTCCTTGATGCTTCACCCGACCTGGTTTTTTATCGTAACGAAGATAAAGAGTTTTCCGGCTGTAACCGCGCGATGGAGCTGCTGACCGGAAAAAGCGAAAAACAACTGGTTCACCTGAAACCTGCTGATGTTTACTCACCGGAAGCCGCCGCAAAAGTCATTGAAACCGATGAAAAAGTGTTCCGTCATAATGTGTCACTGACCTATGAACAGTGGCTGGATTACCCGGACGGGCGCAAAGCCTGCTTTGAAATCCGTAAAGTGCCGTACTACGACCGCGTGGGTAAACGTCACGGTTTGATGGGCTTTGGTCGCGACATTACCGAGCGTAAGCGGTATCAGGATGCGCTTGAACGCGCCAGCCGCGACAAAACGACGTTTATCTCCACCATCAGTCACGAATTGCGTACACCGCTGAATGGTATCGTCGGCCTGAGCCGCATTCTGCTGGATACCGAACTCACCGCCGAGCAGGAAAAATATCTCAAAACCATCCATGTTTCGGCCGTCACGCTGGGGAATATCTTCAACGATATTATCGACATGGATAAGATGGAACGGCGTAAGGTCCAGCTTGATAATCAGCCGGTTGATTTCACCAGCTTCCTTGCCGATCTGGAAAATCTCTCCGCATTGCAGGCGCAACAAAAAGGATTGCGCTTTAATCTGGAGCCTACGCTGCCATTACCGCATCAGGTCATTACCGACGGGACGCGTTTACGGCAGATCCTGTGGAACCTCATCAGTAACGCCGTCAAATTCACCCAGCAAGGCCAGGTTACTGTGCGCGTGCGCTACGATGAAGGCGATATGCTGCATTTTGAAGTGGAAGACTCTGGTATCGGCATTCCGCAGGATGAGCTGGATAAAATCTTTGCCATGTATTACCAGGTGAAAGACAGTCATGGCGGTAAACCTGCCACCGGCACCGGTATTGGTCTGGCCGTTTCTCGTCGTCTGGCGAAAAATATGGGCGGCGATATTACGGTTACCAGCGAACAGGGCAAAGGTTCAACCTTTACGTTGACGATCCACGCACCGTCGGTGGCTGAAGAGGTCGATGATGCGTTTGATGAAGACGATATGCCTTTACCGGCGCTGAATGTGCTGCTGGTGGAAGACATTGAACTGAACGTGATTGTCGCGCGTTCTGTGCTGGAAAAATTAGGTAACAGCGTTGATGTCGCCATGACCGGCAAGGCGGCGCTGGAGATGTTTAAACCGGGCGAATACGACCTGGTATTGCTGGATATTCAGTTGCCAGATATGACCGGGCTGGATATCTCTCGTGAACTGACGAAGCGTTATCCGCGCGAGGATTTACCGCCGCTGGTGGCCTTAACCGCTAACGTGCTGAAAGACAAGCAAGAGTACCTCAATGCTGGAATGGATGATGTGCTGAGTAAGCCGCTTTCTGTTCCGGCGCTAACCGCGATGATCAAGAAATTCTGGGATACCCAGGATGATGAGGAGAGTACGGTGACGACAGAAGAGAACAGTAAATCAGAAGCATTGCTCGATATTCCCATGCTGGAACAGTATCTCGAACTTGTAGGACCGAAGCTGATCACCGACGGGTTAGCGGTGTTTGAGAAGATGATGCCGGGCTATGTCAGCGTGCTGGAGTCGAATCTGACGGCGCAGGATAAAAAAGGCATTGTTGAGGAAGGACATAAAATTAAAGGTGCGGCGGGGTCAGTGGGGTTACGCCATCTGCAACAGCTGGGTCAGCAAATTCAGTCTCCTGACCTTCCCGCCTGGGAAGATAACGTCGGTGAATGGATTGAAGAGATGAAAGAAGAGTGGCGTCACGACGTAGAAGTACTGAAAGCGTGGGTGGCAAAAGCCACTAAAAAATGACCCCGGCTAGACCGGGGTGCGCGAATACTGCGCCAACACCAGGGAAATCTTGGCTGCGCCGTAAATTATTATGATGAGTTACAAGGGCACAGCACTGTTTTTCAGGCCGCACGCAGTTAAGATAGCAAAACTTAAATGATTTGTTACATGAATCAGTTAAATGTGTGATGCGTAGCATTTTTATTAAAAAAATTAATGTGTTTCAGTCAATTGCGAAAGGATGATCACAATGAAGAAAATTGGCGTAATTCTGAGCGGATGCGGCGTCTATGACGGTTCTGAAATTCATGAAGCGGTGTTGACGTTGTTAGCTATTTCACGCAGCGGTGCGCAGGCGGTCTGCTTTGCACCGGATAAGCAGCAGGTTGATGTTATCAATCATTTAACTGGCCAAGCGATGACGGAAACGCGCAATGTGCTGATTGAAGCGGCACGAATAACGCGCGGTGAAGTCCGTCCTCTGGCTCAGGCCGATGCCGCTGAACTGGATGCGTTGATTGTGCCGGGGGGTTTTGGCGCGGCAAAGAATTTAAGCAATTTTGCCAGTCTTGGTAGCGAATGCACCGTTGACCGTGAATTAAAGGCGCTGGCACAAGCGATGCATCAGGCCGGAAAACCGCTTGGTTTTATGTGTATTGCCCCGGCGATGCTGCCGAAAATTTTCGATTTCCCGCTGCGTTTGACCATCGGTACTGATATCGATACCGCAGAAGTGCTGGAAGAGATGGGCGCGGAGCATGTGCCGTGTCCTGTCGATGATATCGTGGTTGATGAAGACAATAAGATTGTCACCACCCCGGCATATATGCTGGCGCAGAACATTGCAGAAGCGGCGAGCGGCATTGATAAGCTGGTTTCCCGCGTGCTGGTACTGGCTGAATGAGTAAAAGCCGCTTAACGGTGTTTAGTTTCATTCGCCGTTTTCTTCTGCGGTTAATGGTTGTCCTCGCCGTTTTCTGGGGCGGGGGCATCGCGTTGTTTAGCGTTGCGCCTGTTCCTTTCTCAGCGGTAATGGCCGAGCGACAAGTCAGCGCCTGGCTGCATGGCAATTTTCGTTACGTGGCACATTCTGACTGGGTCAGTATGGATCAAATTTCGCCGTGGATGGGACTGGCGGTGATTGCCGCAGAAGATCAGAAGTTTCCTGAGCACTGGGGCTTTGATGTCGCCTCCATTGAGCAAGCCCTGGCCCACAACGAGCGCAATGAAAACCGTATTCGCGGTGCGTCAACGATTTCTCAGCAGACAGCCAAAAATCTCTTTTTATGGGATGGGCGTAGCTGGGTTCGAAAAGGGCTGGAAGCTGGATTAACGCTGGGGATAGAAACTGTCTGGAGCAAAAAGCGTATCCTGACGGTTTACCTGAATATCGCCGAATTTGGCGACGGTGTGTTTGGCGTCGAAGCTGCGGCACAACGTTATTTCCACAAACCCGCGAGCAAACTTACCCGCTCGGAAGCTGCATTACTGGCAGCTGTATTACCTAATCCACTTCGTTTCAAAGTCTCCGCGCCATCGGGCTACGTGCGTGGCCGTCAGGCGTGGATTTTACGGCAGATGTATCAGTTAGGCGGTGAGTCGTTTATGCAACAGCACCAGCTGGATTAAGCTTCGCGCGAAGTGAGGGCCAGCGTTTTGCTTTCACGAGGTTGCAGATCTTTCTGCAGGGCAATAGCCAGCGCCGGTTGGGCGATAAATCGTTTCCATAACCGCTCTTGCTTACGCAGACAACACCACTTCGACCAGGTCGCCAGTGGAATCAATGTGCTTTCACCAATGTTGTCGCAGACGACGGGGATAACCTCTGACTCACTGATGCGGTGACAGAGGATATTCTGCGGCTTCAGCGACATCGTCACGATACGGTTATCCTGCAAATAACGCTTCAGCTGTTTCAGTAACTGGCGTAGTTGTGCAATGTCTTCTTCGTAACGGCATTGTTCTGCAAATTCGGTCAGCGTAATGGAAGGCTTGCCGTCGAAATCGGCAATCACATCGTAGACATAACCGGTTCCGCAATCCGTCTCAACGGTACCGTGATAGCGCGGTATTCCACTCCAGTCTTTTAACCGGCGACCAAGATGCGCGTAGTACTTTAACTCACGGCGGATCTCTTTATCGCCACCATCGCCACGATGGTAGACAATCTTGATACAGCGTTGGGCATCTTCCGGATGCGCATAACATTTCCGATGTCTTCCGGTGCCCAGGGGACTTTGTTCAGATAAGCGAATCATGCCATCTCCTGGAAATATTTTCTGACGATCTCCAGTATGGTCGATTAACTTAAACGAAACCTAAACAATGCTTCTTAAGGTTTTCTTAAGGTTCTTCTGAAAGTAAAAAGCGCACGAAATGTACAATTGACGTTGATTGAGAACGATTTCAGTACGCGCTTTTCTTATTGCCGGGGGAGCTTGAAGGGATTTGAATGTCAAAGTGATGAAGATTAATCTTCATCAAAACCAGAGTTAAAGAGGGCGATAACGGCGGCCAGTGCTTCCTCTTCCTGTGGACCGGTCGCTTCAACTTCAATCTGCCGTCCTTTGGCAGAATCCAACATCAGCAGCGCAATAACGCTGTTGGCTTCAGCCTCGGTGCCTTCGTCATTACGTAACAGCACTTCAGCGTCAAAACCTTGCATTAATTCAAACAGCTTCATTGCAGGCCGGGCATGCATGCCCAGCTTGTTTGTGATTTCAACAGTTTGCTTGACGGTCATGGTTTACGTTTTTCCAGCGTACGATGGCGTGACTGGACATTTTTACCGCGCGAGCGGAAGTAGTCTGCCAGTTGCTCTGCAATATACACCGAACGGTGCTTCCCGCCGGTACAACCAATGGCGACCGTCAAGTAGCTACGGTTGTTGGTTTCCAGCATAGGTAACCATAGCTCAAGATAGCTTCGCGTCTGGTAGATAAAATTGTGTACTTCTGTGTGGCGGTCGAGGAACGCGGCGACAGGTTTATCAAGACCTGTCATTGGACGCAGTTTCGGATCCCAGTGCGGGTTCGGCAAGAAGCGCACGTCAAAGACGTAATCTGCATCGATAGGGATACCGTGTTTGAAGCCGAAAGACTCAAAGACCATGGTCAGTTCGCGTTCACGTTTACCCAGCAGACGGGTACGCAGCATTTCAGCCAGCTCGTGAACGGACATTTCTGAGGTATCGACAATCAGATCCGCTCGCGAACGCAGAGGCTCCAGCAAATCGCTTTCTTTGTCGATAGCACTTTCCAGCGACAGGTTTTTGCTGGAAAGCGGATGCAGTCGGCGCGTGTCACTGTAACGACGAATTAAGGTATTACGGTCGGCATCCAGGAACAGTAGTTGCGGTGAGAAAGCGTCAGGCAGGTTACTCATCGCCTGTTCGAATATTTCTGGTGACTCCGGCATATTACGAACATCAATGCTGACGGCGGCAGAAATCTCGCGATCGGCCAGGGTTCGAGCCAGATCGGGTAACAACACTACGGGAAGGTTATCCACGCAGTAAAAACCCATATCTTCCAGCGCACGCAGGGCGACAGATTTACCTGAACCTGAACGTCCGCTGACGATCATCAGTACCATGTACTGTTTCTCCTCACAACGTCTAAAAGAGACATTACCGAATAACTACGCTTCATCCGGAGTACCTTCGGTATCCGTAATGATTTGATACAGCTCTTCATCGCTCTGGGCTGCGCGTAAACGGCGGCAGATGGTTTTGTCCGCCAGACGTTTCGCCACCAGCGACAGAGTATGCAGGTGCGTTTTGGTTTGGTCAGCCGGAACCAGCAACGCAAATAGTAAATCTACCGGTTGGTTGTCAATGGCATCGAAAGCTATAGGCGTTTCGAGCTGAACGAAAACGCCAACGGCGCGCAGAGTATCTTCTTCCAGTTTACCATGCGGAATGGCAATACCATTGCCGATACCGGTACTGCCCATTTTTTCCCGCGTCAGGATAGCTTCAAAAACCACCTGAGGCGGCAGGCTAAGTTGTTTCGCCGCCAGCTCGCTGATGATTTCCAGGGCGCGTTTTTTGCTCTGACAGTGGACGCGGCTTCGCGTACATTCCCTGTTAAGAACACTGCTAAGCTGTAGAGTTGTATCATTATTTGTCATAATTTCACCTAAGAACCTGCCCACTCAAACAGTGGAACAGGCTCGGAGCATTAACCGTACAAATGGCCCGTTGTGCCGCACAACAGGCCGCCATGCACATGCTAATTGCCCGGACAATTAGTGTTGTTTCAGTTTATCTTTATGTTTGGTCAACTGGCGTGCCAGCTTATCAATTAAGCCATCAATGGCAGCGTACATGTCCTGACCTTCCGCGCTGGCATGAATTTCACCACCGTTTACATGCAGTGTTGCATCTGAGGTGTGGGTGACTTTCTCCACTTTCAGAACAACATAGACCTGGTTGATTCGGTCAAAATATTGCTCAAGTTTGGCAAATTTGGCTGTAACAAATTCGCGCAGTGCCTCGGTGATCTCGACGTTATTTCCGGTAATGTTGAGCTGCATAGTGTCTTCCTTATCGGTTGGGTCAAACGAGCTGTTTACGCTGGTTTGACGGCGGAATGGATAAAGACTCTCGGTACTTCGCAACAGTGCGGCGTGCCACCATGATACCTTGTTCCGACAGCAAAGAGGTTAACTTGCTGTCGCTCAACGGTTTCGCTGGGTTTTCCGCCGCGATTAATTTCTTCACCAGCGCACGAATCGCCGTGGAGGAAGCTTCGCCGCCGCCCTCGGTATTGACGTGACTGGAAAAGAAATACTTCAGTTCAAAAATGCCTCGTGGACTATGCAGGTATTTTTGCGTGGTCACGCGAGATATCGTCGATTCATGCATTTCGACAGCCTGGGCGATATCGGCCAGTACCATCGGTTTCATATATTCTTCACCTTGCTCAAAGAAGGCTTGCTGCTGTTCAACGATACAGCGACTCACGCGCAGTAGCGTATCGTTACGGCTTTCCAGACTCTTGATCAACCATTTGGCATCCTGCAGATTGCTGCGGATAAACTGGCTATCACCATCGTTGCGCGCGTTATTGCACATCGAGGCGTAGTGCTGGTTGATTTGCAGACGCGGAATGCTGTCACTGTTGAGTTCTACCGTCCAGTGACCGTTATGCTTACGCACCAGCACATCTGGAATGACATACTCAGGTTCGCCCGTCTGGATCGACTGCCCGGGGCGCGGATCGAGCGACTGGATCAGATTGACGGCTTCTTTCAGCACATCTTCTTTCAGCCGCGTGACGCGCATTAAAGTGCGGAAGTCGTGATTGGCTAACAGATCGAGATGATCGCTAATGATCAGTCTGGCCTCTTCCAGCCATGGCGTGGTTTTATCGAATTGGGAGAGTTGGATCAGCAGACAGTCACGCAGATCTTTTGCTGCCACACCGACCGGATCAAACCGTTGGATCCGCTTAAGGACGGCTTCAACTTCGTCGATGTCAATCTCTTCATCGCCCATACTTTCGAGAATATCTTCCAGCGGGACAGTCAGATAACCGGTGTCATCAACGGCATCGACGATAGAGGTAGCAATGGCGCGGTCAGTGTCAGAAAACGGTGTCAGCTCGACCTGCCACATCAGGTAATCCTGCAAGGTCTGCGTCGTTTCGCCCTGATAGACCGGCAGCTCGTCGTCAATGTAGTCACCGCTGGTGCCGGATGGTGTACCAGCGGTGTAAATGGTGTCCCAACTGGCATCGAGCGGCAGCTCTTCCGGCATCTCTTTTTGTTCGAGCGCGTCGGCGGTGTCCAGTGTTTCACTGTCTTGCGTTTCGCGGGTGTCGATTTCTTCATGAGTGTCGATTTGCTCAAGCAGCGGATTACTCTCCAGCGCCTGCTGTAGCTCCTGCTGAAGTTCCAGCGTCGACAACTGCAACAGACGAATTGCCTGTTGGAGCTGTGGCGTCATCGCCAGTTGTTGGCTAAGCCTGAGTTGCAAACCTTGCTTCATGTTCAGAATCGTACTCTCCTGCTAAAACGTCGCAAACTTCTACCCTATCAGAGTCTGAAGTCTTCCCCAAGGTATACACGCTTAACGTGTTCGTCTTGTAAGATTTCTGTAGGCGTGCCGTGGGCGATCAAATGCCCCTGACTGACGATATAAGCGCGTTCACAAACCGCCAGTGTTTCACGCACGTTGTGGTCAGTGATCAGTACGCCCAGGCCGCTGTCGCGCAGGTGTTCAATGATGCGTTTAATGTCGATAACCGAGATCGGGTCAACCCCGGCAAACGGTTCGTCGAGCAGAATAAATTTCGGATTCGCAGCCAGTGCGCGGGCAATTTCTACACGGCGACGTTCACCCCCGGAGAGTGACTGCCCCATGCTGTCACGCAGGTGCTCAATGTGAAACTCTTCCATCAGCTCGTTCGCGCGGTCTTCACGTTGTTCAGCAGACAAGTCGTCACGAATTTGCAGTACCGCCATCAGGTTATCGTAAACGCTGAGGCGACGGAAAATGGAGGCTTCCTGTGGCAGATAGCCGATACCGCGGCGCGCGCGTGCATGCAGTGGCAGCAGACTGATATCGTCATCATCAATAATGATGTTGCCCGCATCGCGCGGCACAATGCCTACAACCATGTAGAAAGTGGTGGTCTTACCGGCACCGTTTGGCCCCAGCAGACCGACAATTTCCCCGGAGTTGACGGTCAGGCTGACGTCTTCTACCACGCGACGGCCTTTATAGGCTTTTGCAAGGTTCTTTGCAGTTAATGTTGCCATAACGAATTAATTACCCTTCTTCTGTGCCGGGGTCTGGCCTTTGTTGTTTTTGTCCTGCAGCTGCGACGGCACCAGAACGGTGGTTACGCGCTTACCTTTGTCGCTGAAAGCCTGCATTTTCTGCTCTTTCACCAGGTAAGTGATCTTATCGCCCTTAATGTTGCTATCGACCTGCTGCAGATAAGCATTACCCGTCAGAACGACAAAATCTTTTGCCAGTTCGTAGTGCATCTGGGAAGCGTGACCTTCAACGGGTTTACCATTGTCCTGCATCTGGTAGAACGTTGCCGGTTTACCGTAGCCGTCAATCACTTCTTTACCTTGTTCGCCGCCCGGACGGGTAACGACCACTTTGTCGGCATTAATTTTGATGGTGCCCTGGGTGACGATGACATTACCGGTAAAGGTAACCACGTTGCCTTGCATATCAAGAGATTGCTGGTCCGATTCAATGTGGATCGGCTGATCAGTGTCTCCGGTTACGGCAAATGCCGGAATGCTGGCGGCCAGAAGTGAGCTGGCAAGCACAAGATTAAGGCTGAGTTTGTTTGTTTTGAATTTCATAGGATGTTCTAACCTTTTCAATCAGCTCGGCGTTCTTGCTGCGTAAGTTGCCGCGCATTTTCAGACCGCTGGAGTTAAATGTTGTTCCGTATAACGTGACGAGGTCTTCAGAGGTAACATCCTGCGTCACCAGATTGATCTGCGCGTTATCCGTCGTGATTCTGCGAAGTTGAGAGTCCGGCACAAGTGCGTTGACTTCAACGTGTCCATATAAATAGAGCATCCGGTCATTGGTCAGCTTGGCTTTATCTGCTTTTACGGACCATGTCGGGATTTTATCCTTATCAAACGTGGTAAGTACCGGCTGCGTAAACCACGAAACGGCCTGATCGGAATAATATTCAACATGTTGAGCAATCAATCGATAGCTTAGTGCACCTTCTGGGTTATAGACGAGCGTGTCCGTATGCTCGCTTTTATAGGTGGGATCATTGTTGTTGACGACCACCTGGGCGGTATCGTCTTTTTCGGCCATATTAATGCCGATCATCACCAGAACCGCCAGTGATAGCACAATGATAACCCAACGTCTGGCTTTACTCATATCGATTGCCCTTTGGCTTCATCCAGTTTGCCCTGCGCCAGGAGTAATAAGTCGCAAACTTCGCGCACTGCGCCACGACCGCCAGCAATGCGCGTCACGTAATCGGCGCGCGGGATCAACAGTGGATGCGCATCGGCCACGGCGACGCTTAAACCCACTTTTTCCATTACCGGCCAGTCGATGAGATCATCGCCGACATAGGCCACATTTTCCGGGGCAATCGCCAGTTTTTCCAGCAGATCGCTAAAGGCGATCAGTTTGTTTGACTGCCCCTGATACAAGTGAGTGATCCCCAATGTGGCACAACGATCTTCTACCAGTTTAGCCTTTCGCCCGGTAATGATAGCGACTTCAATATCAGAGGTGAGCGCACAACGAATGCCATAACCGTCACGAACATTGAACGCTTTCAGCTCTTCGCCATTATTGCCCATATAAATCAGGCCATCTGACAGTACGCCATCGACATCGAGGATCAGCAGACGAATGTTCTCTGCTTTTGCTATAACGTCGGCGCTGACAGGGCCGTAACAGGTCGCAAGCGACGCACCTGCTTTGCTCATTGTTGTTTATCCTTGAATCTTTACACTACGCCTGCACGCAGTAAATCATGCATATGTAACACACCGAGTAAATGGTCGCCATCGGCAACCATCACGGAGGTGATATGGCGGGACTGCATTAAGTTCAGTGCCTCAACGGCCAGAATGCCAGGGCGCACACGTATTCCCCCCGGCGTCATCACATCGGCAATACTTAACTGACGAACATCCACGCCCATATCGAAGACACGGCGTAAATCACCGTCGGTAAAGATGCCTTCAATCATCATATTGTCATCGCAAATGACAGTCATACCAAGATTTTTGCGGGTAACTTCCAGCAATGCGTCACGCAGACTGGCCGTTTTCTTAACATGCGGGATCTCATCGCCCGTATGCATAATATCGTTTACGCGCAGCAGAAGTTTACGACCCAGTGCGCCGCCTGGGTGTGAGAGCGCAAAATCTTCAGCAGTAAAGCCGCGTGCTTTTAACAGCGCGACAGCGAGGGCATCGCCCATAACCAGCGTGGCGGTGGTGCTGCTGGTCGGTGCCAGCCCTAACGGACAGGCTTCTTTCGCTACTTTAACACACAGATGCACATCTGCGGCGCGCGCCATGCTGCTCTCCGGGCGACCGGTGATGCAGATTAACGGTACGTGAAGACGCTTAAGCACTGGAATTAAGGCCGTGATTTCGCTGGATTCACCTGAGTTAGAGATAGCAATCACCACATCCTGTGGGGTGACCATGCCTAAATCACCATGCGCGGCTTCACCAGGATGGACGAAAAATGAAGGTGTACCGGTGCTGGCAAACGTTGCGGCCATTTTGCGCCCGATGTGCCCCGATTTCCCCATCCCCATGACGACAACTTTCCCTTTACACCAGAACATCTTTTCACAGGCAAGCGTGAAATTCTGATTGATGTATTGATCAAGCTCCGCCAGGCATTCACGTTCAATCGCCAGGACTTCTTTACCTGCTTGCTGAAAGTCAAAACCCGGTTGTAACTCTACGTGCGACATAATGCGTTTCCAGTTATTCAACGAGTATTGGCGATAACCAGTACAACATCGCCAGCCATACGATAAATCCGCCAGTTAATAATACCCCTACACCACGGCCCGGTTGCGGGGAGCGCCGCCAGCACAGCAACGCAAAAATAATGCTCACCAGCAACATCACGCTGTAGTCACGACTGTACGCCAGTGGATCAATCTCTCCTGGCGTTATCAGCGCGGGTAAACCCAACACGATGACAATATTAAAAATGTTTGCGCCAATGATATTTCCGACCGCAATGTCGTTTTCACCTTTGCGAACCCCCGCTATTGCGGTTGCCAGTTCCGGCAGGCTGGTTCCGATAGCAATTGCTGTCAGACCCATCATCAACTCGCTGATGGCAAAGTAATTCGCCAGCACCGTGGCGTTATCAACCACCATCCGCGTGGCCACTGGCATGATGATAAGCGCAATGCCGAGCCATAAAAACGCGACGGGCAATCCGCCGTCACGCGGCAGCTCTGCAAGCTGCTCTCTGGTCAGGCTGTCAGTCCCCTGACGTTCAGCCTGACGTGCAAGTTTAACAATGAACAGCAGCCATAGCACAGCCAGAAAGAGGAGAAAGATACCATCGCTGCGACTAAGTTGTCCGTCATAGAGTACGGAACCGGCCACCACGCTGACCAACAACATTAAGGGTAATTCACGGCGTAGAACATCAGAATGGACGGTAAAAGGACGAACCAGCGCAGCCAGACCGAGGATCAGCAATATATTGATAATGTTTGAGCCGAGGGCTGTACCAACGGCTAAATCGCGTTGTTCGTGCAGAGACGCGGCAAGCGAGACGATGATTTCTGGTAACGATGTACCAATACTGACCACCGTCATGCCGATGATTAGCGGCGGGATGCCAAAGGTTCGGCAAAGAATAGACGCGGCAAAAACCAGGCGGTCGGCACTGTAAACGACCAAAAGTAAACCAACAATTAACAGTGCCGTAGCTAAAAGCATCTAACGTCCTTTCTTCAGGTATACTCGCCGGTCCGCTGAAGATTTTCAGAAAGCCGTAACGGATTCTTAATTTTGACTTTATGCGGCTAAAAAGTAAAACAAATGCCAGCTTTCGCTAACCACGGCGGGTAATATTCTGTAAATATGTTGGGTTCAAGGTTAAATTGAGCGCCATGCTTAGAAAATCAACGCAAGACGAAGGGTGAATTATGGAGCAGTCTGTGGCGAATTTAGTCGATATGCGCGATGTCAGTTTTACGCGTGGCAATCGCTGCATCTTCGATAATATTTCCCTGACCGTGCCGCGAGGGAAGATCACGGCGATCATGGGGCCATCGGGCATCGGTAAAACGACGCTACTCCGTCTGATTGGCGGGCAAATCGCACCAGATCATGGTGAGATTCTTTTCGATGGTGAGAATATTCCGGCGATGTCTCGTTCGCGCCTGTATACAGTGCGCAAACGGATGAGCATGTTATTTCAGTCCGGGGCGTTGTTCACTGATATGAACGTATTTGACAACGTCGCCTATCCACTGCGCGAACATACTCAACTTCCCGCGCCATTGTTGCATAGTACGGTGATGATGAAGCTGGAGGCCGTGGGGCTGCGTGGAGCGGCTAAACTAATGCCTTCTGAACTTTCCGGTGGGATGGCGCGGCGTGCAGCGCTGGCGCGTGCGATTGCGCTGGAGCCGGATCTCATCATGTTTGATGAGCCCTTTGTTGGGCAAGATCCCATCACCATGGGCGTACTGGTGAAGCTGATTTCTGAGCTGAACAGCGCGCTGGGCGTGACTTGTGTGGTGGTTTCTCACGATGTGCCGGAAGTGTTAAGTATTGCGGATCACGCCTGGATCCTGGCGGACAAAAAAATTGTCGCTCATGGCAGTGCCCAGGCGTTGCAGGCGAATCCTGATCCACGCGTACGTCAGTTTCTGGACGGGATAGCTGACGGGCCTGTTCCGTTCCGCTATCCTGCCGGAGATTATCACGCTGATCTTTTACCAGGGAGTTAAGCCACTCATGCTGTTAAATGCGCTGGCGTCGCTCGGACATAAAGGGATTAAAACCCTGAGAACGTTCGGGCGGGCCGGGTTAATGTTATTCAATGCGCTGGTCGGCAAACCGGAATTTCGCAAACATGCGCCGCTGCTGGTGCGCCAGCTCTATAATGTCGGCGTCCTGTCGATGCTGATTATTGTAGTTTCTGGCGTGTTCATCGGAATGGTGTTGGGGCTGCAAGGTTATCTGGTTCTGACCACTTATAGTGCGGAAACCAGTCTGGGTATGCTGGTGGCGTTATCGCTACTGCGTGAACTGGGGCCGGTGGTTGCCGCGTTGTTGTTTGCCGGGCGTGCGGGTTCGGCGCTAACCGCAGAAATCGGCCTGATGCGCGCTACAGAGCAACTCTCCAGTATGGAGATGATGGCGGTGGATCCGCTGCGTCGGGTTATTTCTCCCCGTTTCTGGGCTGGGGTTATTTCATTACCACTGTTGACGGTTATTTTCGTCGCCGTGGGGATCTGGGGCGGATCTCTGGTCGGCGTCAGTTGGAAAGGCATTGATAGCGGGTTCTTCTGGTCGGCAATGCAAAATGCCGTCGACTGGCGTATGGATCTGGTCAACTGTCTGATTAAGAGCGTGGTGTTTGCCATCACGGTGACGTGGATTTCGTTGTTTAACGGCTACGACGCCATCCCGACGTCTGCCGGGATTAGCCGGGCAACCACTCGCACCGTTGTCCACTCGTCTCTGGCTGTTCTGGGGCTGGATTTTGTGCTGACCGCATTGATGTTTGGGAATTGAGTTCATGCAAACGAAAAAAAATGAAATTTGGGTGGGTATCTTTTTATTAGCAGCACTACTGGCGGCGCTGTTTGTTTGCCTGAAGGCGGCGAACGTGACGTCCATACGTACTGAACCGACCTACACGCTTTATGCGACGTTCGATAACATTGGCGGCCTGAAAGCGCGCTCTCCGGTCAGCATTGGTGGTGTTGTTGTGGGCCGGGTGGCGGATATTACGCTGGACCCGAAAACATATCTGCCGCGCGTAACGCTGGAAATTGAACAACGTTATAACCACATTCCTGATACCAGTTCGCTGAGCATTCGTACTTCCGGCCTGCTGGGGGAACAATATCTGGCATTAAACGTCGGTTTTGAAGACCCGGAACTGGGGACTGCTATCCTGAAGGATGGCGATACAATTCAGGACACCAAGTCTGCGATGGTGCTGGAAGATCTTATTGGTCAGTTCCTTTACGGTAGTAAAGGCGATGACAATAAGAATAGTGGCGATGCGCCAGGTAATAATGAAACCACTGAACCTGTGGGTACAACGAAATAATTTCAGGAGAACCGACGCATGTTTAAACGTTTAATGATGGTCGCTTTGCTGGTGATTGCACCGCTGAGTGTGGCAACCGCGGCAGACCAGACCAATCCGTATAAGCTGATGGACGAGGCGGCGCAGAAAACGTTCGATCGCCTGAAGAATGAGCAACCGCAAATTCGGGCCAACCCGGATTATCTGCGTACCATTGTCGATCAGGAACTGCTGCCATACGTACAGGTGAAATACGCCGGTGCGCTGGTGCTGGGCCAGTATTACAAGAGTGCGACCCCTGCTCAACGTGATGCTTACTTTGCCGCTTTCCGTGAGTACCTGAAGCAGGCTTACGGTCAGGCGCTGGCGATGTATCACGGTCAAACCTATCAGATTGCGCCAGAACAGCCGCTGGGCGATAAAACCATTGTGCCTATTCGCGTTACCATTATTGACCCGAATGGCCGCCCGCCGGTGCGTCTGGACTTCCAGTGGCGTAAAAACTCCCAGACGGGCAACTGGCAGGCTTACGACATGATTGCTGAAGGCGTCAGTATGATCACCACCAAACAAAACGAGTGGGGAACGCTGCTGCGTACCAAAGGTATCGACGGCCTGACTGCACAACTGAAATCGATTTCTCAACAGAAAATCACTCTGGAAGAGAAAAAATAATGAGCGAGTCACTGAGCTGGATGCAGACGGGTGACACGCTGGCGCTATCCGGAGAGCTGGATCAGGACGTTCTGCTACCGCTTTGGGAAATGCGTGAGGAAGCGGTGAAGGGGATTACCTGCATCGATCTTAGCCGTGTGTCCCGCGTGGATACGGGTGGACTGGCACTGCTGCTCCATCTTATCGATCTGGCGAAAAAGCAGGGCAACAACGTGACGCTTCAGGGGGTAAACGATAAAGTGTATACCCTGGCGAAATTGTATAATTTGCCTGCTGATGTTCTGCCTCGTTAAATTTTTTCAGGCCGGATATGGCGTTAACCGCCTGTCCGGCAAACCTGCCTGCAAGTCGAGCCTTGTCTGATTTATCAGCGAGGCTTTTTGCTTATTTATGCCAGCGCAACTTTGCTCTAAGATGTTTCGCTGGTTTATTAACTGATGATTGAAGATCCCATGGAAAATAATGAAATTCAGAGCGTGTTGATGAACGCTCTCTCCCTCCAGGAAGTCCACGTTTCCGGCGATGGCAGCCACTTTCAGGTTATTGCCGTGGGTGAGTTGTTTGACGGCATGAGTCGGGTTAAAAAACAGCAGACGGTCTATGGCCCGCTGATGGAATATATTGCGGATAACCGCATTCATGCTGTGTCGATCAAAGCGTATACCCCTGCGGAGTGGGCGCGCGATCGCAAACTGAACGGCTTTTGAGCTATGGGCGATTCGCCGGTAGCGGATATGAATTGTTAACTGAGAACAAACTAAATGGATAAATTTCGTGTTCAGGGGCCAACGAAGCTCCAGGGCGAAGTCACAATTTCCGGCGCTAAAAATGCTGCTCTGCCTATCCTTTTTGCCGCACTACTGGCGGAAGAACCGGTAGAGATCCAGAACGTCCCGAAACTGAAAGACGTCGATACATCAATGAAGCTGCTAAGCCAGCTGGGTGCGAAAGTAGAACGTAATGGTTCTGTGCATATTGATGCCCGCGACGTTAATGTATTCTGCGCACCTTACGATCTGGTTAAAACCATGCGTGCTTCTATCTGGGCGCTGGGGCCGCTGGTAGCGCGCTTTGGTCAGGGGCAAGTTTCACTGCCTGGCGGTTGTACGATTGGTGCACGTCCGGTTGATCTACACATTTCTGGTCTCGAACAATTAGGCGCGACCATCAAACTGGAAGAAGGTTACGTTAAAGCTTCCGTCGATGGTCGTCTGAAAGGCGCACATATCGTGATGGATAAAGTCAGCGTTGGCGCAACGGTGACCATCATGTGTGCTGCAACCCTGGCGGAAGGCACCACGATTATTGAAAACGCAGCGCGTGAACCGGAAATCGTCGATACCGCGAACTTCCTGATTACGCTGGGTGCGAAAATTAGCGGTCAGGGCACCGATCGTATCGTCATCGAAGGTGTGGAACGTTTAGGCGGCGGTGTCTATCGCGTGCTGCCGGATCGTATCGAAACCGGTACTTTCCTGGTGGCGGCGGCGATCTCTCGCGGCAAAATTATCTGCCGTAACGCGCAGTCAGATACTCTCGACGCCGTGCTGGCGAAACTGCGTGACGCTGGAGCAGACATCGAAGTCGGCGAAGACTGGATTAGCCTGGATATGCATGGCAAACGTCCGAAGGCTGTTAACGTACGTACCGCGCCGCATCCGGCATTCCCGACCGATATGCAGGCCCAGTTCACGCTGTTGAACCTGGTGGCAGAAGGGACCGGCTTCATCACCGAAACGGTCTTTGAAAACCGCTTTATGCATGTGCCAGAGCTGAGCCGTATGGGCGCGCACGCCGAAATCGAAAGCAATACCGTTATTTGTCACGGTGTTGAAAAACTTTCTGGCGCACAGGTTATGGCAACCGATCTGCGTGCATCAGCAAGCCTGGTGCTGGCTGGCTGTATTGCGGAAGGAACGACGGTAGTTGATCGTATTTATCACATCGATCGTGGCTACGAACGCATTGAAGACAAACTGCGCGCTTTAGGTGCAAATATTGAGCGTGTGAAAGGCGAGTAATCGTCTGAGAGCTGGCAGCCCCGTTCGCGGGGCTACCGCCAGACCACTCATTTTTTCGGTTTAGTGTAGCTACGCATCAACTGCGTTCTGTCGATAAACTCATGGGTCTGCGGATCATGGTAGCGTGATGGCCAGATAACCCAGGGGTCAGTTCCCAGGGCTTTCGCAATAATCATCTCTCCTTTCGGCCATGGGCGCGATAATGCGTTCGCCAGCGTTGAGGAACTCAAACCATTTCTGCGAGATTCCGCCGCCATTGACGTTCCCTTCTTGCGCAAACCCGCAATGATGTCAGCGGGATGCCAGTCAATGAAATTACTTTCCATCTTTCCTCACTCCTTAAGTTAGTCGCTTTCATTCAGAACATTTCTTTTGTCGGGCATCACTATACTCCTGATGGCCTATTGCTCTAAAAAGTTCCTGTAAAGAGTGTGAATATTCAGAATATATAAAGATACATACACTGGTTTTTCAGGCGTTATTACGCTGAATAAGTGTTTTTATGGAACTTATTGGAATCATCCCGCGCACTGCGCGGGATGAGGGGGAGGGGATTAACGATCGCGTTGAACAGCTATGTGCGCGAGGCCGATGAGTGCTTCTCGCCACGGGGTGTCCGGGAGCACCTGTAACGCTGCGATGGCTTTGTCTGCTTCTTCCTCGGCACGCTGACGCGTCCATTCAAGAGATCCACAAGCGTTCATTGCTTCCAGAACCGGTTCCAGAAGATGGCGACCGTTACCCTGTTCGATGGCGGTACGAATCATCTGTGCCTGTTCTGGTGTGCCATGATGCATTGCATGCAGCAGCGGCAGCGTCGGTTTACCTTCGTTCAGATCGTCGCCGACGTTTTTACCTAACTGTTCGCCATCGGCATTGTAATCGAGTAAATCGTCGATCAACTGGAAAGCAGTGCCGAGATAGCGCCCATAATCCTGCAGGCCTTTCTCCTCCTCCGGCGTACAGCCAGCCAGAATCCCGGAACACTGCGCGGCAGCCTCAAACAGACGCGCGGTTTTGCTATAGATAACGCGCATGTAGTTTTCTTCAGTGATGTCCGGATCGTTAACGTTCATCAGTTGCAGAACTTCACCTTCTGCGATGACGTTTACGGCTTCTGACATGACTTCCAGCACTTTGAGCGAGCCGAGGCTGGTCATCATCTGGAACGCGCGGGTATAAATAAAATCGCCTACCAGCACGCTGGCGGCATTGCCAAATGCGGCGTTGGCGGTAGCTTTACCCCTGCGCATATCTGATTCATCCACAACGTCGTCGTGCAGCAGAGTCGCCGTGTGGATAAACTCGATCAGGGCAGCAATGGTGACATGCGCATTTCCCTCATAGCCAACAGCTCGTGCAGCCAGTACAGCAATCATCGGGCGAATACGTTTACCGCCGCCGCTGACGATGTAATAGCCTAACTGATTGATCAGTTGGACGTCGGAATTAAGCTGCTCAAGGATTGCCGCATTAACACCCGCCATATCTTGCGCGGTTAACTCATTGATTTTTTCTAAATTCATCGCAAAAGCCGGGCTTTTCGCCCCGATTACCTTACTGTGAACAAAGGCAAGTTAGGGTTTATGGTTAGGAATATAGGGTGATTGTACTGAAAAAATGGCACAGATAAACGTTACCGTACAAGTTGTGTTTTTTTTCTTCGTGTATTGACTGTAGCACTTGTCAAAGGCGTGCGTTTTGCGTAATATTCGCGCCCTATTGTGAATATTTATAGCGCACTCTGAATCATTGAAAAGGTGTGCGCGGAAGCGGAGTTTTATATGTACGCAGTTTTCCAAAGTGGTGGTAAACAACACCGAGTAAGCGAAGGTCAGACCGTTCGCCTGGAAAAGCTGGACATCGCAACTGGCGAAACTGTTGAGTTCGCTGAAGTGCTGATGATCGCAAACGGTGAAGAAGTCAAAATCGGCGTTCCTTTCGTTGATGGCGGCGTAATCAAAGCTGAAGTTGTTGCTCACGGTCGTGGCGAGAAAGTTAAAATCGTTAAGTTTCGTCGTCGTAAACACTATCGTAAGCAGCAGGGCCATCGTCAGTGGTTCACTGATGTGAAAATTACTGGCATCAGCGCCTAAGACCTGAGGAGAGATTTCAAATGGCACATAAAAAGGCTGGCGGCTCCACACGTAACGGTCGCGATTCAGAAGCTAAACGCCTGGGCGTTAAGCGTTTCGGTGGCGAATCCGTTCTGGCGGGTAGCATCATCGTTCGTCAACGTGGTACCAAATTCCACGCTGGCGCTAACGTAGGTTGCGGTCGTGACCACACTCTGTTTGCTAAAGCAGACGGTAAAGTGAAATTCGAAGTTAAAGGCCCGAAAAACCGTAAATTTATCAGCATCGAAGCTGAATAAGTTTTTCGCGTCCCGGTAACGGATGAAAGCCCCGCAACACGTTGCGGGGCTTTTTACATTCGATAACCGGTAAAAATGCGCATGGTGCGACGTTAATTCGCAAATGCGCTTTGCAGGGAATACGGTATGAAGCAGCAGGCAGGCATTGGCATTCTTTTGGCGCTCACCACAGCAATTTGCTGGGGGGCGTTGCCAATCGCAATGAAGCAGGTGCTGGAGGTGATGGAACCTCCGACAATCGTGTTTTACCGTTTCTTGATGGCGAGTATTGGCCTTGGTGCCATTCTTGCGGTGAAGAAGAGGTTGCCGCCATTACGCGTGTTTCGTAAGCCACGCTGGTTGATTTTGTTGGCAGTGGCGACCGCCGGGCTGTTTGGGAACTTCATCCTGTTCAGCTCATCCTTGCAATACCTGAGTCCGACCGCTTCGCAGGTGATTGGGCAACTCTCGCCAGTTGGCATGATGGTTGCCAGCGTATTTATCCTGAAAGAGAAAATGCGCAGCACTCAGGTTGTAGGGGCATTGATGCTCCTGAGCGGCCTGGTGATGTTTTTTAACACCAGTCTGGTCGAGATATTTACAAAGCTCACCGATTACACCTGGGGAGTTATCTTTGGGGTCGGTGCTGCGACGGTTTGGGTGAGTTATGGCGTGGCGCAAAAGGTTTTATTGCGTCGGCTGGCCTCACCGCAGATTCTGTTTTTACTGTACACTTTATGTACAATTGCGCTCTTCCCTCTGGCAAAGCCTGGAGTGATAGCGCAGCTTAGCCACTGGCAGCTCGCATGTTTAATTTTTTGCGGACTGAATACATTGGTAGGATATGGCGCCCTGGCGGAAGCGATGGCTCGCTGGCAGGCAGCGCAGGTGAGCGCGATCATTACGCTCACCCCACTGTTTACGCTGTTTTTTTCAGATCTTTTATCACTGGCCTGGCCCGATTTCTTCGCCAGACCGATGTTAAACCTTTTAGGTTATCTCGGTGCGTTTGTCGTGGTTGCGGGCGCGATGTATTCCGCCATTGGTCATCGTATTTGGGGCGGATTACGTAAGCATACAACGGTGGTATCGCAACCCCGCGCAGGCGAATGATTTACGGAGAATAAAATGAAGTTTGTTGATGAAGCATCGATTCTGGTCGTTGCAGGTGATGGCGGTAATGGTTGCGTGAGCTTCCGCCGCGAAAAGTATATTCCGAAAGGCGGCCCGGATGGCGGCGACGGCGGTGACGGCGGTGACGTATGGATGGAAGCCGACGAGAACCTGAACACGCTTATCGATTATCGTTTTGAAAAATCTTTCCGCGCAGAGCGTGGTCAGAATGGCGCAAGCCGCGACTGTACCGGTAAGCGCGGTAAAGACGTGACGATTAAAGTGCCGGTAGGTACGCGTGTTATCGACCAGGGTACCGGTGAAACCATGGGCGATATGACCAAACACGGTCAGCGTCTGCTGGTTGCTAAGGGCGGCTGGCACGGTCTGGGCAATACCCGTTTCAAATCGTCAGTTAACCGTACACCACGGCAGAAAACTAACGGTACGCCGGGCGATAAGCGTGAGCTGCTGCTGGAGCTGATGCTGCTGGCTGACGTCGGTATGTTGGGGATGCCAAACGCGGGTAAATCGACCTTTATTCGTGCGGTATCGGCGGCTAAACCGAAAGTGGCGGATTATCCGTTTACCACTCTGGTGCCAAGTCTTGGTGTGGTACGAATGGACAACGAAAAGAGCTTCGTTGTTGCCGATATTCCAGGACTGATTGAAGGCGCTGCAGAAGGCGCAGGTCTGGGCATTCGCTTCCTGAAGCACCTGGAACGTTGCCGCGTCCTGTTGCACCTCATCGATATCGATCCGATTGACGGCACCGATCCGGTTGAAAACGCGCGTATTATTATCAGCGAGCTGGAAAAATACAGCCAGGATCTGGCGGCGAAACCGCGTTGGTTAGTCTTCAACAAGATCGACCTGCTGGATAAGGCAGAAGCCGAAGGGAAAGCGAAAGCGATCGCTGAGGCGCTGGGTTGGGAAGATAAATATTATCTGATCTCTGCGGCGAGCGGACTGGGCGTGAAAGATCTCTGCTGGGATGTGATGACCTTTATCATTGAAAACCCGGTCGTGCAGGCTGAAGAAGCGAAACAGCCAGAGAAAGTTGAATTCATGTGGGATGATTATCACCGTCAGCAGCTTGAAGAGATTGCTGAAGAGGATGATGAAGACTGGGATGACGACTGGGACGAAGACGACGAAGAAGGCGTTGAGTTCATTTACAAGCGTTAATCAGCAAAACCCCGGCCATGCGCCGGGGTTTCTTTTTGACTAATTGTTCTGATAAATATCTTTGTACAAACGGCTTTCAAAACGCACTAACGGAATACGGCGATTACGCTGATCCGCGGGTTCTACTGCATAGCCGGAAAGATATTGCACAAACGCCATTCGTTGCCCGCTCGCCGTGGTAATGAATCCCGCCAGGTTATATACCCCCTGCAACGAGCCGGTTTTCGCTGAGACTTTGCCATCCACGCCCGCCTGATGCAGACCTGCACGGTACTGCAAAGAGCCGTCATAGCCCGCCAGCGGCAGCATAGAGATAAAGTTAAGTTCATTGTCGTGTTGGGCTATGTATTGCAGCACCTGCATCATGGTGGCGGGGGCAATCAGGTTATGCCGCGAAAGCCCTGAACCATCGGCAATAATGGTGTTACCAATATCGACACCGGCTTGCTGGCGCAGGATCTGACGCACGGCGTCCGACCCGGCCCGCCATGTTCCAGGCACATTGAAGCGCGCATGGCCTATCATGCGGAAAACCGTATCGGCAATCATGTTGTCCGACTTTTTCAGCATAATCTTAAGCAGATCGTGCAGCGGGGCCGACTGTTTACTGGCAACTACCGTTCCAGGTTCGTTAACCTGCGTCTGACGCAGCAGTGTTCCGCTCCAGGTGATACCTGCCTGTTTTAACTCATCTTTCAGAATTGCTCCGGCATAGCTGGCTCCATCCTGCACGGCAAAAGCCAACGGGAGCGGCTCAGAACGTTGTGGCAGGCATCCGGTCAGCGTAAAGCGGTTCAGGTCGCCTGGCACCACATCCAGCTCGCAATATTGCGCTTCGGCAGAACCACGGGGGAGGGTGCGTACCTGGCTGAACATCGTAACGGGGTAATAAGATGCCACGCGTATAAAAGCCATATCACCAGGTTTTGGGGCACTGTAGAGCGAGACGGAGAAACAGTTGCGGTCAACTATGGCGGCAGCAGGCGGAGCGCTAAAGCATTGTGTCATGTCATTCCATGGCCAGCCGGGGGCTTTATCGTGGCTGGCGAAAATGGAGGTATCTATCAACACATTGCCATCGATTTGGTTGACGCCAGATTTTTTCAAAGTCGCGACCATATTGCGAATATCCTGACGTTTTAACGTCGGATCGGCACCAAATCGCGCCACTAAGTCACCCTTAAGTACGCCGTTTTCCACATTACCTTTGGTTTCAAGCGTCGTGGTAAAACGAAAATCGGGGCCGAGTTGAATCAACGCCGCCAGTGCAGTAATCACTTTCTGCGTACTGGCGGGCAGCGCCATCTGCTGACTGTGGTAATCAATAGCGGGGGCCGACGCGCCGACTTTTTGCACCATCAGGGCAAGGTTGGCACCAGCGGGGAGTTGAGTAATGTACTCATCAACATTTGCGGCCTGAACACTGAACGCTATACAGCTGGTCAATCCGATGATAAATCTGGAAAATCGCATAATCTCGCGCTAACAACCTGGAATCGAGCCGTCATACTACGGCGCAACGCCCTATAAAGTAAACGATGACCCTTCGGGAACTTCAGGGTAAAATGACTATCAAAATGTGAATTGTAGCTGACCTGGGACTTGTACCCGGGTCGGTATTTTTTTGCTTCTGGTCCCGGTGAGGAGTTATGCCGGGCAGGCCGAACAGCCGGGGTGGGTGAAGACTTGCCCCATCAGGAATATTCAAGAGGTATAACAAATGCAAGCTATTCCGATGACCTTACGCGGCGCTGAAAAATTACGCGAAGAGCTGGATTTTCTGAAATCTGTGCGCCGTCCTGAAATCATTGCTGCTATCGCGGAAGCGCGTGAGCATGGCGACCTGAAAGAAAACGCCGAATACCACGCAGCTCGTGAACAGCAGGGCTTCTGCGAAGGCCGTATCAAAGACATCGAAGCCAAGCTGTCGAACGCGCAGGTGATTGATGTCACCAAAATGCCCAACAATGGGCGCGTTATTTTTGGTGCTACCGTAACGGTGCTGAATCTCGATTCTGACGAAGAACAGACTTATCGCATCGTTGGCGATGACGAAGCTGACTTTAAACAAAACCTGATTTCTGTAAACTCACCTATTGCTCGTGGCCTGATCGGCAAAGAAGAAGATGATGTTGTGGTCATCAAAACGCCGGGCGGCGAAGTAGAATTTGAAGTAATTAAGGTGGAATACCTGTAAGAATTACCCAATACTCAAGATGTTGATGTATTGTAAAGAAAGGAAAAAGGCCGCTATGCGGCCTTTTATCAACGAACAGAGCGTGGCATTTTGCTCTCCTGCCTGCGGAAAACCCCTCGTTTTACACAGCAAATGTGTGTAACTTTAGGATAATCTTAGCGTGGCAGCGAGATTTTACGTTCTTTAGTTGGGCGATAAAGCACCAGCGTTTTACCGATGACCTGTACATTACAGGCGCCGGTTTCGCGCACGATAGCTTCCACGATCAAGGTTTTAGTTTCGCGATCTTCGGTGGCGATTTTCACCTTGATGAGTTCATGGTGCTCTAACGCTTGTTCAATCTCGGCCAGCACCCCTTCGGTCAAACCATTACTGCCAAGCAGAACAACTGGCTTGAGCGGATGTGCCAGACCTTTCAGGTGCTGTTTTTGTTTAGTACTCAGATTCATCGTATTTTTTGCTTACGTTGGGATTGAAAACGGGTCATTCTACCGCCATCTCCCATATATAACCAAATAGGCGCGTAAAAATTTACGCAATTGGTTACGATGAGTTATCCCAATGGGAAAGTTAAATGACAGGTAAGAAGCGTTCTGCCAGCTCCAGCCGCTGGCTTCAGGAACACTTTAGCGATAAATATGTTCAACAGGCACAGAAAAAGGGGTTACGTTCCCGTGCCTGGTTTAAACTTGATGAAATACAGCAAAGTGACAAACTCTTTAAACCGGGAATGACGGTTGTCGACCTTGGTGCTGCGCCGGGTGGTTGGTCACAATATGTGGTCACCCAAATTGGCGGCAAAGGCCGTATCATCGCTTGCGATCTTTTACCTATGGATCCTATCGTTGGTGTGGACTTTCTTCAGGGCGATTTTCGTGATGAACTGGTGATGAAAGCACTGCTGGAGCGCGTTGGCGACAGCAAAGTCCAGGTTGTCATGTCCGATATGGCACCAAACATGAGCGGAACACCGGCGGTGGATATCCCCCGTGCCATGTATCTGGTGGAACTGGCGCTAGAAATGTGTCGTGATGTATTAGCGCCAGGTGGCAGTTTTGTAGTGAAGGTGTTCCAGGGCGAAGGTTTCGATGAGTATCTAAGGGAAATTCGCTCCCTGTTTACGAAGGTCAAAGTTCGTAAGCCGGACTCTTCTCGCGCACGTTCGCGGGAAGTGTATATTGTAGCGACCGGGCGTAAACCCTAACCGGGAGATTTCAGACGAAAGTTTGAAAGATGCTGGATATAGAGTATCCTGACGCTGTTTTTAACACAGTTGTAATAAGAGGTTAATCCCTTGAGTGACATGGCGAAAAACCTAATACTCTGGCTGGTCATTGCCGTTGTGCTGATGTCAGTATTCCAGAGCTTTGGGCCCAGCGAGTCTAATGGCCGTAAGGTGGATTACTCTACCTTCCTACAAGAGGTCAATAACGACCAGGTTCGTGAAGCGCGTATCAACGGACGTGAAATCAACGTTACCAAGAAAGATAGTAACCGTTATACCACTTACATTCCGGTTCAGGATCCGAAATTACTGGATAACCTGTTGACCAAGAACGTCAAGGTTGTCGGTGAACCGCCTGAAGAACCAAGCCTGCTGGCTTCTATCTTCATCTCCTGGTTCCCGATGCTGTTGCTGATTGGTGTCTGGATCTTCTTCATGCGTCAAATGCAGGGCGGCGGTGGCAAAGGTGCCATGTCGTTTGGTAAGAGCAAAGCGCGCATGCTGACGGAAGATCAGATCAAAACGACCTTTGCTGACGTTGCGGGCTGCGACGAAGCAAAAGAAGAAGTTGCTGAACTGGTTGAGTATCTGCGCGAGCCGAGCCGCTTCCAGAAACTCGGCGGTAAGATCCCGAAAGGCGTCCTGATGGTCGGTCCTCCGGGTACCGGTAAAACGCTGCTGGCGAAAGCGATTGCAGGCGAAGCGAAAGTTCCGTTCTTTACTATCTCCGGTTCTGACTTCGTCGAAATGTTCGTCGGTGTGGGTGCATCCCGTGTTCGTGACATGTTCGAACAGGCGAAGAAAGCGGCACCGTGTATCATCTTTATCGATGAAATCGACGCCGTAGGCCGCCAGCGTGGCGCAGGCCTGGGCGGTGGTCACGATGAACGTGAACAGACTCTGAACCAGATGCTGGTTGAGATGGATGGCTTCGAAGGTAACGAAGGTATCATCGTTATCGCCGCGACTAACCGTCCGGACGTTCTTGACCCGGCGCTGCTGCGTCCTGGCCGTTTCGACCGTCAGGTTGTGGTTGGCTTGCCAGATGTTCGCGGTCGTGAGCAGATCCTGAAAGTTCACATGCGTCGCGTACCATTGGCACCCGATATCGACGCGGCAATCATTGCCCGTGGTACTCCTGGTTTCTCCGGTGCTGACCTGGCGAACCTGGTGAACGAAGCGGCACTGTTCGCTGCTCGTGGCAACAAACGCGTTGTGTCGATGGTTGAGTTCGAGAAAGCGAAAGACAAAATCATGATGGGTGCGGAACGTCGCTCCATGGTGATGACGGAAGCGCAGAAAGAATCGACGGCTTACCACGAAGCGGGTCACGCGATTATCGGTCGCCTGGTGCCGGAACACGATCCGGTGCACAAAGTGACGATTATCCCACGCGGTCGTGCGCTGGGTGTAACTTTCTTCTTGCCTGAGGGCGACGCAATCAGCGCCAGCCGTCAGAAACTGGAAAGCCAGATTTCTACGCTGTACGGTGGTCGTCTGGCAGAAGAGATCATCTACGGGCCGGAACATGTTTCTACCGGTGCGTCCAACGATATTAAAGTTGCGACCAACCTGGCACGTAACATGGTGACTCAGTGGGGCTTCTCTGAGAAATTGGGTCCACTGCTGTACGCGGAAGAAGAAGGTGAAGTGTTCCTCGGCCGTAGCGTAGCGAAAGCGAAACATATGTCTGATGAAACTGCACGTATCATCGACCAGGAAGTGAAAGCACTGATTGAGCGTAACTATAATCGTGCGCGTCAGCTTCTGACCGACAATATGGATATTCTGCATGCGATGAAAGATGCTCTCATGAAATATGAGACTATCGACGCACCGCAGATTGATGACCTGATGGCACGTCGCGATGTACGTCCGCCAGCGGGCTGGGAAGAACCAGGCGCTTCTAACAATTCTGGCGACAATGGTAGTCCAAAGGCTCCTCGTCCGGTTGATGAACCGCGTACGCCGAACCCGGGTAACACCATGTCAGAGCAGTTAGGCGACAAGTAAGTTCCCGCATCAGATGACTGTATTTGTACCAAAAACCCCGGGGCGTGCTCCGGGGTTTTTTCTTATCAATTCATACCAGGGATAACATTATGAAACTCTTTGCCCAGGGTACTTCACTGGACCTTAGCCATCCTCACGTAATGGGGATCCTCAACGTCACGCCTG
Organism: Escherichia sp. WS1265; assembly: GCF_046487585.1. Lineage (NCBI taxonomy): Bacteria > Pseudomonadati > Pseudomonadota > Gammaproteobacteria > Enterobacterales > Enterobacteriaceae > Escherichia > Escherichia sp. WS1265. Next base: position 91,565 of record NZ_JBJQJE010000002.1, read on the forward strand.
ATTCCTTTTCGGATGGTGGCACGCATAACTCGCTGATAGATGCGGTGAAACATGCGAATCTGATGATCAACGCTGGCGCGACGATCATTGACGTTGGTGGCGAGTCCACACGTCCAGGGGCGGCGGAAGTTAGCGTTGAAGAAGAGTTACAACGTGTTATTCCTGTGGTTGAGGCAATTGCTCAACGCTTCGAAGTCTGGATCTCGGTAGATACATCCAAACCAGAAGTCATCCGTGAGTCAGCGAAAGTTGGCGCTCACATTATTAACGATATCCGCTCCCTTTCCGAACCTGGCGCTCTGGAGGCGGCTGCAGAAACCGGTTTACCGGTTTGTCTGATGCATATGCAGGGAAATCCAAAAACTATGCAGGAAGCCCCGAAGTATGACGATGTCTTTGCAGAAGTGAATCGCTACTTTATTGAGCAAATAGCACGTTGCGAGCAGGCGGGTATCGCAAAAGAGAAATTGTTGCTCGACCCCGGATTCGGTTTCGGTAAAAATCTCTCCCATAACTATTCATTACTGGCGCGCCTGGCTGAATTTCACCATTTCAACCTGCCGCTGTTGGTGGGTATGTCACGAAAATCGATGATTGGGCAGCTGCTGAACGTGGGGCCGTCCGAGCGCCTGAGCGGTAGTCTGGCCTGTGCGGTCATTGCCGCAATGCAAGGCGCGCACATCATTCGTGTTCATGACGTCAAAGAAACCGTAGAAGCGATGCGGGTGGTGGAAGCCACTCTGTCTGCAAAGGAAAACAAACGCTATGAGTAATCGTAAATATTTCGGTACCGATGGGATTCGTGGTCGTGTAGGGGATGCGCCGATCACACCTGATTTTGTGCTTAAGCTGGGTTGGGCCGCGGGTAAAGTGTTGGCGCGCCACGGCTCCCGTAAGATCATTATTGGTAAAGACACGCGTATTTCTGGCTATATGCTGGAGTCAGCACTGGAAGCGGGTCTGGCGGCTGCCGGTCTTTCCGCGCTCTTCACTGGCCCGATGCCAACACCGGCCGTGGCTTATCTGACGCGGACTTTCCGCGCAGAGGCTGGGATTGTGATATCTGCATCGCATAACCCGTTCTACGATAATGGCATTAAATTTTTCTCTATCGACGGCACCAAACTGCCGGATGCAGTTGAAGAGGCCATCGAAGCGGAAATGGAAAAAGAGATCAGCTGCGTTGATTCGGCAGAACTGGGTAAAGCCAGCCGTATCGTTGATGCTGCGGGTCGCTATATCGAGTTTTGCAAAGCCACGTTCCCGAACGAACTTAGCCTCAGTGAACTGAAGATTGTGGTGGATTGTGCAAACGGTGCGACTTATCACATCGCGCCGAACGTGCTGCGTGAACTGGGGGCGAACGTTATCGCTATCGGTTGTGAGCCGAACGGTGTAAACATCAATGCCGAAGTGGGGGCTACCGACGTTCGCGCGCTCCAGGCTCGTGTGCTGGCTGAAAAAGCGGATCTCGGTATTGCCTTTGACGGCGACGGCGATCGCGTGATTATGGTTGACCATGAAGGCAATAAAGTCGATGGCGATCAGATCATGTATATCATCGCGCGTGAAGGTCTTCGTCAGGGCCAGCTGCGTGGTGGCGCTGTGGGTACATTGATGAGCAACATGGGGCTTGAACTGGCGCTGAAACAGTTAGGAATTCCATTTGCGCGCGCGAAAGTGGGTGACCGCTACGTACTGGAAAAAATGCAGGAGAAAGGCTGGCGTATCGGTGCAGAGAATTCCGGTCATGTGATCCTGCTGGATAAAACCACTACCGGTGACGGTATCGTTGCTGGCTTGCAGGTGCTGGCGGCGATGGCGCGTAACCATATGAGCCTGCACGATCTTTGCAGCGGCATGAAAATGTTCCCGCAGATTCTGGTTAACGTGCGTTACACCGCAGGTAGCGGCGATCCGCTGGAGCATGAATCAGTCAAAGCTGTGACCGCAGAAGTTGAAGCGGCGCTGGGTAGCCGTGGACGTGTGCTGTTGCGTAAATCCGGCACCGAACCGTTAATTCGCGTGATGGTGGAAGGCGAAGACGAAGCGCAGGTGACTGAATTTGCACACCGCATCGCCGATGCAGTAAAAGCCGTTTAAAACGATAAATGGCTGGCTAAAAAGGCGGCGATTGTCGCCTTTTTTCTCAGCGAACACATCGGTTTTGCTGTTTTTTTCCGCAGTTGATACAATGCGATAAAATTGCCCTTGCGAAGGTCATTCGCTTTGGTTAGTATTCACACCCGCTTCAGTGGGAAAGATTAAAAACTCCCGCTTTATTGGTTGAAGCATTGGTACGCGGCAACTCCGCAAGGAACAGGTTGATTATGTACGAAGCTCTTTTAGTAGTTTTCCTTATTGTGGCAATTGGCCTTGTTGGTCTGATCATGCTGCAGCAAGGTAAAGGCGCTGATATGGGAGCCTCCTTCGGAGCAGGCGCTTCCGCTACGCTGTTTGGTTCAAGTGGTTCTGGTAACTTCATGACCCGCATGACGGCGCTGCTGGCAACGTTATTCTTCATCATCAGTCTGGTGCTGGGTAACATCAATAGCAATAAAACCAATAAAGGTAGCGAATGGGAAAACCTGAGTGCGCCGGCGAAAACCGAACAAACTCAGCCAGCTGCTCCGGCTAAGCCGACCAGCGATATCCCGAACTAAAAAGTAGTATCCGTGCCGAGGTGGTGGAATTGGTAGACACGCTACCTTGAGGTGGTAGTGCCCAATAGGGCTTACGGGTTCAAGTCCCGTCCTCGGTACCAAATTCCAGAAAAGAGACGCTGAAAAGCGTCTTTTTTCGTTTTGGTCCTGGTCTGAGGAATGGTTGTCAGGTATCTGTATCTCGTCCAGTTGCTTTACTCGTAGCTGGTACTTTGAAACGATGGTATCGGTACGCCTTAGTTATAAACTTTTCCCTTCTGCTGACATAATTGGCACTTTATTGTGTCAACTCCAGTTCCGGTACGAATACGGATATGTTTACTTCTCGATAAACCATCCTGCTCCTGTCAGTATAACTACTGATGGCTACGTTCTGCGTAATGTTTAGAGACGCATTGATAATGTTATTTAATTACTGAGAACAATGGCCGCATCATTTAAAAAGAAAAAACTAACAGTGTTTCGGTCTGATATGGATCAGAGTTGAAAAACATGTCTGATATAAAATTGAACATTGTTGATAATTGTTTATATTGGTTGTGAACTTGGATTTCTGGATGACAGTATTCAACAAATTTGTTAGAAGTTTTAAATCTCATTGGTTGTTGTATCTTTGTGTTATTGTTTTTGGTATTACGAACTTAGTCGCCTCTTCCGGAGCGCATATGGTTCAGCGATTGCTGTTCTTCGTTCTGACCATCCTGGTTGTTAAACGTATATCATCCCTTCCGCTTCGCCTGCTTGTTGCCGCACCATTTGTGTTACTGACAGCGGCAGACATGAGTATTAGCCTCTATTCATGGTGTACCTTTGGTACAACTTTCAATGATGGATTTGCGATTAGTGTGCTGCAGAGTGATCCGGATGAAGTTGTCAAAATGCTGGGGATGTATATCCCTTATCTATGTGCTTTTGCCTTTTTATCCCTTCTTTTTTTGGCAGTAATAATAAAATATGATGTTTCCTTGCCGACGAAAAAAGTGACAGGAATATTATTGCTGATTGTCATTTCGGGCAGTTTATTTTCCGCTTGTCAATTTGCTTATAAAGATGCAAAAAATAAAAAAGCGTTCAGTCCATATATACTAGCGTCGCGATTTGCTACCTATACACCGTTTTTCAATCTCAATTATTTTGCTTTAGCAGCGAAAGAGCATCAAAGATTACTCTCAATTGCAAACACGGTGCCGTATTTTCAATTATCAGTCAGGGATACAGGTATTGATACCTACGTGTTGATTGTGGGGGAGTCTGTACGCGTCGACAATATGTCTTTGTATGGATATACACGCTCTACGACACCGCAAGTCGAAGCACAAAGAAAACAGATCAAACTGTTTAATCAAGCAATAAGCGGTGCACCTTACACTGCGCTGTCGGTTCCCCTTTCTTTAACTGCTGATTCCGTTTTGAGTCATGACATTCATAATTACCCCGACAACATTATTAATATGGCTAATCAAGCAGGATTTCAGACTTTCTGGCTAAGCTCGCAATCCGCTTTTCGGCAGAATGGTACAGCAGTTACCAGTATCGCCATGCGCGCCATGGAAACAGTCTATGTCAGAGGATTTGATGAATTGTTGTTGCCGCATTTATCGCAAGCGTTACAGCAAAAGACGCAGCAAAAGAAATTGATTGTTCTTCATTTAAATGGAAGCCATGAACCGGCTTGTAGCGCCTATCCGCAATCCAGCGCCGTGTTTCAACCGCAGGACGATCAGGATGCCTGCTATGACAACTCCATTCATTACACAGATAGTTTGCTAGGTCAGGTTTTTGAATTATTAAAAGATCGCCGCGCCTCGGTCATGTATTTTGCCGATCACGGCTTGGAACGCGACCCTACGAAGAAGAACGTCTATTTTCATGGAGGCAGGGAGGCCAGCCAGCAGGCATATCATGTCCCGATGTTTATCTGGTATAGCCCCGTTCTTGGGGATGGCGTTGATCGTACAACGGAAAACGATATCTTTTCCACTGCGTACAATAATTACCTTATTAATGCGTGGATGGGGGTAACAAAGCCGGAACAGCCGCAAACGCTGGAGGAAGTGATTGCACACTATAAAGGAGACTCACGGGTTGTAGATGCAAACCATGATGTTTTCGATTTTGTGATGCTAAGAAAGGAGTTTACTGAGGATAAGCAAGGTAACCCCACCCCTGAAGGGCAGGGTTGATGTCGAATTACTGGCCTTTATTTTCCAGATTCTCCACCTGCGGCACGCCCGAAGCGGCAGAGGAGGAGAGCAGGCCAGTTTTGGCATAACCGAAAAGTTTCTCGCGGGTATCGGTGATATCCAGGTTACGCATGGTCAATTGACCAATACGATCATCTGGTGAGAACACCGAGTCGCCTTTTTCCATCGTCAGACGCTCTGGCTTGTAGGTCAGGTTCTCTGAGACGGTATTCAGGATTGAATAATCGTTCCCACGGCGCAGCTCCAGGGTAACTTCACCAGTGATTTGGCTGGCAACCCAGCGTTGCAGAGAGTCACGCAGCATCAGCGCCTGGGAGTCAAACCAACGCCCCTGGTACAGCAGACGGCCCAATTGACGTCCATGCGCATGATACTGCTCAATGGTGTCTTCGTTGTGAATACCGGTCAACAGACGTTCATACGCAATGTGCAGCAGTGCCATCCCCGGAGCCTCGTAAATACCACGGCTTTTCGCTTCGATGATACGGTTTTCAATCTGGTCGCTCATGCCCAGGCCGTGACGACCGCCGATGCGGTTAGCTTCCAGCATCATTTCTACGTCGTCGCTAAAGGTTTTACCGTTCAGCGCCACCGGATGACCTTGCTCAAAGCGTACTGTGACTTCTTCTGCCGGGATCTTCACGCTCTCATCCCAGAACTTCACGCCCATAATCGGGTTGACGATTTTGACGCTGGAGTTGAGGTATTCCAGATCCTTTGCTTCATGCGTTGCACCAAGCATGTTGGAGTCCGTGGAGTAGGCTTTTTCGACAGACATTTTGTAGTCGAAACCGCAGGCAATCATAAATTCAGACATTTCATGACGACCGCCCAGTTCATCAATAAAGTCAGTATCAAGCCACGGTTTGTAAATCTGCAGTTCAGCATTGGTCAGCAGACCGTAACGATAGAAACGTTCGATATCGTTTCCTTTATAGGTGCTGCCGTCACCCCAGATATTCACGCCATCTTCTTTCATGGCAGCAACCAGCATGGTGCCAGTCACGGCGCGGCCCAGCGGCGTCGTGTTGAAATAGGTCAGGCCGCCAGTGGTGTTATGAAATGCGCCACACTGAATAGCGGCAATACCTTCGGCCACCAGTTGTTTGCGGCAGTCGATCAGACGTGCGTTCTCCGCGCCGTATTCCATGGCACGACGAGGGATCGCATCATAATCCTCTTCGTCTGGCTGGCCCAGATTTGCAGTATATGCATAAGGAACCGCTCCCTTTTGTCGCATCCACAGCAGTGCGGCACTGGTGTCCAGACCGCCGGAAAAAGCGATACCAATACGTTGACCTACCGGGAGATGCTTGAGAATCGTCGTCATAAAATAACACCCTGCTTAATTAACTGATGATGAGCCTGGAATTCCGCTCTCACTGAATTTTTATGCAAAATAAATGAGTTTTCATTTAATCATCTTTTATCGGAGACAGGAAGAGTTTAGTGTGTTTTTTGTAAAATAATGCGCTTAAGGGAGAGCAGGAGAAGGCAAAAGTATTCAACAAATGAAAGTGAACTGGATATTCATTCACGTGATTAGCAATAAACGTTGACAAAATGTGGCATGGATCACTATAATGCTTACAGATTTTACGTCCCGTCTCGGTACACCAAATCCCAGCAGTATTTGCATTTTTTACCCAAAACGAGTAGAATTTGCCACGTTTCAGGCGCGGGGTGGAGCAGCCTGGTAGCTCGTCGGGCTCATAACCCGAAGGTCGTCGGTTCAAATCCGGCCCCCGCAACCACTTTCCCTTAGAGTCCTTTTTCAAATATACTGTGAAGACTTCGGCCTTCGTAGTGGGATTTGAAAAAATCCTTCTGGAAAGTGCTCCAGACCGCAGTTGCGGTTATAGGGTTCAGTTATATAAAGCCCCGATTTATCGGGGTTTTTTGTTATCTGACTACAGAATAACTGGGCTTTAGGCCCTTTTTTTATGTCTTGGGGGTGGGCTTGTCCACATTAGAGCAAAAATTAACAGAGATGATTACTGCGCCAGTTGAGGCCCTGGGTTTTGAACTGGTTGGCATCGAATTTATTCGCGGTCGCACATCCACACTGCGCATCTATATTGATAGTGAAGATGGCATCAATGTTGATGATTGTGCTGATGTGAGCCACCAGGTAAGTGCTGTGCTGGATGTTGAAGATCCCATCACCGTTGCTTATAACCTGGAAGTCTCCTCACCGGGTCTCGATCGCCCACTGTTCACGGCTGAACACTACGCCCGTTTCGTCGGAGAAGAGGTGACTCTGGTTCTCCGCATGGCGGTACAAAACCGTCGTAAATGGCAGGGCGTTATCAAAGCGGTAGACGGTGAAATGATCACAGTTACCGTCGAAGGTAAAGATGAAGTGTTCGCGCTGAGTAATATCCAGAAGGCGAACCTGGTTCCCCACTTTTAATAGTCTGGATGAGGTGAAAAGCCCGCGATGAACAAAGAAATTTTGGCTGTAGTTGAAGCCGTATCCAATGAAAAGGCGCTACCTCGCGAGAAGATTTTCGAAGCATTGGAAAGCGCGCTGGCGACAGCAACAAAGAAAAAATATGAACAAGAGATCGACGTCCGCGTACAGATCGATCGCAAAAGCGGTGATTTTGACACCTTCCGTCGCTGGTTAGTTGTTGATGAAGTCACCCAGCCGACCAAGGAAATCACCCTTGAAGCCGCACGTTATGAAGATGAAAGCCTGAACCTGGGCGATTACGTTGAAGATCAGATTGAGTCTGTTACCTTTGACCGTATCACCACCCAGACGGCAAAACAGGTTATCGTGCAGAAAGTGCGTGAAGCCGAACGTGCTATGGTGGTTGATCAGTTCCGTGAACACGAAGGTGAAATCATCACCGGCGTGGTGAAAAAAGTAAACCGCGACAACATCTCTCTGGATCTGGGCAACAACGCTGAAGCCGTGATCCTGCGCGAAGATATGCTGCCGCGTGAAAACTTCCGCCCTGGCGACCGTGTTCGTGGCGTGCTCTATTCCGTTCGCCCGGAAGCGCGTGGTGCGCAACTGTTCGTCACTCGTTCCAAGCCGGAAATGCTGATCGAACTGTTCCGTATTGAAGTGCCGGAAATCGGCGAAGAAGTGATTGAAATTAAAGCAGCGGCTCGCGATCCGGGTTCTCGTGCGAAAATCGCGGTGAAAACCAACGATAAACGTATCGATCCGGTAGGTGCTTGCGTAGGTATGCGTGGCGCGCGTGTTCAGGCGGTTTCTACTGAACTGGGCGGCGAGCGTATCGATATCGTCCTGTGGGATGATAACCCGGCGCAGTTCGTGATTAACGCAATGGCACCGGCAGACGTTGCTTCTATCGTGGTGGATGAAGATAAACACACCATGGATATCGCCGTTGAAGCCGGTAACCTGGCGCAGGCGATTGGCCGTAACGGTCAGAACGTGCGTCTGGCTTCGCAGCTGAGCGGTTGGGAACTCAACGTGATGACCGTTGACGACCTGCAGGCTAAGCATCAGGCGGAAGCGCACGCAGCGATCGACACCTTCACCAAATATCTCGACATCGACGAAGACTTTGCGACTGTTCTGGTAGAAGAAGGCTTCTCGACGCTGGAAGAACTGGCCTATGTGCCGATGAAAGAGCTGTTGGAAATCGAAGGCCTTGATGAGCCGACCGTTGAAGCACTGCGCGAGCGTGCTAAAAATGCACTGGCCACCATTGCACAGGCCCAGGAAGAAAGCCTCGGTGATAACAAACCGGCTGACGATCTGCTGAACCTTGAAGGGATAGATCGTGATTTGGCATTCAAACTGGCCGCCCGTGGCGTTTGTACGCTGGAAGATCTCGCCGAACAGGGCATTGATGATCTGGCTGATATCGAAGGGTTGACCGACGAAAAAGCCGGAGCACTGATTATGGCTGCCCGTAATATTTGCTGGTTCGGTGACGAAGCGTAATAAACTGTAGCAGGAAGGAACAGCATGACAGATGTAACGATTAAAACGCTGGCCGCAGAGCGACAGACCTCCGTGGAACGCCTGGTACAGCAATTTGCTGATGCAGGTATCCGGAAGTCTGCTGACGACTCTGTGTCCGCACAAGAGAAACAGACTTTGATTGACCACCTGAATCAGAAAAATTCAGGCCCGGACAAATTGACGCTGCAACGTAAAACACGCAGCACCCTTAACATTCCTGGTACCGGTGGAAAAAGCAAATCGGTACAAATCGAAGTCCGCAAGAAACGCACCTTTGTGAAACGCGATCCGCAAGAGGCTGAACGCCTTGCTGCGGAAGAGCAAGCGCAGCGTGAAGCGGAAGAGCAAGCCCGTCGTGAGGCAGAAGAATCGGCCAAACGTGAGGCGCAACAAAAAGCTGAACGTGAGGCCGCAGAACAAGCTAAGCGTGAAGCTGCTGAACAAGCGAAACGTGAAGCTGCGGAAAAAGACAAAGTGAGCAATCAACAAGACGATATGACTAAAAACGCCCAGGCTGAAAAAGCCCGCCGTGAGCAGGAAGCTGCAGAGCTCAAGCGTAAAGCCGAAGAAGAAGCGCGTCGTAAACTCGAAGAAGAAGCACGTCGCGTTGCTGAAGAAGCACGTCGTATGGCGGAAGAAAACAAATGGACTGATAACGCGGAACCGACTGAAGATTCCAGCGATTATCACGTCACTACTTCTCAACATGCTCGCCAGGCAGAAGACGAAAGCGATCGTGAAGTCGAAGGCGGCCGTGGCCGTGGTCGTAACGCGAAAGCTGCGCGTCCGAAGAAAGGCAACAAACACGCTGAATCAAAAGCTGATCGTGAAGAAGCACGCGCAGCAGTACGTGGCGGTAAAGGCGGAAAACGTAAAGGTTCTTCGCTGCAGCAAGGCTTCCAGAAGCCTGCTCAGGCCGTTAACCGTGACGTTGTGATCGGCGAAACTATCACCGTTGGCGAACTGGCGAACAAGATGGCGGTTAAAGGCTCTCAGGTCATCAAAGCGATGATGAAACTGGGCGCAATGGCAACCATCAACCAGGTTATCGATCAGGAAACCGCACAGCTGGTTGCTGAAGAGATGGGCCACAAAGTTATCCTGCGTCGTGAAAACGAGCTGGAAGAAGCGGTAATGAGCGACCGTGACACGGGTGCAGCGGCTGAACCGCGCGCGCCGGTTGTGACCATCATGGGTCACGTTGACCACGGTAAAACCTCTCTACTGGACTACATTCGTTCAACGAAAGTGGCCTCTGGCGAAGCGGGCGGCATTACCCAGCACATTGGTGCATACCACGTTGAAACTGAAAACGGCATGATCACCTTCCTGGACACCCCGGGGCACGCCGCGTTTACTTCAATGCGTGCTCGTGGTGCGCAGGCAACGGACATCGTAGTCCTGGTTGTTGCTGCCGACGACGGCGTAATGCCGCAGACCATCGAAGCAATCCAGCACGCGAAAGCGGCGCAGGTTCCGGTGGTGGTTGCAGTGAACAAGATCGATAAACCAGAAGCCGATCCGGATCGCGTTAAGAACGAACTCTCCCAGTACGGCATCCTGCCGGAAGAGTGGGGCGGTGAAAGCCAGTTCGTACATGTGTCTGCGAAAGCGGGTACTGGTATCGATGAACTGCTGGACGCTATCCTGCTGCAGGCGGAAGTTCTGGAACTGAAAGCGGTACGTAAAGGTATGGCGAGCGGTGCGGTTATCGAATCCTTCCTCGATAAAGGTCGTGGTCCGGTTGCTACCGTTCTGATACGTGAAGGTACTCTGCACAAGGGCGATATCGTTCTGTGTGGCTTCGAATACGGTCGTGTTCGTGCGATGCGCAACGAACTGGGTCAGGAAGTGCTGGAAGCGGGTCCGTCCATTCCGGTGGAAATCCTCGGCCTGTCCGGCGTTCCGGCTGCGGGTGATGAAGTTACCGTTGTACGTGACGAGAAGAAAGCGCGTGAAGTTGCACTCTATCGTCAGGGTAAATTCCGCGAAGTTAAACTGGCGCGTCAGCAGAAATCTAAACTCGAGAACATGTTCGCCAACATGACCGAAGGCGAAGTTCACGAAGTGAATATCGTCCTGAAGGCAGACGTACAGGGTTCTGTGGAAGCTATCTCCGACTCCTTGCTGAAACTGTCTACTGACGAAGTTAAAGTGAAGATCATCGGTTCTGGCGTAGGTGGTATCACCGAAACCGACGCTACCCTGGCTGCGGCGTCCAACGCCATCCTGGTTGGCTTCAACGTACGTGCTGATGCCTCTGCACGTAAAGTAATTGAAGCGGAAAGCCTGGATCTGCGTTACTACTCCGTCATCTATAACCTGATCGACGAAGTGAAAGCGGCAATGAGCGGTATGCTGTCTCCGGAACTGAAACAACAGATTATCGGTCTGGCGGAAGTTCGTGACGTATTCAAATCACCGAAATTTGGTGCCATCGCAGGTTGTATGGTTACCGAAGGTGTGGTTAAACGTCACAACCCGATCCGCGTTCTGCGCGACAACGTGGTTATCTACGAAGGCGAGCTGGAGTCCCTGCGCCGCTTCAAAGATGACGTTAACGAAGTCCGTAATGGTATGGAATGTGGTATCGGCGTTAAGAACTACAACGATGTCCGCACTGGCGATGTGATCGAAGTATTCGAGATCATCGAAATCCAACGTACCATCGCTTAAGGTTGTCTGGGTTGTAGGCCGGATAAGGCTTTTACGCCGCATCCGGCAGCCGTTGCCTGATGCGACGCTCGCGCGTCTTATCAGGCCTACACAGCCCTTTCCACCTGAGATTAATTTTAAAAGGGGCTATGGCCCCTTTTTTGTCAGGAGAATTTATTATGGCGAAAGAATTTGGTCGCCCGCAGCGCGTAGCGCAGGAAATGCAAAAAGAGATCGCTCTCATCCTGCAGCGTGAAATTAAAGATCCTCGTCTGGGCATGATGACCACCGTTTCCGGTGTCGAAATGTCTCGCGACCTGGCGTATGCCAAAGTATATGTAACGTTCCTCAACGACAAAGATGAAGACGCGGTTAAAGCGGGCATCAAAGCGCTGCAGGAAGCTTCTGGTTTCATCCGCAGCCTGCTGGGGAAAGCGATGCGCTTGCGTATCGTGCCGGAACTGACCTTCTTCTACGACAACTCGCTGGTTGAAGGGATGCGCATGTCAAACCTGGTGACCAGCGTGGTCAAACATGACGAAGAACGTCGTGTTAACCCGGACGACAGCAAGGAGGACTAATGAGTCGTCCTCGTCGTCGCGGTCGCGACATTAACGGCGTGTTGTTGCTGGATAAACCGCAGGGTATGTCCAGCAACGATGCGCTGCAAAAAGTGAAACGGATTTATAACGCCAACCGTGCTGGGCATACCGGTGCGCTGGACCCGCTGGCAACTGGCATGTTGCCAATTTGCCTCGGGGAAGCGACGAAGTTTTCCCAGTATCTGCTGGACTCCGACAAACGCTATCGGGTGATTGCGCGTCTTGGACAGCGTACCGATACGTCTGACGCCGATGGACAAATCGTTGAAGAACGTCCGGTAACCTTTAGCGCAGAGCAACTGGCGGCGGCACTGGATACTTTCCGTGGCGATATCGAACAGATCCCATCGATGTATTCAGCACTGAAATACCAGGGCAAAAAACTGTACGAATATGCGCGTCAGGGCATTGAAGTTCCGCGTGAAGCGCGCCCGATTACCGTTTATGAATTGCTGTTTATTCGCCACGAAGGCAATGAGCTGGAGCTGGAAATTCACTGCTCAAAAGGCACTTATATCCGCACCATCATTGATGACCTGGGTGAAAAACTCGGTTGTGGCGCGCATGTTATTTACCTGCGTCGTCTGGCGGTAAGTAAATATCCGGTTGAACGGATGGTGACCCTGGAACATCTGCGTGAACTGGTTGAACAAGCCGAACAGCAGGATATTCCAGCCGCGGAGTTACTTGATCCATTACTGATGCCAATGGACAGTCCAGCTTCGGACTACCCGGTGGTGAATCTTCCGTTAACGTCTTCTGTTTACTTCAAAAATGGTAACCCGGTTCGTACATCCGGTGCGCCGCTGGAAGGACTGGTTCGCGTTACTGAAGGTGAGAACGGCAAGTTTATCGGTATGGGCGAAATTGACGATGAAGGCCGCGTCGCGCCTCGTCGCCTGGTGGTTGAATACCCGGCGTAATGTTAACCGTCTTGCGATAACAGGTCGCTACGAGTAGAATACTGCCGCTTAACGTCGCGTAAATTGTTTAACACTTTGCGTAACGTACACTGGGATCGCTGAATTAGAGATCGGCGTCCTTTCATTCTATATACTTTGGAGTTTTAAAATGTCTCTAAGTACTGAAGCAACAGCTAAAATCGTTTCTGAGTTTGGTCGTGACGCAAACGACACCGGTTCTACCGAAGTTCAGGTAGCACTGCTGACTGCACAGATCAACCACCTGCAGGGCCACTTTGCAGAGCACAAAAAAGATCACCACAGCCGTCGTGGTCTGCTGCGCATGGTTTCTCAGCGTCGTAAACTGCTCGACTACCTGAAACGTAAAGACGTAGCACGTTACACCCAGCTCATCGAGCGCCTGGGTCTGCGTCGCTAATTCTTGCGAGTTTCAGAAAAGGGGGCCTGAGTGGCCCCTTTTTTCAAGCTGACGGCAGCAATTCACTGGAAACTAATGTATTGTTGCTATGAATGATCTTCCGTTGCAGAGGTTCGCGCGGCTAATGAGAGGCTTTACCCACATTGGGCTGGGTTAGGGTTGTCATTAGTCGCGAGGATGCGCAGAAGATCGGGTATTAACACCAGTGCCGTAAGGTACTGTCTAAGAAAGAGAAAGGATATTACATTGCTTAATCCGATCGTTCGTAAATTCCAGTACGGCCAACACACCGTGACTCTGGAAACCGGCATGATGGCTCGTCAGGCTACTGCCGCTGTTATGGTTAGCATGGATGACACCGCGGTATTCGTTACCGTTGTTGGCCAGAAAAAAGCCAAACCAGGTCAGGACTTCTTCCCACTGACCGTTAACTATCAGGAGCGTACCTACGCTGCTGGTCGTATCCCGGGTAGCTTCTTCCGTCGTGAAGGCCGCCCAAGCGAAGGCGAAACCCTGATCGCGCGTCTGATTGACCGCCCGATTCGCCCGCTGTTCCCGGAAGGCTTCGTCAACGAAGTTCAGGTTATCGCCACCGTGGTTTCTGTTAACCCGCAGGTTAACCCGGATATCGTCGCGATGATTGGTGCTTCCGCAGCACTGTCTCTGTCTGGTATTCCGTTCAATGGTCCGATTGGTGCTGCCCGCGTAGGTTACATCAATGACCAGTACGTACTGAACCCGACTCAGGACGAACTGAAAGAGAGCAAACTGGATCTGGTTGTTGCGGGTACTGAAGCCGCTGTACTGATGGTTGAATCTGAAGCTGAACTGCTGAGCGAAGACCAGATGCTGGGCGCAGTAGTGTTCGGTCATGAACAACAGCAGGTTGTTATTCAGAACATCAATGAACTGGTGAAAGAAGCCGGTAAACCGCGTTGGGATTGGCAGCCGGAGCCGGTAAACGAAGCGCTGAACGCGCGCGTTGCTGCACTGGCTGAAGCTCGTCTGAGCGATGCTTACCGCATCACCGACAAACAAGAGCGTTATGCGCAGGTTGATGTCATCAAATCTGAAACCATCGCGACGCTGCTTGCTGAAGATGAAACCCTGGACGAAAACGAACTGGGTGAAATTCTGCACGCTATCGAGAAAAACGTTGTTCGTAGCCGCGTACTGGCAGGCGAACCGCGTATCGACGGTCGTGAAAAAGATATGATTCGTGGTCTGGATGTGCGTACTGGCGTGCTGCCGCGTACTCACGGTTCTGCGCTGTTCACCCGTGGTGAAACTCAGGCGCTGGTTACTGCAACGCTGGGTACCGCTCGTGACGCACAGGTTCTTGATGAACTGATGGGCGAACGTACCGACACCTTCCTGTTCCACTACAACTTCCCTCCGTACTCCGTAGGCGAAACCGGCATGGTCGGTTCTCCGAAGCGTCGTGAAATTGGTCACGGTCGTCTGGCGAAGCGCGGCGTGCTGGCAGTAATGCCGGATATGGACAAATTCCCGTATACCGTACGTGTGGTGTCTGAAATCACTGAATCCAACGGTTCTTCTTCTATGGCTTCCGTGTGCGGCGCGTCTCTGGCGCTGATGGACGCAGGTGTGCCAATCAAAGCTGCCGTTGCGGGTATCGCAATGGGTCTGGTGAAAGAAGGCGACAACTACGTTGTACTGTCTGACATTTTGGGCGACGAAGATCACCTGGGCGATATGGACTTCAAAGTTGCGGGTTCCCGCGACGGTATCTCTGCATTGCAGATGGATATCAAAATTGAAGGTATCACCAAAGAGATCATGCAGGTTGCACTGAACCAGGCTAAAGGTGCGCGTCTGCATATCCTGGGCGTAATGGAACAGGCGATCAACGCGCCGCGCGGCGATATCTCTGAGTTCGCTCCGCGTATCCATACCATCAAGATCAACCCGGACAAGATCAAAGACGTTATCGGTAAAGGCGGTTCTGTTATCCGTGCTCTGACCGAAGAAACTGGCACCACCATCGAAATCGAAGATGACGGTACTGTGAAAATCGCAGCGACCGACGGCGAGAAAGCGAAACATGCTATTCGTCGTATCGAAGAGATCACTGCAGAAATCGAAGTGGGCCGCGTCTACAATGGTAAAGTGACCCGTATCGTTGACTTTGGCGCATTTGTTGCCATCGGCGGCGGTAAAGAAGGTCTGGTACACATCTCTCAGATCGCTGACAAACGCGTTGAGAAAGTGACCGATTACCTGCAGATGGGTCAGGAAGTACCGGTGAAAGTTCTGGAAGTTGATCGCCAGGGCCGTATCCGTCTGAGCATTAAAGAAGCGACTGAGCAGTCTCAACCTGCTGCAGCACCGGAAGCTCCGGCTGCTGAACAGGGCGAGTAAGGTTGCCATTTGCCCTCCGCTGCGGCGGGGGGCTTTTAACCGGGCAGGACGCCTTGTTAGCAACCGGGAACAGGACGTTCATTCAACCGTGGTCTTCGGGAGTGGGAAATGAAGCCTTTTTTGCGCTGGTGTTTCGTTGCGACAGCACTTACGCTTGCAGGATGCAGTAATACTTCCTGGCGTAAAAGTGAAGTCCTCGCGGTACCATTGCAACCGACTTTACAGCAGGAAGTGATTCTGGCACGTATGGAACAAATCCTTGCCAGTCGGGCTTTAACCGATGACGAACGCGCACAGCTTTTATATGAGCGCGGAGTGTTGTATGATAGTCTCGGTCTGAGGGCATTAGCGCGTAACGATTTTTCGCAGGCGCTGGCAATCCGACCGGATATGCCTGAAGTATTCAATTACTTAGGCATATATTTAACGCAGGCAGGCAATTTTGATGCTGCCTATGAAGCGTTTGATTCTGTACTTGAGCTTGATCCAACTTACAACTACGCGCACTTGAATCGCGGGATCGCATTATATTACGGTGGTCGTGACAAGTTAGCGCAAGATGATCTGCTGGCGTTTTATCAAGACGATCCCAATGATCCTTTCCGTAGTCTGTGGCTTTATCTCGCCGAGCAGAAGCTCGATGAGAAGCAGGCTAAAGAAGTGTTGAAACAGCACTTCGAAAAATCGGATAAGGAACAGTGGGGATGGAACATTGTCGAGTTCTACCTGGGCAACATTAGCGAACAAACGTTAATGGAAAGGCTCAAGGCGGACGCAACGGATAACACCTCGCTCGCTGAGCATCTCAGTGAAACCAACTTCTATTTAGGTAAGTACTACCTAAGTCTGGGGGATTTGGACAGCGCCACGGCACTGTTCAAACTGGCGGTTGCCAACAACGTTCATAACTTTGTTGAGCACCGATACGCATTGTTGGAATTATCGCTCCTGGGCCAGGACCAAGATGACCTGGCAGAATCGGACCAGCAATAGCTGACGTACACATCAGCCCGTAATCTTTTTTGATTGCCATCACCTTAACGGGTGAGGGCGTTGTTGTTCGTTAATACACCTACTTTGAGCCGGTTCACACTTTTCAATGAAAATTGCTGATCAATTTCATGATGAGTTATGTAGACTGGCCGCCATTAATTTTGAGGCACACGTACTACATGGCTGAATTCGAAACCACTTTTGCAGATCTGGGCCTGAAGGCTCCTATCCTTGAAGCCCTTAACGATCTGGGTTACGAAAAACCATCTCCAATTCAGGCAGAGTGTATTCCACATCTGCTGAATGGCCGCGACGTTCTGGGTATGGCCCAGACGGGGAGCGGAAAAACTGCAGCATTCTCTTTACCTCTGCTGCAGAATCTTGATCCTGAGCTGAAAGCACCACAGATTCTGGTGTTGGCACCGACCCGCGAACTGGCGGTACAGGTTGCTGAGGCAATGACGGATTTCTCTAAACACATGCGCGGCGTAAACGTGGTTGCCCTGTACGGCGGCCAGCGTTATGACGTGCAATTACGCGCCCTGCGTCAGGGGCCGCAGATCGTTGTCGGTACTCCGGGCCGTCTGCTGGATCACCTGAAACGTGGCACTCTGGACCTTTCTAAACTGAGCGGTCTGGTTCTGGATGAAGCTGACGAAATGCTGCGCATGGGCTTCATCGAAGACGTTGAAACCATTATGGCGCAGATCCCGGAAGGTCATCAGACCGCTCTGTTCTCTGCAACCATGCCGGAAGCGATTCGTCGCATTACCCGCCGCTTTATGAAAGAGCCGCAGGAAGTGCGCATTCAGTCCAGCGTGACTACCCGTCCTGACATCAGCCAGAGCTACTGGACCGTCTGGGGTATGCGTAAAAACGAAGCACTGGTACGTTTCCTGGAAGCGGAAGATTTTGATGCGGCGATTATCTTCGTTCGTACCAAAAACGCGACTCTGGAAGTGGCAGAAGCTCTTGAGCGTAACGGCTACAATAGCGCCGCGCTGAACGGTGACATGAACCAGGCGCTGCGTGAGCAGACACTGGAACGACTGAAAGATGGTCGTCTGGACATTCTGATTGCGACCGACGTTGCGGCCCGTGGCCTGGACGTTGAGCGTATCAGCCTGGTAGTTAACTACGATATCCCGATGGATTCTGAGTCTTACGTTCACCGTATCGGTCGTACCGGTCGTGCGGGCCGTGCTGGCCGTGCGCTGCTGTTCGTTGAGAACCGTGAGCGTCGTCTGCTGCGTAACATTGAACGCACCATGAAGCTGACCATTCCGGAAGTTGAACTGCCGAACGCAGAACTGCTGGGCAAACGTCGTCTGGAAAAATTCGCCGCTAAAGTACAGCAGCAGCTGGAAAGCAGCGATCTGGATCAATACCGTGCACTGCTGAGCAAAATTCAGCCGACTGCCGAAGGCGAAGAGCTGGATCTCGAAACTCTGGCCGCCGCACTGCTGAAAATGGCACAGGGTGAACGTACTCTGATTGTTCCGCCAGATGCGCCGATGCGTCCGAAACGTGAATTCCGTGACCGTGATGACCGTGGTCCGCGCGATCGTAACGACCGTGGCCCGCGTGGTGACCGTGAAGATCGTCCGCGTCGTGAACGTCGTGATGTTGGCGATATGCAGCTGTACCGCATTGAAGTGGGCCGCGATGATGGTGTTGAAGTTCGTCATATCGTTGGCGCGATTGCTAACGAAGGCGACATCAGCAGCCGTTACATCGGTAACATCAAGCTGTTTGCTTCTCACTCCACCATCGAACTGCCGAAAGGTATGCCGGGTGAAGTGCTGCAACACTTTACGCGTACTCGCATTCTCAACAAGCCGATGAACATGCAGTTACTGGGCGATGCACAGCCGCATACTGGCGGTGAGCGTCGTGGCGGTGGTCGTGGTTTCGGTGGCGAACGTCGTGAAGGTGGTCGTGAAGGCGGTCGTAACTTCAGCGGTGAACGCCGTGAAGGTGGTCGTGGTGATGGTCGTCGTTTTAGCGGCGAACGTCGTGAAGGCCGCGCTCCGCGTCGTGATGACTCTACCGGTCGTCGTCGTTTCGGTGGTGATGCGTAATCATCGCTGAACAGCGAACACAATCTGTAAAATAATATATACAGCCCCGATTTGTACCATCGGGGCTTTTTTTCTGTCTTTTGTACTCGTGTACTGGTACAGTGCAATGCATAACAACGCAGTCGCACTATTTTTCACTGGAGAGAAGCCCTCATGGCAACACTAACCACCACCCAAACGTCACCGTCGCTGCTTGGCGGCGTGGTGATTATCGGCGGCACCATTATTGGCGCAGGGATGTTTTCTCTGCCTGTGGTCATGTCCGGGGCGTGGTTCTTTTGGTCAATGGCGGCGCTGATCTTTACCTGGTTCTGTATGCTGCATTCCGGCTTGATGATTCTGGAAGCTAACCTGAATTATCGAATCGGTTCTAGTTTTGACACCATCACCAAAGATTTGCTGGGCAAAGGCTGGAATGTAGTCAACGGCATTTCCATTGCCTTTGTGCTCTATATCCTGACTTACGCCTATATTTCTGCCAGCGGTTCGATTCTGCATCACACCTTCGCGGAGATGTCGCTAAACGTCCCTGCACGGGCAGCTGGATTTGGTTTTGCACTGCTGGTAGCGTTCGTGGTGTGGTTGAGTACGAAAGCTGTCAGCCGGATGACAGCAATTGTGCTGGGGGCGAAAGTCATTACTTTCTTCCTCACCTTCGGCAGCCTGCTGGGGCATGTACAGCCTGCGACATTGTTCAACGTCGCCGAAAGCAATGCGTCTTATGCGCCGTATCTGCTGATGACACTGCCATTCTGTCTGGCATCGTTTGGTTATCACGGTAACGTGCCGAGTCTGATGAAGTATTACGGCAAAGATCCGAAAACCATCGTGAAATGCCTGGTGTACGGTACGCTGATGGCGCTGGCGCTGTATACCATCTGGTTGCTGGCGACGATGGGCAACATCCCTCGTCCGGAGTTTATCGGCATCGCCGAGAAGGGCGGTAACATTGATGTGCTGGTACAGGCATTAAGCGGCGTGCTGAACAGCCGTAGCCTGGATCTGCTGCTGGTCGTGTTCTCAAACTTTGCGGTAGCAAGTTCGTTCCTTGGCGTAACGCTGGGTTTGTTTGACTATCTGGCAGATCTGTTTGGTTTCGATGACTCGGCTATGGGCCGCTTGAAAACAGCATTGTTGACCTTTGCACCGCCTGTTGTGGGTGGTCTGCTGTTCCCGAATGGATTCCTGTACGCCATTGGCTATGCTGGCTTAGCAGCTACCATCTGGGCGGCAATTGTACCGGCGCTGTTGGCCCGCGCATCGCGTAAACGCTTTGGCAGCCCGAAATTCCGCGTCTGGGGCGGTAAGCCGATGATTGCGCTGATTCTGGTGTTTGGCGTCGGCAACGCACTGGTGCATATTTTATCGAGCTTTAATTTGCTGCCGGTGTATCAGTAATTGAACGAGCCGGATGAGCAGTTTTCATCCGGCAATAATTCACAAGTACACGAGATGGTATCAAATAAACCCCTGTTTATTATAAAGTTCTTCAGCGAGAGTTTCCCCGTGCTCATCGAAAAAAGCATCGGCGATAGTTAAATTTTCTGCCTTAGGATTTGCCGTTATTTTGCTACCATTGGCATCAAATTCGAGCGCGATAGCGGTCTCCGAACCCCACCAGTAATAATAAATTAGCGCAAAATTATTTTCCCCTGGCGTAATAAACTTCTCGATTCCCCGCACACAGGCCATGAGTGGCATGAAGATTTCATAGCTCTCTGAGAGAAATATGTGATCCATCGTGACTATCTGTGTTTCTTTATTAAAGTTGATATGTTCGGCATAAATATTCTTTTCACTTTCACCAGAATTACAAGCTGCAAGATTGTTAAGCATTTTTGCAGGATCGCCGTACAACCGCTGCTTCTCGATAAACCATGGTAACCAGTCGTCATAGTCTTTGATATTTGTTGCTGGTGAATGGAAAAACTTCTCGAGGTTACTCTCGGTAATATGTGCATGAAGAAAAAAGGAAGCCGGTTCACTCATGATGATTTTCTCTGGTAATAAGTCGATTTGTTCATTTCTCTGTTTGGTGATGATAAAACGATGACTATTTTATAAAAGTACAGAACTGGACCTTTCATCTATTTCATATCATAAGAAAATATATACAAGAACTGGCTCAGAATAAGCGGAATACGAAAATGGGGCGTAAAGGACTACTTGCTATTGTATTGTTGAGCCTGTTTATCGCCATGATTTTTCAATTTTTCTGGCCTGCCCCACACGATGAGCACGTTTTCCTGCTGGTTGAAAAACCTGTCGTACCGTCTTTAAAAATCATTCACGCCGGCGACCAGTTATTTATCCGCATTCTGAAAGCGGAAGATAAGCTGGAACTGTGGGCAAGCACCAACAACAAGCCTTACGAACTCTATAAAACCTGGACTATATGCGCGTGGTCTGGTGGCTTAGGGCCAAAGCACAAACAGGGGGATGGTAAAAGCCCGGAAGGTTTTTATGCCACCAACAAAGGGTTACTTAACCCAAACAGTCGCTATCATCTGGCATTTAATATTGGTTACCCGAATGCTTACGATCGGGCAAACGGCTACACCGGTGATTTCATTATGGTTCACGGAAACTGCCTTTCGGCGGGCTGCTATGCCATGACCGATGCTGGTATTGAAGAGATTTATCAACTGGTGGCGCAGGCGCTGAATAGCGGGCAGAAGAGCGTGCCGGTGCATATCTTCCCGTTTGCGATGAACGAAGAAAATATGCGCCAGGCGCAGGTATGGCCGGAATATAATTTCTGGCGTATGTTGAAGCCCGGCTATGATTACTTTGAAAAAAATCGCCGATTGCCAACCATCACCATTGAAAACCGGCGTTATAAAATCAGCCCAACAACTCTTCCTTAACATCCATCGCCAGTTCAAACGAATGCAGGCGTGCCTGGTGATCGAAAATCTGCCCGTTAACCATAATCTCATCGGCGTCGGTTTCGCGCAGGATCGACTGCAAGCCATGACGCACTTTCGCTTTATCACCTACCAACGACATACTCAGCGCCTGCTGCACGCCATACTGCTCAGACGGTGACCAGAACTGATCCATATTTTGAATCGGTGGCGGTAGTTGTCCGGTTTCGCCACGGCGTAGTTTCACAAAGGCTTGCTGCATTGAGGTAAACAGAAATTCAGCGTCGCGGTTGCTGTCGGCGGCGATAATATTGATGCACACCATCGCATACGGTTTTTCCAGCCGTGCCGACGGTTTGAAGTTGCTGCGATAAAGATGCAGCGCCTGGAACAACATATCCGGCGCGAAGTGTGAGGCAAACGCAAACGGCAGACCAAGCTGCGCCGCCAGTTGCGCGCTGTAAAGGCTGGAGCCTAACAACCACACGGGGATTTTCTCGCCATAGCCTGGTACCGGGCGCACATGCGGATTGGGATCGCGGGCGTCAAACCAGTCCACCAGCTCCGCGACATCGCGGGGGAAATTATCAATATCGCCGCTCATATGACGACGTAGAGCCATCATGGTTCGCTGGTCACTACCCGGAGCACGACCCAGCCCCAAATCGATTCGCCCCGGATAGAGCGTATTAAGCGTGCCGAACTGTTCGGCAATGACCAACGGTGAGTGGTTAGGCAACATCACGCCGCCAGACCCCAGATGCAGCGTAGTGGTATTCGCCGCCAGATAGCCAATCAAAACTGATGTTGCAGCACTGGCAATGCCGGTCATATTGTGGTGTTCCGCCAGCCAGTAGCGATGATAGCCGCGCTTTTCAGCCAGACGGGCGAGGTCGAGAGAGTGGGAGAACGCTTATCGCGCTGAAGAACCTTCGGGAATAGGGGCCAGATCGAGTAGCGAAAACGCAATGGTTTTATCAGTCATAACAGCTCACTTTGTTACCGATTAATCTTTAATACTGCATTAAAGAGTAGTTAAAGTTGTTAACAAAGTGAGCTATATACTTACGCTTGCAGCTCCAGCCCGGCCAGCCGCCGCCAGTAGCCGTTACAATCGCTGTTTGCCGTCAACGGCAGTGGTGCAGCGCCATTTTCATTGGCGCGGAAGGCGTCGAGTATCGCGAAAGTGTCAGTACCCTGCGGTGACAGGCGGACCACATCGACCAGCCCCTGCATGGATGCCAGCTCGTTACCGAGGTTGTAAACGTAGCCGCTCATGGTCTGAATGCCATTGAGTACAAACACTTGTTGGTTTTCCTGCGATAGCACGTTGCGCCCGTTCGGATACTTAATGCAGCAGGTTTCACACTCATCTTTCGGGCGGTCTTCCGAACGCGCGGTAAAGCAGCGGGCGGAGTAGGCCAGCGGCAGATGACCGTAGCTCAGGACTTCCACTTCAAACTGGTTGCGAATGCCCAGCTCATCGCACTGATTAAGCAGATTCACCAGCCAGTCGCGGGAAAGCTCCACCGGCATACACCAGCGCATCATGCCCTGTTTGAGCAATATTTTCAGTGTCACCGCGTTGTAGCAGTTCAGCGCGTGCCCGGCGACGAACGGCAGTTTGCGTTCAGCGCACATATTCACCACGCCGAGATCGCTGGCTTCAATCAGAAACTCACCGTTCTCAACATAGCGTTTCAGTTCGCCCAGTTCAGAGGATGCCTGCACCAGCGCCAGCGTGGAGAGCACAATCTGCTTACCACTTCCGGCGAGTGATTTTGCCATCTCCAGCCAGTCGCCAACTTTGGTTGCCCGGCGCTTGCTGCATACCGCTTCACCAAGATAAATCACGTCGGCGCTGCTGGCGGCGGCCTGCTGATAAAATTCTTCCAGCGTCTCTTTTGGCCAGTACCACAGCACTGGCCCTAAGGAATATTTCATTGCTTTTCTCACTGCCATTTACGGTGATACGCGCCAAGGGTGGTCTGCGTGCCTTCGGACATCGACCCGAGCGTCTCCATCCACGCGCTTTGCGGTATGAAGTTTTGCGGATCGGCCTTACAACGGTCGATAGCCTGACGCCAGACTTTCGCCACCTGGCTGACATACGCCGGGCTACGCTGGCGGCCTTCAATTTTCACCGAAGCAATATTCGCTGCCATTAACTCCGGCAGCAGTTCCAGGGTATTGAGACTGGTGGGTTCTTCCAGCGCGTGATAGCGCTCGCCGTCCACCAGATAACGCCCTTTACACAGCGTCGGATAACCTGCGTTTTCGCCATCCTGATAACGGTCGATCAGCACTTCGTTCAGGCGAGATTCCAGCCCCTGCGGCGTTTGCTGCCAGCGCACGAAACGGGCCGGAGAACACGCACCCACAGTGTTGGGCGACTCACCTGTCAGATACGACGACAGATAGCAACGGCCCTCCGACATAATGCACAGGCTGCCAAAAGCAAAGACTTCCAGTGGTACAGGTGTGACCCGTGCCAGCTGTTTCACCTGATGAATCGACAACACGCGCGGCAGCACCACGCGGGCAACGTCAAAATGGCGATGATAAAAGTTAATCGCCTCTTCATTGGTCGCCGAAGCCTGCACTGACACATGACGCTCAATATGCGGGTAACGCTCGGCGGCGTACTCCAGCATGGCGAGGTCGGCGAGGATCAGCGCGTCGGCACCCAGCTGCGCCGCCATATCCACGGCACGCTGCCAACGGGCGTAACCGTCCGGATGCGCAAAAGTGTTAATCGCGATGTGAAGTTTGCGGCGATGTTGATGGACAAAACTCACCGCTTCCTGCAATTTTTTCTCGGTAAAGTTAAGGCCGGCGAAGTGACGGGCATTGGTATCATCTTTTAGCCCGATATAAACAGCATCTGCGCCGTTTTCGATGGCCGCCTTAAGCGCCGGGAGATTTCCGGCAGGGCAGAGCAGCTCCATAATTTTTCCTGAAGGTTGCGCTATCAAAGCGCAAAAATGTTAACGAACTGGGATTTTAGTTAACCTTGCTGCGACAATTTTTGATTTAAGGCAGTTAAAGTTGTATTGGTGGTAGCAGCAATTTCATATGGAATTGTTGATTTATACCGCTATGTTATTTTTCTGATATGGCAAAATAGGATGATTGTTGAAACAGGGAGTAAAACTCGTGTTGGATAAACTGCGTTCCCGTATTGTGCATTTGGGGCCATCTCTGTTGAGTGTACCGGTAAAACTGACGCCATTTGCGCTAAAACGCCAGGTTCTTGAGCAGGTCCTAAGCTGGCAATTCCGTCAGGCGCTGGATGATGGCGAGCTGGAGTTTCTTGAAGGCCGCTGGTTAAGTATTCATGTGCGTGATATTGACCTGCAATGGTTTACCTCGGTGGTGAATGGCAAACTGGTCGTTAGCCAGAACGCGCAAGCTGATGTGAGTTTTAGTGCCGACGCCAGCGATCTGCTGATGATTGCGGCGCGTAAACAGGATCCGGATACGCTCTTCTTCCAGCGTCGGCTGGTGATTGAAGGCGATACGGAGCTGGGGCTGTATGTGAAAAACCTGATGGACGCCATTGAACTGGAGCAAATGCCGAAAGCCTTACGCATGATGCTGCTGCAACTGGCGGATTTTGTTGAGGCGGGAATGAAAACCGCGCCTGAAACCAAACAGACATCGGTAGGTGAACCATGCTAATTCGAGTAGAAATTCCCATTGATGCGCCGGGTATTGATGCCCTGCTGCGTCGTTCATTCGAAAGCGATGCGGAAGCGAAGCTGGTTCACGATCTGCGTGAAGATGGCTTTCTGACGCTGGGGCTGGTGGCGACAGATGACGAAGGTCAGGTCATTGGCTATGTGGCATTTAGTCCGGTTGATGTGCAGGGCGAAGACCTGCAATGGGTCGGCATGGCACCGCTGGCGGTAGATGAAAAATACCGTGGACAGGGGCTGGCACGCCAACTGGTCTATGAAGGACTCGATTCGCTTAATGAGTTCGGCTATGCCGCAGTGGTGACGCTGGGCGATCCGGCGCTGTACAGTCGTTTCGGCTTTGAGCTGGCGGCGCATCACGATCTGCGTTGCCGCTGGCCGGGCACTGAAAGCGCCTTCCAGGTACATCGTTTAGCGGATG
The DNA here is from genome assembly GCF_046487585.1 of Escherichia sp. WS1265. Classification (NCBI taxonomy): domain Bacteria; kingdom Pseudomonadati; phylum Pseudomonadota; class Gammaproteobacteria; order Enterobacterales; family Enterobacteriaceae; genus Escherichia; species Escherichia sp. WS1265. The sequence goes on from NZ_JBJQJE010000002.1 coordinate 117,421, forward strand.
ACGCGCTGAACGGCGTAACCGGTCTGGTTGAGTATCACGAGCACTTCAATCGCTTTTAATCTTTGGGGTTTGCAGGCTGCTCAACAGTTCTGCAAACCCTGTGCCTTTCGCTACCAGACGCTCTTTCTGCCGTTTGGTCAGTTGCTTAACGCGATATTCCGCCCGTAGTGCCAGTGAACGGTCGCCCACTGGCGCGGAAAATGCCAGCGTCAGTTCACCTTTCCCACGCAGTGCTTTTGCGCCTTTGCCGCTTTGATGTTGCTGATAGCGGCGTTCGACATCCGTGGTGATCCCGGTATAAAGCTTATTGTCGGCGGTACGGATCAAGTAAAGAAACCAGGGTGTCATCGTCTGCGTCGCATGTTAAGGTCAGGCCCACAGTATAAAAGAGAACAGCAATGGAAACACTCACCGCCATCAGCCGTTGGCTGGCAAAACAACATGTTGTCACCTGGTGTGTGCAGCAGGAAGGGGAACTCTGGTGCGCTAATGCCTTTTATCTTTTTGATGCGCAGAAAGTCGCCTTCTACATTTTGACGGAAGAAAAAACGCGCCACGCGCAGATGAGTGGGCCGCAGGCGGCAGTTGCCGGAACGGTAAACGGTCAGCCGAAAACGGTAGCGTTAATTCGCGGCGTGCAATTTAAAGGCGAGATCCGCAGGCTTGAAGGTGAGGAAAGCGACCTCGCACGCAAGGCGTACAACCGTCGCTTTCCGGTTGCCAGAATGCTGTCGGCCCCGGTGTGGGAAATCCGGCTTGATGAAATCAAATTCACCGACAACACGCTGGGCTTTGGTAAAAAAATGATCTGGCTACGTAACTCAGGCACCGAGCAGGCGTAATGCCTCGCGGTTAAACGCTGGCAGATCGTCCGGTGTGCGGCTGGTAACCAGCTGATCTTTATCGACCACCACTTCCTGATCGTAAAATTCCGCGCCCGCGTTTTTAACATCAATAATGATTGGTTTAACGGCGGTCAGCTTACGACCACGGATCACATCGGCGCTGATCAGCAACTGGGGACCGTGACAGATGGCGAAAACAGGTTTGCCACTGTTCACAAAATCGCGGGTGAAGGTGACAAAACGGTTGTCGCCACGCAGATAATCTGGTGAATGACCGCCCGGTAGCAGCAGGGCATCGAACTCTGCGGGCGTCACTTCATCGATGGATTTATCGATGGCCACGCTGGCTTCTCCTTTTTTGCCTTTCACCGTTTTACCCGCTTGTTTTTCAATGGTAATCACTTCGTGTCCGGCTTTACGGAACTCGTCTGCGGGTGAAGTAAATTCTGAATCCTCAAATTCATCACTGATTAAAACGGCAATTTTCTTACTCATGCTTCCTCCGCGATGTTGCATTGGATGAGGCGAATTTCCCACAATCGGGGATAATTACCTCATGGTCTATTAAGCCTGGTGCATGAGCCGTGGAGCGCAAGGCAGACAATTCTGTAAAGGAGCGAAGATGAGTCAGGTACTGATTACAGGCGCAACGGGGCTGGTGGGCGGTCACCTGCTGCGGTTGTTGATTAATGAACCGAAAGTTAACGCCATAGCCGCGCCGACGCGACGTCCGTTGGGCGATATGCCCGGGGTGTTTAATCCCCATGATCCGCAACTGACCGACGCGCTGGCGCAGGTCACCGATCCCATCGACATTGTGTTTTGTTGTCTCGGCACCACGCGGCGAGAAGCGGGGAGTAAAGAGGCGTTTATTCATGCCGATTACACGCTGGTGGTGGATACCGCATTAACCGGGCGGCGGCTCGGTGCGCAGCATATGCTGGTGGTCAGTGCTATGGGTGCTAATGCCCACTCGCCGTTTTTCTATAACCGCGTCAAAGGGGAGATGGAAGAAGCATTAATCGCCCAGAACTGGCCGAAATTGACCATTGCTCGCCCGTCGATGTTACTGGGCGATCGTAGCAAACAGCGGATGAACGAAACGCTTTTTGCGCCGCTGTTCCGTTTGTTACCGGGTAACTGGAAATCCATTGATGCGAGAGACGTGGCGCGGGTCATGCTGGCAGAGGCGATGCGGCCTGAGCATGAAGGTGTGACGATTTTAAGCTCTTCAGAATTACGCAAAAGAGCTGAATAATTATTCCCAAGAATTGATAGTGAGCGTAATATTCACGCGCTCAATTATCATAACTTATTCCTGGGGAATGCTATGACTGGTCAGTCTTCATCTCAGGCGGCAACGCCCATTCAGTGGTGGAAACCCGCGCTTTTCTTTCTCGTTGTCATTGCCGGTCTCTGGTATGTGAAATGGCAACCTTACTACGGCAAAGCGTTTACTACTGCCGAAACCCACAGTATCGGTAAATCTATCCTTGCGCAGGCGGATGCTAATCCGTGGCAGGCGGCGTTGGATTACGCGATGATCTATTTCCTCGCGGTATGGAAAGCGGCGGTGCTGGGGGTGATCCTCGGTTCGTTGATTCAGGTGCTGATCCCGCGTGACTGGTTGCTGCGTACGCTTGGGCAATCGCGCTTTCGCGGCACGCTGCTGGGTACGCTGTTTTCGCTGCCGGGTATGATGTGTACCTGCTGTGCGGCTCCGGTCGCGGCGGGAATGCGTCGCCAACAGGTGTCGATGGGCGGAGCGCTGGCATTCTGGATGGGCAATCCGTTGTTAAACCCGGCGACGCTGGTGCAAAAATGGGTGCGTGAAACACCGCAAACGCAAGCACCGGTCGAAATTGACATGCCAGAAGTGCAGGGCGGATTTTTTATCCGCTGGGGCAGGGCGCTATGGACGCTTTTCTGGAGTACGATCCCGGTTTATATCCTTGCCGTACTCGTGTTGGGTGCCGCTCGCGTCTGGTTATTCCCCCATGCTGATGGTGCTGTCGATAACAGCCTGATGTGGGTGATTGCGATGGCGGTAGCGGGATGCTTGTTTGTCATTCCCACGGCGGCAGAAATTCCGATTGTACAAACGATGATGCTGGCAGGCATGGGAACCGCTCCGGCGCTGGCATTGTTGATGACGCTCCCGGCGGTGAGTTTGCCGTCACTGATTATGCTGCGCAAAGCGTTCCCGGCGAAAGCCTTATGGCTGACAGGGGCGATGGTGGCAGTGTCAGGTGTGATTGTCGGCGGGCTGGCGCTGTTGGTTTGATTTGAGGGAAAACATGTCGGATGCGGCGTAAACGCGTTATTCGACCTACAGTTTGCATCGTTGTAGGCCTGATAAGACGCGGCAAGCGTCGCATCAGGCATTACAAGGGCTGCTATTTAATAAACGTAAACGCCGTGGTTACCCGCTTCACGCCGCTCACCCGACTGGCAATATCAGCCGCCGCTTTCGCTTCACGTTCAGTCACCAGCCCCATCAGGAACACTTCACCATTTTCGGTGGTCACTTTCACGTTGGACGATTTCACCAGGTCGCTGGTTAACAGCTGCGAACGCACTTTGGTGGTGATCCACGTATCGTTAGACGCTTCGCCCAGACCAATCGGCTGGCCCTGACGAATCTCGTTATACACTTCGTTGGCACCGTCGACGCCCATCGCAATTTGTTTAGCGCGAGCCGAAAGTTCAGCGTTTGGTGACTGCCCAACCAGCAGCACTTTGCCCTGATAAGCCGTGACATTAATACGGGTTTCTTTCTTAATCTGTTCGTCTTTCGACAATGCGCTGTTTACGCGCACTTCAAGGGTACCATCGTCCACCTGGGTGCCGACACTGCGTGGGTCAGTTGCGGCTTTGGTACCCACAGCAGCGGTACCCACTACGGCAGCGGCAACACAACCTTGCAACAGCAGCGCGGAAAGAAGGACTGCGATTGGCGATAATGCCTTCATGTATTCTCCTTAAACATCCTGGTGAGGGAAAAGCGTGTTATCGATCAGATCGCACAGGCAATTTACCGTCAGCATATGCATCTCCTGAATGCGAGCACTACGATGCGAAGGAATGCGGATCTCCACATCCTGTGGCCCTAACAAACCTGCAAGTTCACCGCCGTCATAGCCGGTTAATGCCACAATGGTCATATCACGCGTAACGGCAGCTTCTACCGCTTTTACAATATCGCGGCTGTTGCCACGGGTGGAAATGGCTAACAATACATCTCCCGCATGACCCAGCGCCCGCACCTGTTTTGCATACACTTCATCATGTAAGCGATCGTTGGCAATCGCCGTTAAGACAACATTATCAGTATTTAGTGCAATGGCAGGTAAGCTGGGCCGCTCCGTTTCGAAACGGTTGATCATGCTGGCAGCAAAATGCTGTGCATTGGCAGCGGAAGTTCCATTACCACAACAGAGGATTTTGTTGCCATTGAGCAGAGACTGAACCAGCGTCATAGCTGCACGCGAGATGGCATCCGGAAGCGCCTCTGCCGCCGCAATTTGAGTTTGAATGCTTTCAGTGAAGCAAGCTTTAATTCTTTCTTGCACGCTAATCCTTAAACCTTAATTATGAGTGGTCATTAAAGGCATCCTTAATCCACTCAACCTCATTCCCGGTGAAGGCTACCACATCGAACCGGCAATCCACAGTATCAAAACTCCCATTATGACGCGCGAGCCACAAGCGGGCAGTCTGTAATAATTTGTGTTGTTTGCTGCGGGTCACACTGGCTGCCGCGCCGTCATAAAGCGCAGAGCGGCGGTAACGCACCTCGACAAAAACGGTGGTCCGGCCTTCACGCATTATCAGATCGATCTCGCCGCCACGCTCGTTCACGTTAGCGGCGATAAACCGCAGTCCTTTGCCTTCCAGCCAGCGACGCGCTTGTGCTTCCCACGCATCGCCGGTCTGTTTGGTGGTTAACTGGCGGGGACTACCTGACCTTGTTGGTACTGTAGCCATGATAACTTCCTGTTAATCACGCAATCCGGGTTAGCCGTCAGACTTCCGGTATTACCGTTGATTTCAAAACCCTGAACCTGGCGCATTTGTGAGAAATGATTTGCCAACGACCAGGCATCGACGCCCATCGCATACATGCGAGCCAGCGAATAATCGTTGTTCACCGCGCTGAGCGCCTGCTGCATTAACGGCAGATTACCGCCTGCCAGCATCGGGATTTCGCTGTACTGCAAGCCTTCCATCTCCAGACGGAAATCCGGGCCTGCGGTGCCTTGTGCGCTGCGGGAACTGGCGTACAGCGTTGCACCGCTCTGGCTACCGTTACGCATGGCGATCATTGGTTTGATAAAAGCGATTTCACCCGGCGTTGCCACAATGTACACCGCATCGACACGACCGCCATTATTGGTGAACTGATCATCGGTTGGCGTGGTTTGCAGCGTTGGATTGTTGGTCGTCATGCCGGAGTCGGTTGTTTCTCTGGGAGTAATCGGGCTACCCGTTAAAGCGATACCCGAACCGCCGTTAACACCCGCGCGTAATTCGCTGGTGGAACCAAATTTTTGTTGCAGAACGGGGCCGCCGCCCAGTTTCTGCCACTCTTGCGCAAACGCATTGGCTACGCGATCGCCCAATGAACTGCGTGGGATCAGCACCAGCGGCGCTTGTTTACCCTGGTCACGAATATGACGCGCTGCATCGCGCGCTTCGTCTTCCGGTGAAAGCGCGAAGTAACAAATATTGACGCGGTTTTCGATGTTCTCCGGCTGGTTCAGTGCCAGCACGTTCAGCGGGGTGTTGCTCTTCAGCAACTCTTCAACGTTATTTTTCAGCAACGGGCCGACCACAATACTCGCGCCATCCTGTTGAACCTGGTTGAGGATCTGGCTAAGTGGTTGTGATGATGTATCGTAGATTTTCAGCTCTGCGGATGGATTCGCAGGTGCGCTTACCGCTGCGGTGGTTGCCACCGGGGCGCTTACAGGCACCGGCTGGGCCGCAGGTTGTTCACCGGTCAGATCGCTAACCGAGGCTTGTGCCGGGCTGGCAACGCCATCCACGGTTTGCGGCTGAGGTTGTTCTGCTACGTCTGCGGCAGGTGCGGCAGCTACCTGAGCCGCCACTGGCTGAGTGCCGATATTTTTCGCCGCTTCAAAGCCTTGCTGAATAGTGCGACCAAATACCGCTGCCTGGCCATTCAGTGGCAAAAGCAGGGCGATTTTGTTGGTCGATGCGGGTTTAAACGCTTTTACGTTAACCAACTGCGTTGGCAGCATTTTCGCGCCTGGGTTGTTCGGATAACGTTTCTGCCAGTCGGCGATCCCGGCTTTCATCATGTCGGGATCGTTACGGTTATCAAACCAGATGCGCTGCAGATCCAGCCAGCCTTGCAGAATATTTTCGTCGGCATTGATCACCAGCGTATTCGCCTGTTCCTGAGTCATGGAGGAGAGCGCCTGCCAGGTGGCGTCAATATTCTGCTGCTTTTCTTTCGCACCGAGCAGCGGTTCCTGAGCAATTAACGCGCGCAGTAAATCAATGGAAGGACGCCCCTGGCTGGCATCGATTTTTGCCTGCCAGTAACGCGCTTGCTGGTTTTGTTCTAAATCTGCAGGTGTGATTTTCGCCAGCAAGTTTTGCGCGCCAGCAAAATCTTTCTGCGCCAGTTTAATCTCTGCCGCCAGCAGTGTTTTCTCGCGACGCTGAGAATCGTTCAGTTCTTGCGGTAGTTGGTTAAACAACTCCACCGCCTGTCCGGTTTTACCTTCTTTCACCAGTGCACGAATGGCGAGTAATTGCCAGTTGATCCTGGTATCATCAGAACTTTGCTGCATCTGTTGCAGGTAAAAGGCAGAATCAGCCTGCGCCGTGCCCTGCATATAAGCAGTGGACTGATCGGGAGTATGGGTGCCACAACCGGCGAAAATCAGGGCTGCCAGAACAACAGGCAGACAACGCGCGGCTTTCAAACGAGAAAATGTTGAGGGTACCATAATGTATCCAGTGATATTTTTTTTACGCAATGCTCAATATTAAATCGGCAATACGGACGACACAATGAAACAACACCAATCGGCGGATAATTCTCAGGGCCAGCTTTACATTGTACCGACGCCAATCGGCAATCTGGCGGATATCACCCAGCGTGCGTTGGAGGTATTACAGGCCGTTGATCTGATTGCCGCCGAGGATACGCGTCACACCGGTTTATTGCTGCAACATTTTGGGATTAATGCTCGGTTGTTTGCGCTGCACGACCATAACGAACAACAAAAAGCCGAAACGCTGCTGGCGAAGCTGCAAGAGGGGCAAAACATTGCGCTGGTTTCCGATGCCGGAACGCCGCTAATTAACGATCCTGGCTACCATCTGGTGCGTACCTGCCGTGAAGCGGGGATTCGCGTGGTGCCGCTACCCGGGCCGTGTGCTGCTATCACTGCGTTAAGCGCCGCGGGTTTACCATCCGATCGTTTTTGTTATGAAGGCTTTTTACCTGCCAAATCAAAAGGCCGCCGTGATGCGCTAAAAGCCATTGAAGCGGAGCCGCGCACGCTGATTTTTTATGAATCTACCCACCGTCTGTTAGATAGCCTGGAAGATATCGTTGCGGTATTAGGCGAATCCCGCTACGTCGTTCTGGCGCGTGAGCTGACCAAAACCTGGGAAACCATTCACGGCGCGCCCGTTGGCGAGCTGCTGGCGTGGGTCAAAGAAGATGAAAACCGTCGTAAAGGCGAAATGGTGCTGATTGTTGAAGGCCATAAAGCACAGGAAGAAGACTTACCCGCCGATGCACTGCGCACACTGGCGCTGTTGCAGGCAGAACTGCCGCTGAAAAAAGCGGCGGCGCTGGCAGCAGAAATTCACGGCGTGAAGAAAAATGCGTTGTATAAGTATGCGCTGGAGCAGCAGGGAGAGTGATTACAGGCGTTGCAGCAGGAATAGCGCTGCAACGCCTGTACCAGGCGAGTTAACGACGACACATCTCATCAATCATGCATGTGAAATAGTTATGCAGCCATAAAAATGAAGCCGGGATAGCGGTAGAGACTTTAGCCGTGAGAAAACGTTCTGTCGCATCCTGCTTTCCTTCGCCAGTCACCAGTAACAAAACTTCGCGGGCATTGAGAATATCCTTCAGGCCTAAGGTGATCCCACGAGTCACGGGACGGCCCGCGGTTTTTAACATCTCATGTTGCTGTGTTCTGGCATCAAGTTGACTGATATGGCAGGCCGGTTGCAGGCTTTCTCCCGGTTCGTTCAGCCCAAGATGACCGTTTTTCCCCAATCCGAGAACGCATAAATCCAGACCGCCTTTGCGCGCAATCAGGTTCGTTACCCGTTCGCACTCTGTCTCATTTATCTCTTCGGAGCGAAAGCTGATGAGCTGGTCTTCACGCAGCCCCAGCGGCTGCACGATATGCTGTTGTAGGAAAGTTTCGCTGGTGCCAGGCATCGTTAATGGCAGATCCACCCATTCGTCGAGCTTCACGAAGGTGAGATGGCTGACATCAACCTGCTGCTGGTGGATTTTTTCTACCAGATAATGATACGTCAGTAATGGCGTGGCTCCGGTCGCCAGGCAAATCACGGCATCCGGTTTGCTACGGATCACGGCCAATAAATATTCGCTGGCACGTTCACTTAACGCCGTATAGTTTTCAACTTGTTGAAGGGTTTGCACAGGATGAAATTCCTTAAGTAAAGAGGCACCGCCAGACGCAGTGCCTCGTTCCATTTACAAAATGCCGTATGCAGAACAAACAATAGAGAGCACAAAAGTCACGCCGATTAACAGCACCGGATGCGCTTTTTTCACCCGCAGGAAGTAATACATCAACAGGGTGTAGGCCATCGGTAAAATGTTCGGGAAGACTTTATCGAAGAAATCCTGCTGCAGCGCGACGCTGTGGGTACTGTCGATGGCAAACGATGTCACCACGTTAATATGCACATACGAAGCGATCAGCCCGCCGATTACCGTGATCCCGAGGATGGTTGCCGAACGGGCAATCATCTGCGAGTTCTCTCGCACTTTATCGATCGCCTTCACGCCGACTGAATAACCGACGTGGGTCCAGCCGACGCGCAGGAAAAAGATAAGCAGGTAAACGGCGAAAAATAGAATCGGCCCCAGCAGGTTTCCCTGGCTGGCAAATGATGAGCAAATTCCCGCCATAATCGGCAACAAAGTAAACCAGAAAATCGCATCGCCAATCCCGGCGATTGGGCCAAACAGTGCCACTTTGAGGCCTTTAATGGTGTCGCGGTTTTCTCCTTTTTCTTCCATCGAAATTAATAACCCCATCAGGAATCCGACCAGATTCGGGTGGGTATTAATAAATTCGAGGTTATCTTTCATCGCCGCGCTTAAGCCCGGTTTGTCGTCCTTATAAATCTTTTTCAGGATCGGCAACATCGCCCAGGTAAAACCGCCCGCCTGCATCCTTTCGTAGTTAAAGCTCGCTTGTAGCAGTGACGAACGAAAGCCCAGACGGGTGATATCTTTTTTACTGATTTCAGATCCCATTGCTGTAGTCCTCTTCTTCATTTTTACTGGCAACGGGCTGCGGTTGCGCTTGCTGCCGGGATTTCGCATTGAAAAACTCATACACCGCAAAGCCTGTGCCCAGTACGGCAACCGGCAACAGGTTGCTGACCTGGATGTAGCAAACAAACAGGAAACCGGCGATCAGGTAAGGGATATATTGCGCTTTGAACATCACGCGCAGCAGCAAGCCAAAACCAACGGCAGGCAGAATACCGCCAGCCACTTCAAAGCCGTGGGTCAGCCAGGCGGGCATCGCTTTCACCAGCGCCTGCATCGCCCCCTGTGCCAGGTAAGTACAGAGGAAAGCAATCACCGCATACGCTGAAGCGACGATGAGCATCGTTGTCCAGTTAAGTCGGGAAAACGCTGCCGTATCCGCCTCTTTTGCGCATTTATCGGCTTTGGTCATAAATAATGAGAAAGCGGAATAGAAGAACAGAATGACGTACTGCATTAACAAACTAAACGGCAGGCCAAGACCAATTGCCGTTTTGGCATCAACGCCCGTAGACCATGCAATGACAGTGGTCATCAGACCCGCCATAATCGGGTTGGGCGGCTGAACACCACCTGCAGGGGTTAATCCGGCGAAAGCCAACTCTGTCAGACCACCGGTAATTAAGCCAGTCTGAATATCACCGAGAATAGCGCCAGTTAGGGTACAAACGATTATCGGGCGGAATAAAAATAAGGCTTCCAGCCAAAAATCAATCCCCAGAACGAAAACTAACGCCGCCAGGGATAATCCCTGAAGTAGGGTTATTTCATGCATTTTTATTACCTCAAACCAATATTAAGGCGATTTTAGATTTAGTCAGGGATTTGTTCTTTTTGATCGCCAGGGACGTCCTGAATGAAAACATTCACGCCACGTTGTTTAATAAAACGTAAGTCCGTGAGATCCTGGTCATCGACATAAACTTTACTGCTGATTTGCTTTTTCCCTTCCGAGAAATGCATATTGCCGACGTTGACATCTTTCAGGTCAATGCCACCTTCTACCAATTTACGTACCGTTTGTGGCGTACGGCAAATCAGGAAGATCTTTTGATGCGGTGCAGCTTTGCCGATGACGTTAATGGTTTTTTCGATAGTAAAGAAACGAATGCCAAAGCCGTAGGTTTCTGCGGTAATACCCATTAATTTCTGTTGAATATCATCGTTAGCGACAACATCATCTACGACTACCAGCAAATTTGCACCGATGGTAGATGTCCAGGTCACGCCAACCTGACCGTGAACCAGACGGTTATCAATACGGGTTAAGAGAATATTTGGACTGCTCATTGTGTAATCCTCACCATAAAGTTGAATAATATAATCTTTTTAAATATATTATTGTTGCGATATTGTACTGATGTATTTATTAAGGTTTAGTTATCTCCTTTACCATTAAGGCACTCCCCGATATTAATCGGGAAGTACATTGGGATAAATCATAAAAAACTAATGATTATGCTGAAATTCGATTCGCTGAACCACAGACATTAATTTTATTTCTGACAACTTCTTTCATCGCATCCATACCGACGCGCATATAATAACGAGGATCATTACCCTGCGGATTTTCCGCAAACCAGGCTTTAACCGCGTCAGCGAAGGCTATTTTTAATTCTGTGGCAACGTTCACTTTTGTGACGCCAAGTTCAATAGTGCGACGGACAAATTCATCCGGGACATCGCTGGCACCATGCAGCACCAGAGGAACATCCACCACTTCACGAATTTCCGCCAGCCGCTGGAAATCAATCTTCGGCGTTTTGCTGTATAAGCCGTGCGCCGTACCAATCGCTACCGCCAGGCTGTCGACGCCAGTCAGTTCGACAAAGCGTTTAGCTTCTTGTGGATCGGTCAGGAATGCACTTTCGGCGTCAACGCTCATGTCATCTTCAACACCGCCCAGGCGGCCCAGTTCTGCTTCCACGCTGCAATCCTGGGAGTGGCAGAAGTCGACAACCGATTTCACCAGCTTTACGTTCTCGGCAAACGGGAAGTGGCTGCCGTCGATCATCGCACTGCGCACGCCTGCGTGGACTTTACGGCGAATATCATCCAGCGATTCGTGGTGGTCGAGATGCAGCGCCAGTGGCATGTTGTAGGTTGTGGAATAGGCACTACACAGGGCGTAGATCTCTTCCAGCGCGATATGTTTAAAGGTCCCCGGCGTCCCGGCGAGGATCACCGGCGATCGCATTTCACTGCACACTTCGAGGATCGCCTGGATCGTCTCGGCGTTATGAATGTTAAAAGCAGGCACCGCGTAGCCATTGGCCTGGGCGTCCTGTAACAGATATTTGGTGGAGATAATGCTCATAATGCGATCCTCTTATGCCTGCCACGGATGAATGATTACGCCTTGCACCACGCGGTTAACGGTGCCGCTGGCTGATGGGGTATCCGGCGTATTGCCCATGTGCAGCGACTGCATCAGTGCAAACGTCTGGGCGTACATCAGGAAGCAAAATGCCTGCTCAACGTCGATAAAGTGACGGGACGGCGGCAGGATGATATGTGGACCGGCGGTAATAACGTCGTTGCTTTCCGCGGCGATAGCGATTACGCGCATCGCCTGGTTATCGCGGCGAAGTTCAGCCAGCAGATCAAGATCATACTGACGGGTGTAAGGGTGGCTGGAGACAAATACCACCACCAGCGTTTCGTTATCGACCAGCGATTTCGGGCCATGACGGAATCCGGTCGGGGAATCATAAAAGGCCGCCAGTTTACCCGCCGTCAGTTCCAGTACTTTCAGCGCCGACTCGCGTGCTGCGCCCTGTAAGCCACCGCTGCCGAGATAAACGATCCGTTTCCACGGTGCGTAACCAAACACACCTTCGCTGAAATCGCCCAGTGAGGTCAGGATCGCCTGGCAACGATCCGCCACGTCGCGGAAGCTCTGGCTATTGATCGTCTCAGGTGCGAAAACCGCGAGGCAGCTGGCCATCATGGTGGTAATGCTGCTGGTCATCGCAAAGCCGCGATCGTGCGTTTCTGCGGGCATCAGCAGGGCAAACGCGTTGTCGCTGTTGATCGCGTTTTGGTAAAGAGCGCCCGCTTCGTTGCAGGTGATCGGCAGGTGATAGCATTCTGGTACAAATTGATTTGCCAGTTCCACGGCAGCGACGCTTTCTGGGCTGTTGCCGGATCGACCGAAGGAGATCAACAGCAGCGGATGAGCTGGATTCAGGTAGTCCATCGGATTAGTGACCAGATCGGTGGTCGGTACGGCACTGAAGTTTTTACCGGTATGGCTGGCGAGCCACGGCGCGATGATGTCACCGATAAATGCCGAGGTTCCGGCTCCGGTCAGGATTACCCGCAGATTCTCTTTGCGCAGTAACGGTTCAAGGAAGTTATTGAGCGCGGAACGTAGCGCGTCGATGTTGGTGAGTGAACGGATCCATGCGCGAGGCTGATGGCGGATCTCTTCTTCAGTCCATGTACCGGTTGCGGCAGCAGCAGGGGTGTAATTTTCTGGCATAACTCAATCCTTAGTCTGATGAACTTGACGTCGGGCGTTGTCGCTTTCGCTTACCTTTCGTTTCATTTCACTTGGTGATGTCTTTCGTTGATTAAAATCTATAGAAAAGAAACTGAAAGTTCAATGGAGAAAAAAGAAATAAACCGAAATTTGTGCTCGTTGAAAGAAAAGACAAGGGAATATTAAAGAATTGCATGATGACGTTGCTATGTGCACCGATTGCCGGATGCGGCGTACCGTAGGTCGCATAAGACGCGTCAGCGTCGCATCCGATACCCTGCACAGAGCACAACGAAAGAAAAAGAAAGGCCTTACGGGGGAAGTGAAGGCCCAATAAAGGAGCAAACCATCAAAACGAAGCTAATTGACCCTGAATCCAGATTTGTTGCACATGCAGCCCGCTATCCAGCGCAACGACGCTGGCGCGTTTGCCCGGTTTAAGCGATCCCAGAACATCATCAACACCCAGCATACGCGCCGGATGCAGCGACGCCATATGGATGGCTTCCGCAGGCGTTACGTCCGTCAACTCGACCATATTGCGCACTGCCGCATCAACAGACAGCGTACTGCCCGCCAGTCCACCGGACGCGGTACGGACAACGCCACCGTGCATCTGCACTTCTTCGCCACATAACGTATAGCGACCATCCGGCATCCCGGCTGCCTGCATCGCGTCGGTGATCAGCACGATTCTCTCTTTCGCACAGCAACAACACAGCGACATCGCCGCCGGATGCACATGATGACCATCGGCTATCAGTTCCAGCCAGGCGCGCTTGTCCGTTAATCCCGCGCCAACCATTCCCGGTTCGCGGTGATGTAAACCTGTCATCCCGTTATAGCAATGCACCAGACCGTCGGCACCAGCGTCAAACGCGGCACGGGTTTGTTGCCAGGTCGCCGCGCTATGCCCCAGCATCACCCGTACGTTTTGCTGTTTAAGATGGCGGATGGCCTGCAATGCCCCTTCTTTTTCCGGTGCCAGCGCTACCACGCGCAAGGTGTGCTGAGAAACGGCAATCAATTGATCCAGCTCGGTAATTTCCAGCTCGCGAAACAGCTTCGGCGGATGCGCGCCTTTATTCTGCGGCGTGAAGTACGGTCCTTCGAGATAACTCCCCAGCACTTGCGCACCAGGTCCGCCGCGTTGGCAACGTTGAGCAATACGTTTCAGCGCCGCATGAATGGTATTAAGCGGCGCGGTTACGGTGGTCGGTAACCAACTGCCGACACCTTCGCGTGCCTTGTGCATTGCCAGCTTGTCGAGCACATCCGGCGCGTCATCCATTACATCAACGCCTGCACCACCGTGTACATGGGTGTCGATGTAAGCGGGGCAGAGCAGTTCCGCATCGCGTTCAGTCACGCCCACTGGAATCGGTTCGATTGCTGCGATGACACCGTCAGCAATACGCAACTGATGGTCATCGAGCCATCCCTCTTCAGTCAGCAGCCTTCTGGCGCGCAGAACGTGTGTCATATTCCTTCCTCGACCGGACATTCTTCATGGCAGCGGCCTAACTCGTCCACCAAACTGGTCAGCCCACGGTGTCCACACTCCAGCGCCTGCACACGGAACTCTTCACCGCTTAACCCTTCGCGCTCCAGCACCATCTCCAGTAGCAGTTGCAAATTGGTGCCGGTGATCACTTCACAGCCCGGTTTTTGTATCGCCAGCGTTGAAGCTACGCGAAACGGCGTGCCGCCCAGCAAATCCGTCAGAAAAACAATGCCGTCTTCACAATCCAGTTGGGCGATGGCCTCTTCAAGCTGCGATGTAAGCAGCGCGGTGCTTGAGGTTTCGGGAAAATCGATGGCAATAAACTGCGATTGCTCGCCGAGGATTTGCTTCATTGCTTTTTCCATGCCGCTGGCAAATCCGCCATGCCCTGTCAAAATAATACTTAACATCTAATACCTCATTGTATTTAAAGGAAATGACAGAATTTACCGACGATACCGAGAACCACGGTAACTGCAATCAGGCGCAGCGGACTCCAGCCGCGGCGTACCAGCCAGAACATGGTCAGGGTGTAGACCAGCGGTAAGAAGGCAGGCATCAGTTTGTCGATAACATCAGCCTGTAACTTAACCACTGCATCGCCAGCGGTGATTTCCAGCGTGGTGCTTAAACGAACATAGGTTGCTACCAGCGCGCCGATTACCGTCATCCCAACGATTGACGCAGCATGGCCGACTTTTTTGGTATTCGCTTTAATGAGTGGAATCGCCGCCACGCCCATGCGGTAAGCATAATGCGCCAGACCAAAACGCAGCCCCAGGTGTACCACGTTAAACAGCACAATAAAGACGACTGCGCCAAGAATAGAGCCTTGTAGCGCGAGGCTTGCGCCTATCCCGCCACAAATCGGCAGTAGCGTTAGCCAGAACATCGCATCGCCAATCCCGCCGAGTGGTGCACCGACGGCAATTTTGGTGCTCTGAATACTGTTAACGTCCTGCTTAGAACGCTCCATCGCAAGGATAATGCCGATAACAAACGTCACCAGAAACGGATGGGTATTGAAGAAACCCATATGCCCCTTCATGGCGCGCGCCAGGTCGCGTTTATTAGTGTGGATCTTTTTCAGAGCAGGCAGCAGACCGTACAACCAGCCGGAAGCCTGCATACGTTCGTAGTTAAAAGACGCTTGTAACAGCATGGAACGCCAGGCGACGCGGTTGATATCTTTTTTTGTCAGCTCCGCGCCAATACTCTGATCTTCATACACGTTTTCATTGACGCCTGTCAGCAGTGTTTCTTCGTTTTCACTGACGTTCGGCAGGGTGGTTTGATTAGATGCCATCTTCAAATTCCTCTTTCTGTGCCGCAGGTTGAGTCGGTTCAGGAGATTTACGCAGCAGGTCGATCAGCGCCATCGCCAGCGCGGCGGCAGCAATAGCCAGCACCGGTAACTTGAGCCAGGCTGCGGCAACAAAGCCCAGGATGAAGTAGGGGATGTAGACGTTTTTCATCATGATTTTCAGCAGCACGGCAAAACCGATTGCTGGCATGATGCCGCCCGCGACGCCGAGGCCGTCGATTAATCGTTGCGGCAGGACATCAATGATGGTTTTGGCATGTTCTGCGCCGAAGTAGATAGGCAGGAAAGCGCAGAGAAAATAGAAAGTGCCGAGTGCCAGCAGTGCCAGATAGTTCACGCGTTCAATGCCGCGTGTATCGGCGTTCTCCGCCATCCGGTCGCAGCGGGACATCACGCCAGACATCACCGAGAACAGGAAGGTAATCCCCATCTGTACTGCGACAGCGAAAGGTACGGCGACACCGACCGCGACATCGGGTTTCACGCCGGTAGTAATGGCAAACGCCGTGCCGACGATAGTACCGATAATCACGTTAGGCGGCTGTGCACCCGCCAGCGGGGCCAGCCCCATCCACACCAGTTCCAGCGTACCGCCGGTTAAAATACCGGTATGCAGATCGCCAAGTACCAGCCCGACCAACGGGCCGAGGACCACCGGGCGGTGCATATGGGTTAGGCCGTTAAACATATCCAGGCCAGCGATAAAGGCGATAATGCCCAACGCGAATGCCTGCAACAGACTGATTTCCATGATGAATCCCTCAAAGTAATTTAAAGAGGTCCACAGCAGGCTCTGTCGGGACGCCCTGAACGAAGCATTCCACCCCAGCGGCTTTCAGGTCGTTAAATGCTGCGATATCGCCCGCATCTACAGAAACCGTTTTGGCGATTTGTTGCTTGCCATTGGCGTAGTGCATATTGCCAACGTTAATGCGATTCACCGGAACGCCACCTTTCACCAGCGTCAGGAAATCGGCAGGTGTTTTACAAACCAGCAGGATTTTCTGTCGATCGGCGGCGCGGTGGATGTTGTCGATAACTTTTTGCAGCGTCCAGAAACGTACGGCGATCCCTTCTGCCAGTACCATTTCCATCAGGTTTTGTTGTACCGGATCTTCGGCAACCTCATCGTTGGCTACCAGCACCAGATTTGCCCCCGCAAATCCGACCCACTGAACGCCGACCTGACCGTGAATCAAACGCTCATCAATCCGGCTTAAAACAATATTTGGCATAGCGTGTTCCTCTTTGTTTTGCTTATTGGCCTTCACAGGCTGTGTGGTACTGCGCCAGGATGTCCTGAATATGGTTGATAATGAGTTCCCGTGGTGTTGGCTGCAGCTCGCCGGAGCGAACTTTCACGTATTGCAGCGGCAAATACTGGCTGATGAGCGGTAGCGGAATTGGTGAATCCGCCAGATTACGAACCAGATGAGCGAAAGCGTCATCAATCTGGCTGTCCGGCCAGTAATAGCGCACGCGATCTGAGTAGCTGTAACCACGCGCCAGGCGACGTGCGTTGCCGTCACCGTGGTAGTGGCTTTGCCAGTATTCCGGGCGGTCGAGCATCACGTTTTCCAGCACCTGACGCAGACCAGAACAGGCTTTTGCTGGTACCAGTTCTTCTTCAATCGCCGCCAGAGAGAACAGAGCTTCACGCAGGGCGAAGGTCAGCGCCGGGCCAACTTTCAGGATGGCAAAGTGGTCAATCACCAGCTGGCGCAACGATTGTGGCGTTTGATAATCGGTAGAGTGCGCTTCGAAAATCAGCGTTTCGTAGTTTTCGACCATCTGGCTTAAGGCGGTCGCTTTGACGGGCTGATAATCAATAACGTTGGTGTGATCGAATTCGACGCCGGGTTGAACCACCAGAGCAATGATGCGTGGCCAGATGGCACTCAGACCCTGCTTTTCAAAGGCGTGACGATGGGCTTCCAGCGTGGCGCGGGCGGCATCCGGCGTGGTGACCGCCAGCTCGCTTAAGGTTTCATGCGCGCCGCCAGGTACCGGCACTTCGGTACCAATGACATACTCCAGATCGGCTTCGCCAAAGTGTTCGCGACAGGTTTCTTCCGCCACTTTCGCCAGACGGGCGGCGCGTTCAGCCACGATGTCATCAGTTAAGGGAATTGGATCGTCCTGACAGGACATGCTGCAATCAAGGTGGATTTTTTTGAATCCTGCCGCAACGTAGCTTTTAATCAAATCATCGGCATTGGCCATTGCCTGAGCGGCTGGCAGGTTTTGCCAGCGGTTTGGACCCAGATGGTCACCACCCAGAATCAACGCATCCTGCGGGAAATTCAACGAGTCGGCGAGCTGACAAACAAAGCCGCGAAAATCGGCGGGCGTCATTCCGGTATAGCCGCCGAACTGGTCTACCTGATTGGAGGTTGCTTCAATCAGTAACGGCGTTTGGTTTGCACTGGCGTAGCGGATTGCAGCCTCCAGCACCAGCGGATGTGCGGAACAAACGGCATAAATTCCATTTGTTTTGCCCGCTTTGTGCTGTCTCACCATTTCTGTCAGATGTTTCACTTTCCTCTCCAGTTCAGATTACTGCGATATTAATCTTTCGTTTTGTTTCAGTTGATACTGCGCCATGGTGAGATAAAAATAAAACGAAAGATAATGGTTTTCTGATCTGATTCACAAAAGAAACACAATGAAAGCCACTGAAACGAGAGTAGCTTGCGCCAATGGGTAAGGTGGGCTTGCATTTGCTTAATAGAAAGGCGTTAATAGGCAAAACGAAATGAAACGAAAGTTTTACGAAAGGACTTACTATGAGTAATACCGACGCTTCAGGTGAGAAGCGAATGACAGGCACCAGCGAGCGACGAGAACAGATCATTCAGCGTCTGCGACAGCAAGGGAGTGTGCAGGTTAACGATCTGTCGGCATTGTATGGCGTATCTACTGTGACGATCCGCAACGATCTGGCGTTTCTGGAAAAGCAGGGGATCGCTGTGCGTGCCTATGGCGGCGCGTTGATCTGCGATAGCACGACGCCGTCAGTCGAGCCATCAGTGGAAGATAAAAGCGCGCTGAATACCGCAATGAAACGCAGCGTTGCGAAAGCTGCCGTTGAGTTGATTCAGCCAGGTCATCGGGTGATCCTCGATTCCGGGACCACCACTTTTGAGATTGCTCGTCTGATGCGCAAGCACACTGACGTAATTGCGATGACCAACGGTATGAACGTAGCTAATGCGTTGCTGGAAGCGGAAGGCGTTGAGCTGCTGATGACCGGCGGGCATTTGCGCCGTCAGTCGCAATCTTTTTACGGCGATCAGGCTGAACAATCGCTGCAAAATTACCACTTCGATATGCTGTTTCTTGGCGTAGATGCGATCGATCTGGAGCGCGGCGTCAGCACGCATAATGAAGATGAAGCTCGTTTAAACCGCCGGATGTGCGAAGTTGCGGAACGGATCATCGTGGTCACCGATTCCAGTAAGTTCAATCGTTCCAGTTTACATAAGATCATTGATACTCAACGTATCGACATGATCATTGTTGATGAAGGCATTCCTGCGGATAGTCTGGAAGGACTGCGAAAGGCTGGAGTTGAAGTGATTCTGGTCGGGGAGTGAGAAAGGGTGCCCGCTGGTCAACACGAATGCGTTCGGCGGGCATTGTGAACACCATCAATGGGTTTCTTCTGTCTCTCGGGTGAGGGTTTCCCAGTCGGCAGGAGGATGTCCTCTTTTTAACATTTTGCTGAATACGGTATAGGCATCTGTTTTTTACCGTAGGTGCGCAGAGTGTTTTCATCGTTCATCCATCCCAGAATGATGACTTTCTCTTTTTCACTATAACGAAAGAAGAGACGATAACGACCAGCACCAAATTTTACCCGTGACCAGTCTTTATTTTTCCCAGAGCCTAACGACTTGCCATGACGGAATGCCGGTGATGATGGATTGACCGTGATATGCTCCTCAATCACTTTATGGACTACCGCCAATAACTTTGTGGCGGCTTTTCTCTGATAATTTTCAGGATCTTTTCCCTTTAATGTCTCGACTTCGGCAACTAAAGCGTCGTAGGTTTCCTGAAAACAGGGATGAGCATATAGCGCCCAACCATTAACCCTTTGTGGAAAATCCATTATTCGTCGTCGCCAATCTCATCATCAATGTTGACGTCCATGCCAGCGACAAGTTTCTTTCCTTGTTGAATGTTGAATGGACGAGTTTTTTGCGGGTTGTTCTGGATATCTGCATCCAGAAAACGCAAAAATGCATTCATAGTATGATCCTCCTGTTCATCTCCCAGTCGGCACATAAATACTTGCCCACCAGGCAGAATTTCGTAATGAATGCTGTCCTGGCCTGGCTTCAGTTTTAAGGCCTCACGCACTGGCGCGGGGATAGTTGTTTGTCCGCGTATCGTGACCTTTGATTCAGTGGTCAGTACAGCGTGAGAGCGAGCATTAGCGGGCATGATTCACTGTCCTTTTACAGCCTGTTTTCTGCTCAAATTATAAGCTTGAACTAAGGTAATGCAAATGCATTATTAATGGACGTGGGGACTTTAAACAATAAAAACATGGCACTAAGGCCATGTTTTGCGAGGGACGTTCCAAAAGAAATCAGGTCACCGGTGCCGGGTTAAACACCGCCAGCTGGTTATGCAGCCCCCATTGATCCGAGAAGGTTTTCTTTTTCCCGCTGGCGACGTCGAGAATAAAGTGGAACAACTTCCAGCCCACCTCTTCAATGCTCTCTTCGCCGGTAGCGATAGTGCCCGCGTTAATATCCATTAAATCAAACCAGCGGTTCGCCAGCTCGGTGCGGGTCGCCATTTTAATGACGGGTACCGCCATCAGGCCGTACGGCGTACCGCGACCGGTCGTAAACACTTGCACGGTAATCCCTGAAGCCACCTGTTGTGTGCCACAGACAAAATCACTGGCTGGCGTCGCGGCGTAAATTAATCCGCGTTTAGTCGGGCGTTGACCGGGCGACAGCACTTCAACAATTGCACTTTTACCCGATTTAGCAATGGAGCCGAGCGCTTTCTCCACCACGTTTGCCAGACCGCCTTTCTTGTTGCCCGGCGAAGGGTTGGCGCTGCGGTCGGTTTTTCCCATATTGAGATAGTTATCGTACCACTCCATCTCCTCCAGCAGCCGTTTGCCGACCTCTTCGTTCACTGCGCGTGGTGTCAGCAGATGGATCGCGTCACGCACTTCCGTGACTTCTGAAAACATCACCGTTGCGCCGCAGCGCACCAGTAGATCAGACGCATACCCAACCGCCGGGTTTGCCGTTACGCCAGAAAACGCATCGCTGCCGCCGCACTGCATGCCGACAACCAGTTCTGAAGCCGGACAGGTTTCTCGCTGCCGTTGATTCAGTTTGTGCAAATGGCGTTCGGCGACCTGCAAAATATCCTCGACCATGGACTGAAAACCGACATGCTTTTCATCCTGCAAACTGACAATGCTGGCGCTTTCTACTGGAATAGCTTGCACATCATCCGTTCCAGTCAGCAGGCGCTCAGGCTGCAACTTTTCACAACCCAGACCAATCACCATTACTTCGCCGCCAAAGTTAGGGTTCAGCGAAATATTGTGGATGGTACGAATAGGCACAACTGCCGCCGGTGCGTTAATCGCCACGCCACAGCCGTACAAATGATTCAGCCCCACCACGCCATCGACGTTCGGGTATTTCGGTAGCAGATCGCGTTCAATGATTTTTACTACATAGTCCACCACGCCTGCCACACAGTGGACGCTGGTGGTGATGCCGAGCAGGTTTTTGGTGCCCACGCTGCCATCGGCATTGCGATAGCCCTCAAAGGTGTAACCTTCAAGCGGCGGTAAGGGTTCCGGGACTTTGGTTGCCAGTGGCAGCGTGTGTAACGGCGGCGCTTCCGGTAGTACAACCATTGATTCGTCGATCCAGCTTCCGCGTGGGATTGCGCGCACGGCGTAACCAATCACTTCGCCATAACGAATAATTTCACCATTAGCCGGAATGTCCAGCAATGCGACTTTATGCCCCTGGGGAATATGTTCAATTAATTCCAGCCCATCCGGAAAACGCGTTCCTGCTTTCAGGCCATTATCATTAACAATAATTGCCACATTATCTGTGTCGTGAACTTTTATATAAAACGCAGTTGGCGTTTCTTGTCTGATTTCGATGTTGGCCATTGTGCAATATTCTCCAGCCAGGGGTTATTAAAATGAGGACCTGGTCTCATTTAAAAATAAATGACTTCATTGGGTGAAATAAGAATGTCAGGAGTTTAAACGCAGAAATGTGATCAATGTCAATCATTTCAGGGATTGCAGTGCCGCGCGGTAAGGTAAAGCGCAAATCTGTGCTTTAGCGCGCAACCTTATGTGCATATGCTCAAAATAATATTTAAATAGTATTAATTAAATTAGCATTTGCACAATGATTATTATTCTCGCGCTGCTTATACTAATTCCCGAGTTCATTGCCGTAACGGCATAAATAAAACTCATAAATAACACCTTCCCCATAATAATAAAAATCAGCATAAGTACCCGAGGTAAATAAAATGATTCTGGACACCGTTGACGTAAAAAAGAAAGGCGTGCATACCCGCTATTTAATATTACTGATTATTTTTATTGTTACCGCCGTTAACTACGCCGATCGTGCAACGCTGTCTATTGCTGGTACCGAAGTGGCAAAAGAGTTGCAGTTAAGTGCGGTTTCGATGGGTTACATCTTCTCCGCTTTTGGCTGGGCCTACTTGCTGATGCAAATCCCCGGCGGCTGGTTGCTTGATAAGTTTGGCTCGAAAAAAGTTTACACCTACAGCCTCTTTTTCTGGTCGCTGTTCACCTTCCTGCAAGGCTTTGTTGATATGTTCCCGCTGGCCTGGGCAGGGATCTCCATGTTCTTTATGCGCTTTATGCTGGGATTCTCGGAAGCGCCATCATTCCCGGCGAACGCCCGTATTGTCGCCGCCTGGTTCCCGACGAAAGAACGTGGTACTGCCTCCGCCATCTTTAACTCGGCGCAATATTTCTCGCTGGCGCTCTTTTCGCCGCTGCTTGGCTGGCTGACTTTCGCGTGGGGCTGGGAGCACGTCTTTACCGTTATGGGGGTAATTGGTTTTGTGCTGACGGCGCTGTGGATCAAATTGATTCATAACCCGACAGATCACCCACGTATGTCTGCGGAAGAGCTGAAGTTTATCTCAGAAAATGGCGCGGTGGTCGATATGGACCACAAAAAGCCGGGCAGTGCGGCAGCAAGCGGTCCCAAACTGCATTACATCAAGCAATTGCTCTCTAACCGCATGATGCTGGGCGTATTTTTCGGACAATATTTTATCAACACCATCACCTGGTTTTTCCTCACCTGGTTCCCAATTTATCTGGTGCAGGAAAAAGGCATGTCGATTCTGAAAGTGGGTCTGGTCGCCTCGATTCCGGCACTGTGTGGCTTTGCGGGCGGCGTGCTGGGAGGTGTCTTCTCGGATTATCTGATCAAACGCGGTTTGTCCCTGACCCTGGCACGTAAGCTACCGATTGTGCTGGGAATGTTGCTGGCTTCCACCATCATCTTATGTAACTACACCAACAACACCACGCTGGTGGTCATGCTGATGGCGCTGGCTTTCTTTGGCAAAGGATTTGGTGCGCTGGGCTGGCCGGTAATTTCTGACACCGCGCCGAAAGAGATTGTTGGCCTCTGCGGCGGCGTCTTTAACGTCTTTGGCAATGTTGCCTCCATTGTCACTCCACTGGTGATTGGCTACCTGGTGAGTGAACTGCACTCCTTCAATGCAGCACTGGTTTTCGTGGGATGTTCAGCGCTGATGGCGATGGTCTGCTACCTCTTCGTAGTTGGCGACATTAAACGTATGGAATTGCAGAAATAAGCAAAGGTATAAGCGATGAATAACGATGTTTTCCCGAATAAATTCAAAGCCGCACTGGCTGCGAAACAGGTACAAATTGGTTGCTGGTCAGCACTCTCTAACCCGATTAGCACTGAAGTCCTTGGTTTGGCTGGGTTTGACTGGCTGGTGCTGGATGGCGAACATGCGCCAAACGATATCTCCACGTTTATTCCGCAGTTAATGGCTCTGAAAGGCAGCGCAAGCGCGCCAGTAGTGCGAGTGCCGACCAACGAGCCGGTAATTATTAAGCGTCTTCTGGATATCGGTTTCTATAACTTCCTGATTCCTTTTGTAGAAACAAAAGAGGAAGCAGAGCAGGCGGTGGCATCAACTCGTTACCCGCCGGAAGGCATTCGCGGCGTCTCCGTTTCTCACCGCGCCAATATGTTTGGCACCGTGGCGGATTATTTCGCTCAGTCGAACAAGAACATCACCATTCTGGTCCAGATAGAAAGTCAGCAGGGCGTAGATAACGTCGATGCCATTGCCGCTACCGATGGTGTAGACGGTATCTTCGTCGGCCCCAGCGATCTGGCTGCGGCATTAGGCCATCTCGGCAATGCCTCGCACCCGGATGTACAAAAAGCAATTCAGCATATTTTTAACCGTGCCAGTGCGCACGGCAAACCCAGCGGTATCCTCGCACCGGTCGAAGCCGATGCGCGTCGTTATCTGGAATGGGGTGCGACGTTTGTGGCTGTCGGCAGCGATCTCGGCGTCTTCCGCTCTGCCACTCAGAAACTGGCTGATACCTTTAAAAAATAACCACCACCGCAACAAGAGAGATGATTGATATGACTATGAAAGTTGGTTTTATTGGCCTGGGGATTATGGGTAAACCAATGAGTAAAAACCTTCTGAAAGTAGGTTACTCGCTGGTGGTTGCTGACCGTAACCCAGAAGCTATTGCTGAAGTGATTGCTGCAGGTGCAGAAACAGCTTCTACGGCTAAAGCGATCGCTGAACAGTGCGACGTCATCATAACCATGCTGCCAAACTCCCCTCATGTGAAAGAGGTGGCGCTGGGTGAGAATGGCATTATTGAAGGCGCGAAGCCAGGAACGGTATTGATCGATATGAGTTCTATCGCACCGCTGGCAAGCCGTGAAATCAGCGAAGCGCTGAAAGCGAAAGGCATTGATATGCTGGATGCTCCGGTGAGCGGCGGTGAACCGAAAGCTATCGACGGTACGCTGTCAGTGATGGTGGGCGGCGACAAGGCTATTTTCGACAAATACTATGATTTGATGAAAGCGATGGCGGGTTCCGTGGTGCATACCGGGGAAATCGGTGCAGGTAACGTCACCAAACTGGCAAATCAGGTCATTGTGGCGCTGAATATTGCCGCGATGTCAGAAGCGTTAACGCTGGCAACTAAAGCGGGCGTTAACCCGGACCTGGTGTATCAGGCAATTCGCGGTGGGCTGGCGGGCAGTACCGTGCTGGATGCCAAAGCGCCGATGGTGATGGACCGCAACTTCAAGCCGGGCTTCCGCATTGATCTGCATATTAAGGATCTGGCGAATGCGCTGGATACTTCTCACGGCGTCGGCGCGCAACTGCCGCTCACAGCTGCGGTTATGGAGATGATGCAGGCACTGCGTGCAGATGGTTTAGGAACGGCGGATCATAGCGCCCTGGCTTGCTACTACGAAAAACTGGCGAAAGTCGAAGTTACTCGCTAATGACGTCGTGCCCGGATGGCGTATTGCAATCCGGGCCTGGAATCCAGGCCGAATAAGAGAAACGCCCTCCGGCGTCATGTGGTAACAGGCATAGGTATGAAAATCGTAATCGCCCCAGACTCTTATAAAGAAAGTTTATCTGCCAGCGAGGTTGCGCAGGCGATAGAAAAAGGATTTCGGGAAATTTTTCCTGATGCACAGTACGTTTCTGTTCCGGTTGCCGACGGTGGCGAAGGAACGGTGGAAGCGATGATTGCAGCCACCCAGGGTTCCGAACGTCACGCCTGGGTTACAGGGCCGCTGGGCGAGAAAGTGAATGCCAGTTGGGGGATCTCCGGCGATGGCAAAACCGCGTTTATTGAAATGGCGGCGGCCAGTGGGCTGGAACTGGTACCTGCGGAAAAACGCGATCCACTCGTGACCACTTCACGTGGCACAGGAGAGTTAATCCTGCAGGCGCTGGAGAGCGGCGCGACAAACATTATTATCGGCATTGGCGGTAGCGCTACAAATGATGGCGGTGCAGGCATGGTACAGGCGCTGGGGGCGAAATTATGCGACGCCAACGGCAATGAAATTGGTTTTGGCGGCGGTAGTCTTAATACTCTGAATGATATTGATATTTCCGGCCTCGATCCGCGCTTAAAAGATTGCGTCATTCGCGTCGCTTGTGATGTTACCAATCCGCTGGTGGGCGATAACGGCGCATCGCGCATCTTTGGCCCACAAAAGGGAGCCAGTGAAGCGATGATTGTCGAGCTGGACAATAACCTCTCTCACTATGCCGATGTCATTAAAAAAGCGCTGCATGTTGATGTGAAAGATGTCCCCGGCGCAGGAGCTGCGGGCGGTATGGGCGCGGCGCTGATGGCGTTTCTTGGTGCGGAACTGAAAAGTGGTATTGAAATCGTCACGACGGCGCTGAATCTGGAGGAACATATTCACGATTGTACGCTGGTGATCACCGGTGAAGGGCGTATTGACAGCCAGAGTATTCACGGCAAGGTTCCGATTGGCGTCGCAAACGTGGCGAAAAAGTACCATAAACCGGTGATTGGCATTGCGGGTAGCCTGACCAATGATGTTGGCGTTGTACATCAGCATGGCATTGATGCGGTCTTCAGCGTATTGACCAGCATTGGTACGTTGGACGAAGCATTCCGCGGGGCTTATGACAATATCTGCCGTGCTTCACGTAATATCGCCGCGACACTGGCGATTGGAATGCGCAACGCGGGGTGACAAGGGCGCACAAACCCTCTATACTGCGCGCCGAAGCTGACCAGACAGTCGCCGCTTCGTCGTCGTCCTCTTCGGGGGAGACGGGCGGAGGGGAGGAAAGTCCGGGCTCCATAGGGCAGGGTGCCAGGTAACGCCTGGGGGGGAAACCCACGACCAGTGCAACAGAGAGCAAACCGCCGATGGCCCGCGCAAGCGGGATCAGGTAAGGGTGAAAGGGTGCGGTAAGAGCGCACCGCGCGGCTGGTAACAGTCCGTGGCACGGTAAACTCCACCCGGAGCAAGGCCAAATAGGGGTTCATAAGGTACGGCCCGTACTGAACCCGGGTAGGCTGCTTGAGCCAGTGAGCGATTGCTGGCCTAGATGAATGACTGTCCACGACAGAACCCGGCTTATCGGTCAGTTTCACCTGTTTTACGTAAAAACCCGCTTCGGCGGGTTTTTGCTTTTGGAGGAGCGGAAAGATGAATGACTGTCCACGACGCTATACCCAAAAGAAAGCGGCTTATCGGTCAGTTTCACCTGGTTTAACGAAAACCCGCCAGCGTAAACTGGCGGGTTTCAGATTGTTGAGTGCGCTTTATTCATGCCGGATGCGGCGTGAACGCCTTATCCTGCCTACAAAAGCACGCAAATTCAATATATTGCAGAGATGGCGTAGGCCTGATAAGCGTAGCGCATCAGGCATTTTTGCGGTTGCCATCAGTTTCAAACCCGCGTCGATAAGTTTTTGCTTTTGGTGCACAGGGTAAGATGAATATCTACGGTATTAATAATAGACTTTGTAAGAAGTTATTAAGTCTATATTGCATTTAAACGGTCGTAATCATACGTATAGTCCTCTCTGGTATAATATTGCTTCTCTGAGTTATAAGCTTCATATGTATTATATTTTACGACTTCAAAGCAATTGTCTGGAGAATTTTCGTCTTTCTCGAGTGTATTATCTGGAAGGAATTCCTCTGAGCTAGAGTCCTCTATGTTTAAATCTGTATTGTAATTAATTTTTGGAACGATTAGATAAGCATTTTCTTTGACGCTTTCATAATCTTTAATGATTATATCGATGTAATAATCTATTTTTTCTAATGAGAATGCTTTCATCTCTGGTAGTTTAATTCTGTTCAAGTAATTGTTAATTTTCGATGAGCTTTTATATATTTCTTTTGTTAATTCATTTTCTAATTCATCTGTTAGAGTTGCTCTTGGTATAGATTCTATAATTGCAAGTCTCATAATTTTTAATTGTTCTTCGGTAATATCTCCAAGCGCATTTAAACAACTTTCGACAAGTTTAATTTTTTCTTCAGAATACATATCGTTAATGCTTGTTATAACAGGCGTTATTTTTAGTAAATAATCCCATGAGATTGTGGCGTTTTGTTTTGAACTAACGAAATTTACCTGAAACATGTTGGCATTAGTAAAATCTGTGTCATCCAATTTAAAAGGATTTAAAATTGTATTGGCCATATGTTTATCTGTAAAATCATAAAGTTCTAAATTGACATTCCGTAAGTCCAGAGAGGATAGATCAACTATACCTCCAGTCCCACAACTAAAGATTACGTTCAACCTCCTGATTTCATTGTAAATGTCTTTCAATGGGCAATTAACATTGATATTGCCTGTGGATATTTCCTGGTTTTTTAACGGTTCATTAATTGTAAGTTCACAGGTATTGTCTGATCGTTGAATAATTCGGGCGTTATAACCAAAAAAATCCATACGAAGAGACGAATCATTATAAAGAATTACATTTTGTAAGTACGCTAATTCTTTTTGAAAATCACCAGTGATAACACATTTCCCACCTGGTTGTAACGCGTTAAGTAAAGTGACCATTTCAATAGAGGTCTGTTTTAGTTTTTCTATGCCTGGTGCTAGTGCTTCGAGGTTATTTCCTATGGGGCTTTCAGGAAGGTCATTCATTTTTCGACGGGCTAAATCACTACTAATATCATTACCAATTGATGAAACAGGTGACATTATTTTATCCTTTATAAATAATCAATAAAAATCATTATTAAAATGATCGGGTGAAAAAAAGAGAATTTGCCAACAATCTGTAGGAATGGAAGTTTTATTAAAGTACGTAGGGGGGGGGGTAAGATGGCTTCTTTTCGGGTGAATTTTGCACAATACTTAGAAATCGTCTCCTTAATACACTCCAGCTCTTTTTTATTGACGGCTGAGCAAGTACATTGTTCGCCAAAAGGTGCAAAAGTGCCTACATCTAATGTTTGTATGATATAATCGTCATGTTCTCCTGTAGAAATATCTATGATGAATGGACTCATATTTTCCGGTTGGATTCGGATCATGACAGAAGGAATATCGCCTTGATAGAAATTCAATGCAGTAATTGCAGATAATACTCTCCGCAGTTCATTACTTATACTGTATATTTTATTAACGTCATTGGTGGAAACAATTTCTGCAAACTTTCTTTTTACCGTCCAATAATCAATATTTCTGTTGTGATTGTTAACCACTGCGTGCATTGGCGGGATTGAAGGGTGAAAAATATGTGCAATTGGGAAGCCTTTCATTGATGCCAGCCTTTTCATCATGACAAACAATAATAGATGCTTATTTTCCTCGCACGGCACTTTCGCACTATCAAAAAACGCTCATTTACCCGGCATTACAGTAAACGAAGCAACATTCTGTGGCCTACGCCGATCAAAAGCTCTGTGAAAATTCCCCTTGTTGTCTTTGGCAGACCTTATCGCGGCGACCAGCAATTATTCGTTTTGTGATCCTCAACACAAAATGCTATTCGTCGCCTATGAGTGGAGAGGAATTTATGGAAAACGATTGCATTCACAAAATGACGTCCTGTCAGAAGAGAAAAAGTTGACGTTAATCAATTGTTCGAGATGATCAATACCTGTATTCGAAATTTTAAAATATTGATAAAATAAATGTTTGTTCTCCAACAAATAGCGTGAAAAAATGTGACGTGCCGCATTATTTATCGCTGAAAATGGTTTATTTATAATAAAATTTGAGAACTTGCTCATTAAATTTAACTCAAATATTGCCTGGTAATTATCCTGTAATTGCTTGAAATATGGTCTCAGCCCCTTTTTTGCATTAACCACATAACGAATGATGTTATCGCCATAAAATATGGTTATCCCCGTCATTTTTTTTGACAAAAATCAGGGTTTATGCTGATTTTTATACTTTAACTTATTGATATATAAGGATATTTAATTGGAATAACGATACCCTGGAAAGTATTGAAAGTTAATTTGTGAGTGGTCGCACATATCCTGTTCATTTCATTTTGATACACTTCATGCCGTCACTGAGGTAATTAACGTAGGTCGTTATGAGCACTATTCTTCTTCCGAAAACGCAGCACCTGGTAGTCTTTCAGGAAGTCATTAGAAGTGGCTCTATCGGCTCGGCTGCAAAAGAATTAGGGTTAACTCAACCGGCCGTCAGTAAAATCATTAACGATATTGAAGATTATTTTGGCGTGGAATTAGTGGTGCGGAAAAATACCGGTGTAACACTAACACCTGCCGGTCAATTGTTACTCTCCCGTTCTGAATCCATTACCCGTGAAATGAAAAATATGGTTAATGAGATAAGCGGTATGTCTTCTGAGGCGGTGGTGGAAGTCTCATTTGGTTTTCCTTCATTGATTGGTTTTACTTTTATGTCCGGGATGATCAACAAGTTCAAAGAGGTGTTCCCGAAAGCGCAGGTTTCTATGTATGAAGCGCAACTGTCTTCGTTCTTACCGGCAATCCGCGACGGTCGACTTGATTTTGCGATTGGTACGTTAAGCGCAGAAATGAAGCTTCAGGATTTACATGTTGAGCCGCTGTTCGAGTCCGAGTTTGTGCTGGTAGCCAGTAAGTCCCGAACATGCACCGGCACCACCACGCTGGAGTCGTTGAAGAACGAACAGTGGGTGTTGCCACAAACCAATATGGGGTACTACAGCGAGCTGCTTACTACGTTACAAAGAAATGGCATCAGTATTGAAAACATCGTTAAAACCGACTCAGTCGTGACAATTTATAATCTTGTTCTCAATGCTGATTTCTTAACTGTAATTCCTTGTGATATGACATCACCTTTTGGTTCTAATCAATTTATTACTATTCCGGTTGAAGAAACATTACCTGTGGCACAATATGCCGCGGTATGGTCGAAAAATTATCGTATTAAAAAAGCAGCATCGGTTTTGGTGGAATTAGCCAAAGAGTATTCATCTTATAATGGGTGTAGACGAAGGCAATTAATTGAAGTTGGTTAGTTATTTGTTTTTATTTAAACATAAATAATCCACCTGTCTGTTTTGCAGGTGTCGGTTACGGTTACCTACATATTTAATTCAGGCTAAGAGGTTTTATAATGCATATTACATACGATCTCCCGGTTGCTATTGATGACATCATTGAAGCAAAACAACGACTGGCTGGGCGAATTTATAAAACAGGCATGCCTCGCTCCAACTATTTTAGTGAACGTTGCAAAGGTGAAATATTCCTCAAATTCGAAAACATGCAGCGTACCGGTTCATTTAAAATTCGTGGCGCATTTAATAAATTAAGTTCACTGACCGATGCGGAAAAACGTAAAGGTGTAGTGGCCTGCTCTGCGGGCAACCATGCGCAAGGGGTTTCCCTCTCCTGCGCGATGCTGGGTATCGACGGTAAAGTGGTGATGCCAAAAGGCGCGCCGAAATCCAAAGTAGCGGCAACGTGCGACTACTCTGCAGAAGTCGTTCTGCATGGTGATAACTTCAACGACACTATCGCTAAAGTGAGCGAAATTGTCGAAATGGAAGGCCGTATTTTTATCCCACCTTATGATGATCCGAAAGTGATTGCTGGCCAGGGAACGATTGGTCTGGAAATTATGGAAGATCTCTATGATGTCGATAACGTGATTGTGCCAATTGGTGGTGGCGGTTTAATTGCTGGTATTGCGGTGGCAATTAAATCTATTAACCCGACCATTCGTGTTATTGGCGTACAGTCTGAAAACGTTCACGGCATGGCGGCTTCTTTCCACTCCGGAGAAATAACCACGCACCGAACTACCGGCACCCTGGCGGATGGTTGTGATGTCTCCCGCCCGGGTAATTTAACTTACGAAATCGTTCGTGAATTAGTCGATGACATCGTGCTGGTCAGCGAAGATGAAATCAGAAACAGTATGATTGCCTTAATTCAGCGCAATAAAGTCGTCACCGAAGGCGCAGGCGCTCTGGCATGTGCTGCATTATTAAGCGGTAAATTAGACCAATATATTCAAAACAGAAAAACCGTCAGTATTATTTCCGGCGGCAATATCGATCTTTCTCGCGTCTCTCAAATCACCGGTTTCGTTGACGCTTAATTAATTCGTTGAGGATAGGATATGAGTACTTCAGATAGCATTGTATCCAGCCAGACAAAACAATCGTCCTGGCGTAAATCAGATACCACATGGACGTTAGGCTTGTTTGGTACGGCAATCGGCGCCGGGGTGCTGTTCTTCCCTATCCGCGCAGGTTTTGGCGGACTGATCCCGATTCTTCTGATGTTGGTATTAGCATACCCCATCGCGTTTTATTGCCACCGGGCGCTGGCGCGTCTGTGTCTTTCTGGCTCTAACCCTTCCGGCAACATTACGGAAACGGTGGAAGAGCATTTTGGTAAAACTGGCGGCGTGGTTATCACGTTCCTGTACTTCTTCGCGATTTGCCCACTGCTGTGGATTTATGGCGTTACTATTACCAATACCTTTATGACGTTCTGGGAAAACCAGCTCGGCTTTGCACCGCTGAATCGCGGCTTTGTGGCGCTGTTCCTATTGCTGCTGATGGCTTTCGTCATCTGGTTTGGTAAGGATCTGATGGTTAAAGTGATGAGTTACCTGGTGTGGCCGTTTATCGCCAGCCTGGTGCTGATTTCTCTGTCGCTGATCCCTTACTGGAACTCTGCAGTTATCGACCAGGTTGACCTCGGTTCGCTGTCGTTAACCGGTCATGACGGTATCCTGATCACTGTCTGGCTGGGGATTTCCATCATGGTTTTCTCCTTTAACTTCTCGCCAATCGTCTCTTCCTTCGTGGTTTCTAAACGTGAAGAGTATGAGAAAGACTTCGGTCGCGACTTCACCGAACGTAAATGTTCCCAAATCATTTCTCGTGCCAGCATGCTGATGGTTGCAGTGGTGATGTTCTTTGCCTTTAGCTGCCTGTTTACGCTGTCTCCGGCCAACATGGCGGAAGCCAAAGCGCAGAATATTCCAGTGCTTTCTTATCTGGCTAACCACTTTGCGTCCATGACCGGTACCAAAACAACGTTCGCGATTACACTGGAATATGCGGCTTCCATCATCGCACTCGTGGCTATCTTCAAATCTTTCTTCGGTCACTATCTGGGGACGCTGGAAGGCTTGAATGGCCTGATTCTGAAGTTCGGTTATAAAGGTGACAAAACCAAAGTGTCGCTGGGTAAACTGAATACTCTCAGCATGATCTTCATCATGGGCTCCACCTGGGTTGTTGCCTACGCCAACCCGAACATCCTCGACCTGATTGAAGCCATGGGCGCACCGATTATCGCATCCCTGCTGTGCCTGTTGCCGATGTATGCCATCCGTAAAGCGCCGTCTCTGGCGAAATACCGTGGTCGTCTGGATAACGTGTTTGTTACCGTGATTGGTCTGCTGACCATCCTGAACATCGTATACAAACTGTTTTAATCCGTAACTCAGGATGAGAAAAGAGATGAATGAATTTCCGGTTGTTTTGGTTATTAACTGTGGTTCGTCTTCGATTAAGTTTTCCGTACTCGATGCCAGCGACTGTGAAGTATTAATGTCAGGTATTGCCGACGGTATTAACTCGGAAAATGCATTCTTATCCGTAAATGGGGGAGAGCCAGCACCGCTGGCTCACCACAGCTACGAAGGTGCATTGAAGGCAATTGCATTTGAACTGGAAAAACGGAATTTAAATGACAGTGTGGCCTTAATTGGCCACCGCATCGCTCACGGCGGCAGTATTTTTACCGAGTCCGCCATTATTACCGATGAAGTCATTGATAATATCCGTCGCGTTTCTCCACTGGCACCCCTGCATAATTACGCCAATTTAAGTGGTATTGAATCGGCGCAGCAATTATTTCCGGGCGTAACTCAGGTAGCGGTATTTGATACCAGTTTCCACCAGACGATGGCTCCGGAAGCTTATTTATACGGCCTGCCGTGGAAATATTATGAAGAGTTAGGTGTACGCCGTTATGGTTTCCACGGCACGTCGCACCGCTATGTTTCCCAGCGCGCGCATTCTTTGCTGAATCTGGCGGAAGATGACTCCGGCCTGGTTGTGGCGCATCTTGGCAATGGCGCGTCAATCTGCGCAGTTCGCAACGGTCAGAGTGTTGACACTTCAATGGGAATGACGCCGCTGGAAGGCTTGATGATGGGTACCCGCAGTGGTGATGTCGACTTTGGTGCGATGTCCTGGGTCGCCAGCCAAACCAACCAGAGCCTGGGTGACCTGGAACGCGTAGTGAATAAAGAGTCGGGATTATTAGGCATTTCCGGTCTTTCTTCGGATTTACGTGTTCTGGAAAAAGCCTGGCATGAAGGTCACGAACGCGCGCAACTGGCAATTAAAACCTTTGTTCACCGAATTGCCCGTCATATTGCCGGACACGCAGCCTCATTACGTCGCCTGGATGGAATTATATTCACCGGCGGAATAGGAGAAAATTCAAGTTTAATTCGTCGTCTGGTCATGGAACATTTGGCTGTATTAGGCGTAGAGATTGATACAGAAATGAATAATCGCTCTAACTCCTGTGGAGAGCGAATTGTTTCCAGTGAAAATGCGCGTGTCATTTGCGCCGTTATCCCAACCAACGAAGAAAAAATGATTGCTTTGGATGCCATTCATTTAGGCAAAGTTAACGCGCCCGCAGAATTTGCATAATTTAGTTGAAGTATTGTAGAGAGATTATTTTTCATGAAGGTAGATATTGATACCAGCGATAAGCTGTACGCCGACGCATGGCTTGGCTTTAAAGGTACGGACTGGAAAAACGAAATTAATGTCCGCGATTTTATTCAACATAACTATACACCGTATGAAGGCGATGAATCTTTCCTCGCTGAAGCGACGCCAGCCACCACGGAATTGTGGGAAAAAGTGATGGAAGGCATTCGTATCGAAAACGCAACCCACGCGCCGGTTGATTTCGATACTAATATTGCTACCACCATTACCGCTCATGATGCGGGATATATTAACCAGCCGCTGGAAAAAATAGTGGGCCTGCAAACGGATGCGCCATTAAAGCGTGCGCTGCATCCGTTCGGTGGCATTAATATGATTAAAAGTTCATTCCACGCCTATGGCCGTGAAATGGACAGTGAATTTGAATATCTGTTTACCGATCTGCGTAAAACCCATAATCAGGGCGTATTTGATGTTTACTCACCAGATATGCTGCGCTGCCGTAAATCGGGTGTACTGACTGGTTTGCCAGATGGTTATGGCCGTGGGCGCATTATCGGTGACTACCGCCGCGTGGCGCTGTATGGCATCAGTTATCTGGTGCGTGAACGCGAACTGCAATTTGCCGATCTCCAGTCCCGTCTGGAAAAAGGCGAGGATCTGGAAGCCACTATCCGTCTGCGTGAGGAGCTGGCAGAGCATCGTCATGCGCTTTTGCAGATTCAGGAAATGGCGGCGAAATATGGCTTTGATATCTCTCGCCCGGCGCAGAATGCACAGGAAGCGGTGCAGTGGCTCTACTTCGCTTATCTGGCGGCAGTGAAATCGCAAAATGGCGGCGCGATGTCGCTGGGGCGCACGGCATCGTTCCTCGATATCTACATTGAGCGCGACTTTAAAGCTGGCGTACTCAATGAGCAGCAGGCACAGGAACTGATCGATCACTTCATCATGAAGATCCGTATGGTACGCTTCCTGCGTACACCGGAATTTGATTCGCTGTTCTCCGGCGACCCAATCTGGGCGACGGAAGTGATCGGCGGGATGGGGCTGGACGGTCGTACGCTGGTGACCAAAAACTCCTTCCGCTATTTGCACACCCTGCACACTATGGGGCCTGCACCGGAACCTAACCTGACCATTCTTTGGTCGGAAGAATTACCGATTGCCTTCAAAAAATATGCCGCGCAGGTGTCGATCGTCACCTCTTCCTTGCAGTATGAAAACGACGATCTGATGCGTACTGACTTCAACAGCGACGATTACGCGATTGCCTGCTGCGTTAGCCCAATGGTGATTGGTAAGCAAATGCAGTTCTTTGGTGCACGCGCTAACCTGGCGAAAACGCTGCTGTACGCAATTAACGGCGGGGTGGATGAGAAGCTGAAGATTCAGGTCGGTCCGAAAACGGCACCGCTGATGGACGACGTGCTGGATTACGACAAAGTGATGGACAGTCTCGATCACTTCATGGACTGGCTGGCGGTGCAGTACATCAGCGCGCTGAATATCATTCACTACATGCACGACAAGTACAGCTACGAAGCTTCGCTGATGGCGCTGCACGATCGTGATGTCTATCGCACTATGGCATGCGGCATCGCGGGCCTGTCGGTGGCAACAGACTCCCTGTCCGCTATCAAATATGCCCGCGTGAAACCAATCCGTGACGAAAACGGCCTGGCGGTGGATTTCGAAATCGACGGTGAATATCCGCAGTACGGTAACAACGACGAGCGCGTAGACAGCATTGCCTGCGATCTGGTTGAACGCTTTATGAAGAAAATTAAAGCGCTGCCAACCTATCGCAACGCCGTCCCTACCCAGTCGATTCTGACTATCACTTCTAACGTGGTGTACGGCCAGAAAACCGGTAATACGCCGGACGGTCGTCGCGCCGGAACACCGTTCGCGCCGGGCGCTAACCCGATGCATGGTCGTGACCGCAAAGGTGCCGTGGCTTCATTGACGTCGGTGGCGAAACTGCCGTTCACCTACGCCAAAGACGGGATCTCGTACACCTTCTCGATTGTGCCTGCGGCGCTGGGCAAAGAAGATCCAGTACGTAAAACCAACCTTGTCGGCCTGCTGGATGGGTATTTCCACCACGAAGCGGATGTCGAAGGCGGTCAACACCTCAACGTCAACGTAATGAATCGGGAAATGCTGCTGGATGCCATCGAGCACCCGGAAAAATATCCTAACCTGACAATCCGTGTCTCTGGCTACGCCGTGCGCTTCAACGCACTGACCCGTGAACAGCAACAGGATGTTATTTCACGTACTTTTACCCAGGCGCTCTGACGCCGGAGGATGTATGAAAAAGATTATCGAAACGCAACGTGCCCCAGGCGCAATCGGCCCTTATGTTCAGGGCGTTGATTTAGGCAGCATGGTCTTCACCTCCGGGCAAATTCCGGTTTGCCCACAAACCGGTGAGATCCCGGCTGATGTGCAAGATCAGGCGCGTTTAAGCCTCGAAAACGTCAAAGCGATCGTGGTTGCTGCCGGGCTGAGCGTGGGCGATATCATCAAGATGACCGTGTTCATCACCGATCTGAATGATTTTGCCACCATCAACGAAGTCTATAAGCAGTTCTTCGATGAGCATCAGGCGACCTATCCGACCCGGAGCTGTGTACAGGTCGCGCGTTTGCCGAAAGATGTGAAGCTGGAAATTGAAGCCATCGCAGTACGTAGTGCGTAAAGCCTCGTGAGCGGGACGGTCGCAAGGTCGTTCCGCTCCACTTCACTGAACGGCAATCCGAGGGTGTGGATATGATTAGTGCATTCGATATTTTCAAAATTGGGATTGGTCCCTCCAGTTCGCATACCGTGGGGCCAATGAATGCCGGAAAAAGTTTTATTGATCGGCTGGAAAGTAGCGGCTTATTAACCGCGACGAGCCATATTGTGGTCGATCTGTACGGGTCGTTGTCACTGACGGGCAAAGGCCATGCCACGGATGTCGCCATTATCATGGGACTGGCAGGAAACAGTCCGCAGGATGTTGTCATTGATGAGATCCCTGCATTTATAGAGTTAGTAACGCGCAGCGGGCGGCTGCCAGTGGCATCTGGTGCGCATATTGTTGATTTTCCTGTAGCAAAGAACATTATCTTCCATCCCGAAATGTTGCCTCGCCATGAGAACGGAATGCGGATCACTGCCTGGAAGGGACAGGAAGCGCTATTAAGTAAAACCTATTACTCTGTCGGCGGCGGGTTTATTGTCGAAGAAGAACACTTCGGCCTGTCGCACGATGTCGAAACGTCCGTACCTTACGATTTCCACTCAGCAGGTGAACTGCTGAAAATGTGTGATTACAACGGCCTGTCTATATCTGGTCTGATGATGCACAACGAGCTGGCGCTGCGCAGCAAAGCGGAAATTGACGCAGGGTTTGCCCGTATCTGGCAAGTGATGCATGACGGTATTGAACGCGGGATGAACACTGAAGGCGTGCTGCCTGGTCCGCTCAATGTGCCGCGTCGTGCCGTAGCGCTGCGTCGTCAGCTGGTTTCCAGCGATAACATTTCTAACGATCCGATGAATGTCATCGACTGGATCAACATGTACGCGCTGGCGGTTAGTGAAGAAAACGCAGCTGGCGGGCGCGTGGTAACGGCACCGACTAACGGTGCGTGCGGCATTATTCCGGCAGTGCTGGCTTATTACGATAAGTTCCGTCGTCCGGTAAACGAGCGGTCAATTGCCCGCTATTTTCTGGCCGCGGGGGCTATTGGCGCGCTGTATAAAATGAACGCCTCCATCTCTGGCGCGGAAGTCGGCTGTCAGGGGGAGATTGGCGTGGCCTGTTCAATGGCGGCGGCAGGGTTAACTGAACTACTGGGCGGCAGTCCGGCGCAGGTATGCAATGCGGCGGAAATCGCGATGGAACATAACCTTGGGCTGACCTGCGATCCGGTTGCCGGACAGGTACAAATCCCGTGCATTGAACGTAATGCCATTAATGCCGTGAAAGCAGTAAACGCCGCGCGGATGGCGATGCGCCGCACCTCGGCACCGCGTGTTTCACTCGATAAAGTGATCGAGACGATGTATGAAACCGGCAAAGATATGAACGATAAATACCGCGAAACATCACGCGGAGGACTGGCCATTAAAGTGGTCTGCGGCTGACATTGCTGTCAGCTTTCATCCTTGGGTGCACAAATGTGCACCTTTTTTTTGTGATCTGCCGCAAATAGAGAATGAATATTCTCTTGCGATTAATTTAGTAGAAAATTCTTATCCATCTCCGTTATTTCAAAGTCTTGATTGTGAAGATTTTCTCTGACCTCGCGCGTATCATTTCTTTATTCTAATAACTCGCCTGCAAAAACGTAGACCGCATATCGCCTTGATGCGGCTCGGAAAAAAATAATAAGCCCTACAAAATATTGAGCGAGAAATTATGGAAATTGCATCGAATAAAGGCGTCATTGCAGACGCTTCGACCCCGGCGGGTCGTGCTGGAATGAGTGAGAGCGAGTGGCGAGAAGCGATCAAATTCGACAGTACTGACACCGGCTGGGTGATTATGAGTATCGGGATGGCGATTGGCGCGGGGATTGTTTTTCTCCCGGTGCAGGTCGGTTTGATGGGATTGTGGGTATTTTTGCTCTCATCGGTGATTGGTTACCCGGCAATGTATCTGTTTCAGCGGTTGTTTATTAATACGCTGGCAGAATCACCAGAATGTAAAGATTACCCGAGCGTCATTAGCGGCTATTTAGGTAAAAACTGGGGCATCCTGTTAGGTGCACTCTATTTCGTAATGCTGGTGATTTGGATGTTCGTCTATTCCACCGCCATCACCAACGATAGTGCTTCCTACCTGCATACCTTCGGCGTGACGGAAGAGTTGCTGTCAGACAGTCCCTTTTATGGTCTGGTACTGATTTGCATTCTGGTGGCGATCTCCTCACGCGGCGAGAAATTGTTATTCAAAATTTCGACGGGGATGGTGCTGACCAAGCTGCTGGTGGTCGCGGCGCTGGGCGTGTCGATGGTGGGAATGTGGCATCTGTATAACGTCGGTTCGCTACCGCCGCTGGGGCTGCTGGTGAAAAACGCCATTATTACGCTGCCGTTTACCCTGACGTCGATTCTGTTTATCCAGACGTTAAGCCCGATGGTGATCTCTTATCGCTCGCGGGAAAAATCGATTGAAGTGGCGCGGCATAAAGCATTGCGGGCCATGAATATCGCGTTTGGCATTTTGTTTGTCACCGTCTTTTTCTACGCCGTGTCGTTCACGCTGGCGATGGGACATGACGAAGCGGTAAAAGCCTACGAGCAGAATATTTCCGCGCTGGCAATTGCGGCGCAGTTTATTAGCGGTGACGGCGCAGCGTGGGTGAAAGTGGTCAGCGTCATTCTCAATATCTTTGCAGTAATGACCGCGTTTTTTGGCGTCTATTTAGGCTTTCGCGAAGCAACGCAAGGGATCGTAATGAACATCCTGCGTCGCAAGATACCTGCCGAGAAGATTAACGAAAATCTCGTTCAGCGCGGCATCATGATTTTCGCCATTTTGCTGGCCTGGAGCGCCATCGTACTGAACGCCCCGGTGTTGAGCTTCACCTCTATCTGTAGCCCGATTTTCGGCATGGTAGGGTGCCTGATCCCGGCGTGGCTGGTTTACAAAGTACCGGCATTGCACAAATACAAAGGGATGTCTCTGTACCTGATTATCGTCACTGGTTTGTTGCTTTGTGTTTCTCCGTTCCTGGCATTTTCTTGATTTACCTGAAATTTTAAGGTTTTTAATATGTTTGATTCGACTTTAAATCCGTTATGGCAGCGTTACATCCTCGCCGTTCAGGAGGAGGTAAAACCGGCGCTGGGGTGTACTGAACCGATTTCACTGGCGCTGGCGGCGGCGGTTGCTGCGGCAGAACTGGAAGGTCCGGTTGAACGTGTAGAAGCCTGGGTTTCGCCAAATCTGATGAAGAACGGTCTGGGCGTCACCGTTCCCGGCACGGGAATGGTGGGGCTGCCGATTGCGGCGGCGCTTGGGGCGTTAGGTGGAAATGCTAACGCCGGGCTGGAAGTGCTGAAAGACGCAACTGCGCAGGCAATTGCCGATGCCAAAGCACTGCTGGCGGCGGGGAAAGTCTCAGTTAAGATCCAGGAACCTTGCGATGAAATCCTCTTCTCACGCGCCAAAGTCTGGAACGGTGAGAAGTGGGCGTGTGTCACCATCGTCGGCGGGCATACCAACATTGTGCATATTGAGACGCACAATGGCGTGGTGTTTACCCAGCAGGCGTGTGTGACAGAGGGCGAGCAAGAGTCGCCGCTGACGGTGCTTTCCAGGACGACGCTGGCTGAGATCCTGAAGTTCGTCAATGAAGTCCCGTTTGCGGCGATCCGCTTTATTCTCGATTCTGCGAAGTTAAATTGCGCGTTATCGCAGGAAGGTTTGAGTGGTAACTGGGGGCTGCATATTGGTGCGACGCTGGAAAAACAGTGCGAGCGCGGTTTGCTGGCGAAAGATCTCTCTTCATCCATTGTGATTCGTACCAGCGCGGCATCCGATGCGCGTATGGGCGGCGCTACGCTTCCGGCGATGAGTAATTCAGGCTCGGGTAACCAAGGGATCACTGCAACAATGCCTGTGGTGGTGGTAGCAGAACACTTCGGGGCCGATGATGAACGGCTGGCGCGTGCGCTGATGCTTTCGCATTTGAGCGCGATTTACATCCATAACCAGTTACCGCGTTTGTCTGCGCTTTGTGCCGCAACGACCGCAGCAATGGGGGCCGCCGCCGGGATGGCATGGCTGGTGGATGGGCGTTATGAAACCATCTCGATGGCGATCAGCAGTATGATCGGCGATGTCAGCGGCATGATTTGCGATGGTGCGTCGAACAGCTGCGCGATGAAGGTTTCGACCAGTGCTTCGGCTGCGTGGAAAGCGGTGTTAATGGCGCTGGATGATACCGCTGTGACCGGCAATGAAGGGATTGTGGCGCATGATGTTGAGCAGTCGATTGCCAACCTGTGTGCGTTAGCAAGCCATTCGATGCAGCAAACGGATCGGCAGATTATCGAGATTATGGCGAGCAAGGCCAGATAAACGCCAGGTTTTGGGTATCGTGCCGGATAAGGCGTTTACGCCGCATCCGGCACCTGTCTTTACGCGGTAGCTTCATCCTCGGCTAAACGCGTTTCAGCATCCGCGACGATGGCTTCCAGCTCGCTCAACATCTCTTCATAGCCAAAATTATTGGCGGTGCGAGCAGGTTCTTTCGCCACCACGGGCTTCACTGGCTGACGCTTTTTGGCCGATTTTTTACTCATCATCATCTCCCTGTAAAAACAACTAGACAGGCAAATCTATCAGCAAAGCGCGCAGTGGGGAATCGGCAACCAGCGTAATGTTAGCCTCGTCACGAATAAACGCCCCATCACCGCAGGTTAGCGCCGCTTTCTCTTCATGATGCGTAAGCGCATGAAATTGCCCGTGAATCGATTGCAAATACGCGCGTGGCCCATGCAACTGGAAATTCGCACTTTCGCCTTTGTCGAGCACGATATGGTGCAGCCATACTTGTTGGCGTAATTGCAGGCTTCCCATCGCACCCTCTGGCGAGGCGATTAATTGCTGCTTGTCCATATTAAGCGCCAGCTTTTGAATCAGCGGATTCTCTCGCTGCGGGCAGGCATCCAGCCAAAGCTGCATTCGCGTTAACGGTTTGTCTTTGCTGAGATTGTGTTCGCTATAGCTGACACCCGGCTGGGTAGAGAGCAGCAACACCTCACCAGCGCAGGCCTGAACATGATTGCCTTCGCTGTCGCGATACTCTGCTTCTCCATCCAGAATCACATTTAAAATATCGACTTTGGGATAGGTTCGCGGCTGAAAGGCGGCACCTGGGGCCAGCACTTCCTGGTTAAGCACGCGCAGGGAGGCATAGCCTAACAATTTCGGGTCGAAGTAGTGTCCAAAGGAAAAAGTATACCGGGCCTGCAACCATCCGTAGTCTGCTTGTCCACACTGCCTGGCAGTTCGGGTAGTAATCATAATTCTTGACCTCTCTTTACTTCCTTTTATGGTAAGGGGCTGGACGCTACATTGTTAGCCAGATATTCTGCCCGGTATGTTCAAATTTCCTGAATGAGAACGAAATGGCCAAAGAAAGGGCATTAACGCTGGAAGCACTACGGGTTATGGATGCGATCGATCGCCGGGGCAGTTTTGCGGCGGCGGCGGATGAGCTGGGACGCGTGCCTTCCGCACTTAGCTACACCATGCAAAAACTGGAAGAAGAGCTGGATGTGGTGCTGTTTGACCGCTCGGGTCATCGCACCAAATTCACCAATGTCGGGAGGATGTTGCTGGAGCGAGGGCGCGTTTTGCTGGAAGCCGCAGATAAACTGACTACTGATGCGGAAGCTCTCGCGCGCGGTTGGGAAACGCATCTCACCATTGTGACCGAGGCGCTGGTACCGACACCTGCCTTATTCCCGTTAATCGACAAACTGGCGGCAAAAGCCAATACCCAACTGGCAATCATCACCGAAGTGCTGGCGGGGGCGTGGGAACGGCTGGAGCAGGGGCGGGCGGATATCGTTATCGCGCCGGATATGCATTTTCGTTCCTCGTCGGAGATCAACTCGCGCAAGCTCTATACCTTAATGAACGTCTACGTTGCCGCGCCTGATCACCCGATTCATCAGGAGCCGGAACCGTTATCTGAAGTGACGCGCGTGAAATATCGTGGAATTGCGGTGGCGGATACCGCTCGTGAGCGCCCGGTGTTGACCGTACAGCTGCTGGACAAACAGCCGCGCTTAACGGTGAGCACGATTGAAGATAAACGTCAGGCATTACTGGCGGGGCTTGGCGTGGCGACGATGCCGTATCCGATGGTCGAAAAAGATATTGCGGAAGGGCGGTTGCGTGTCGTCAGCCCAGAATCGACCAGCGAGATCGATATTATTATGGCCTGGCGTCGTGACAGTATGGGGGAAGCGAAATCCTGGTGTCTGCGGGAAATTCCCAAACTTTTTAGCGGAAAATAATATTTGTTATTGTTAATAAAAAGGGGCGAAATATCGCCCCAATTTTAATATTAATTTGAACCAAACTTCGGATCGTTTCCGTAACGATTGCTGCCAGAAGTACCTTCTAAACAGGCAAATACAAACAGAACTAACCAGCCAATGACCGGTACCAGATAGAGAAGCGCCCACGCACCTGAACGGTCAGTATCGTGCAGACGACGAACGCACAGAGCAATGACCGGAATGATTGTTGCTGCCAGGTAAATGAGAGAAAGGAATGGAAACTCTAAACCTAAAATCAATTGAATGACATTGATAATAGCGCCGACGATGGCGTTAATCAGAGTAAACATCCAGTACTCTTTACGACGTGCGCGACCAGAGAAACCAACATAATTTTTTAATACGGCTAAATACCACTGCATAAAAACATCCCTTTAATTAAAAGTTGCGAAAGTCTATTCCGGGGATGGAGTAAATGCTATTCGTATCTTTCTTTTTCGGATGTTATAAAGGTTTTGATATTTAAGATAAATATATGGTTATTTTTTATAGGTAATTTATATAACGACATTGAAATATTTTAAATAAACATTAGTAAATTATTCATTCATCAACATGATGATAAAAGCCGGATGAGTCAGACATCCGGCGAGCAGATTTGTTTTAAGGTTCCAGTTTTGGATCTGGTCCAAAGCGGTTTTCGCCTGGCGTACCCGCCTGGCAGTTAAAGACGATGATAATAAGCCAGCCGATAAACGGGATTAAGAATAGCAGTGCCCACCACGCCGAGCGGTCGGTGTCGTGCAGGCGGCGGAACTGAACCGCCCACCACGGTAAAAACACCAGAATACCGTAGATTGTCGTCAGGATGCCTTCGCCACCAGCGCGTTGCCAGCCTAACATTTTATCCAGCAGCCCCAGCACGAACGTAAAGATGATGTTGACCAGAATAAACATCCAGTACTCTTTGCGCCGCGCACGACCCCGGAAACCGACATAATTTTTTAGTACTTTCAGATACCAGTCCATTTTTGCCTCAATTTTGCTCAATCACTTGTTTTTAAAGCAGCAAATTAAGAATAGACGTGAATGAAATGGCAGTAAATATTCGTTCAATGAAT
The DNA here is from genome assembly GCF_046487585.1 of Escherichia sp. WS1265. NCBI lineage: Bacteria > Pseudomonadati > Pseudomonadota > Gammaproteobacteria > Enterobacterales > Enterobacteriaceae > Escherichia > Escherichia sp. WS1265. The sequence goes on from NZ_JBJQJE010000002.1 coordinate 162,058, forward strand.
TAATAAGGTGCTTTGAAGGCGCGCTAAAACTGATGACAAGTGCAAAATTGCCAGATGCACTACGCTTATCTGGCTTACGCTGTCCTTGCAACATATTGAATATAAAAAGTTTTTTGGGTTGAATAAGGCGTTCACGCCGCATCCGACATGCACAACATGCACTTAGCTAATAATCAGAGGCACCCCGTAAGGTGCCTTTTTTTAACCGAAGCGAACATCTCGTCCATGCGGTTCATCGAGATCCTGCCACGGACCAATTGAAATAATCCCCGTAGGGTTGATGGTCTTATGACTGCGGAAGTAATGATTACGGATGTGATCGAAATTGACGGTTTCGGCAATCCCCGGCATCTGGTAGATATCGCGCAGAAAACCATACAGGTTCAGATAATCGCTGATGCGGTGCTTATCACACTTGAAGTGGGTGACATACACCGGATCAAAACGCACCAGCGTGGTCCACAGGCGAATATCGGCTTCGGTTAGCTGGTTGCCGGTCAGGTAACGATGCTGGCCTAAAATCTGTTCCAGTCGCGCCAGCGATTCAAACACTTTCACTACCGCCTCGTCGTAGGCTTGCTGGCTGGTGGCAAAACCGGCTTTATACACGCCGTTGTTAACGGTGTCATAAATCCAGCCGTTAAGTTCGTCAATTTTCGGTTGCAGGGCTGGTGGGTAGTAATCTCCAGCTTTCGCACCCAGCGCATCAAACGCGGTATTGAACATGCGGATGATTTCCGCTGATTCGTTGCTGACGATGGTGTGGTTCTTTTTGTCCCACAGCACGGGAACAGTAACTCGTCCGCTGTAGTGTGGATCGGCGTGGAGATAAAGCTGATACAGAAATTCATGTTGATAGAGCGTATCTCCGGTTGCTCCCGGAAAACTGTCATCAAAGGTCCAGCCGTTTTCCAGCATCAGCGGGTTCACTACGGAAACGGAAATAAACGGTTCCAGTCCTTTGAGTTTACGCATGATCAGCGTGCGGTGCGCCCACGGGCAGGCGAGTGAAACATAGAGATGATAACGATCTTTCTCTGCGGTAAAACCGCCTATGCCAGTGGGGCCAGGAGTGCCATCGGCAGTGAGCCAGTTACGAAATGCGGAAGCTGAACGTTGAAATTTACCGCCGGTGGATTTGGTATCGTACCAGGTGTCATGCCAGACGCCGTCAATCAGTTGACCCATTTTTCTCTCCTCCAATAGCAAAAACGAGGAGCTTCCTCCTCGTTTTTTATCGTTAAGTATAGCTCGTGCTTACCACTTTTTATTCAGCAGGCGGTCGATGCTATACGCGCCCGGACCGGTAATTGCCAGCAGCAGGAATCCGCCAGAAATTGTCAGGTTTTTCATGAACATCAGTGAGTTGACGCCTTCAGCAAAGTTGCTGTGAAATAAAAATGCCGTCAGCAGCGTAAAGCCCGCAGTAAACAGGGCTGTGGTGCGAGTCAGGAAACCGAACAGGATTGCCAGACCACCACCAAACTCAAGCAGAATCACCAGCGGCAGCATAAAACCCGGGACGCCCATCGCTTCCATATATTGTTGGGTACCCGCGTAACCAGTAATTTTTCCCCAGCCTGCGGTAATAAACAGAATCGGCATTAAAATGCGCGCTACCAGTACACCAACATCTTCTAATTTTTTCATCATACTCTCCACTGCGCCACTCAGGCTGCTGATTGTTTTTTTGTGCAAGGGCGCGGTATTAGCGTCGTTGCTGTCGATGGAGAGAATCATAAACGTGGTGAATGATGATTGTTAGCAAGGAAAACTGTCAAAAATCTTCAAAAAATTTGATGGATAAGGCCGGAATGGCTCCGGCCAGAGGGAAGTTAACCGCGAAGTTGTTGCTGCTTGAGGGTCGTTTTCACCAGACGCCAGGCGCTCCATACGCCAAAACCGCGTCTGGCCCAGCGGACCAGCATATTAGGATGGCGAATCGTCCAGATCGCCATCACGCTACTGCCTACCAGCGCCCAGGAGCGCAGACTTAGCAGCATATTCCAGCGACGATCGTAAGCGCCTGTTGCCTCCAGCCATTCACGACGACTGGCGGAAAGATCCAGCCGTTGTTGCTGGATCTGGCTCAGCAGTTGCGCCTTACGTCGTTCACGTTCGACTTTACTGCTCACGGGACTCCTCCTCGAGCAGCTGCCGATCGTTTGCCAGCTCATGGCGTGTATGGCGCAGCAGGGTGGATTTACGCGATTTACGTAACGTCCAGATACCGCCAATCAGTGCCAGTAGCAGCAACACCACGGTGGTGGCAATCATCGCATTCAGGCGATATTGCGGATCAACCGCCCAAATAATCAGCACCATCAGGCTCATAAGACCAAATGCAGCGAAAAGCATCGTCAGGCCCAGCATCAGTAAAAGTTGAAAGAGATTCGCTTTTTCCTCTTCCAGCTCCACCACCGCCAGCCGCAGACGTGTTTCCACCATTTCAACCATGATGGAAACAATTCGCTGCCCGATGCCCAGAACGCTTTTACCGGGCCCTTGCGCGTGATGAGTGTCCGCCATAATTAACGACGCGACAGCAGAACGCCGAGCACTACACCGATTGCAGCGCCAATGCCCACGCCCGTCCATGGATTTTCACGCACATACTCATCGGCACGCGCCGCCGCGACACGGGTTTGTTTGGCGATGGCATCACCGGTTTCACCCAGGCGATAACGGCTCTGTTTCAGTGCCTGCTCCGCTTTGCTACGAATCTTACTCAACTCTTCTTTTGACTTCTCGCCAGATGAGCTAAGCACCTCTTCCAGCGTATCGGAAAGGGATTTCAACTCAGCACGCAGATGTTCCGTAGTGTGTTCTTTCGACATAGTTTTCTCCAGGTGAGTAAGTAGTGACTATTGTGAGTTAGTAGTCGCGCGCTTCCAGCTTTTTCAGCTCTTCCTGCGCTTCTGCCAGTTTCCGTTCGCGTTTGGCAATCTTATCGGCATCGCCTTTTTGCTTCGCCTCGGCTAAATCTTGCTGGCGTTCCGCCACCTCATCTTTCTGCTTTGCGATTTTCTTCTGATGATCGGCACGCAGCTGGCTATCTGAACAGTTGGCCCGGACTTCACTCAGGGCTTTATTCAGACCGTCAATACGATTCTGGTTTTGGTGTTTTTCGGCATAGCTGATCTCCTTAAGGATATTTTGCTCCTTTTCCTGACACAGGGTAGTGGCATAACTACCGGCACTAAGAGCAAAGAGAGAAACAGCTAAAGCGATGCGGTATTTCATTCTTGAACCTTCCATTGTGATTCGGACCTATTACAAAGGAACGATTGTCCAGACAACGAAGCGGTAGTGTTAACCACCGCCTCATTAATCATAGACAGTTACGGTGAAATCACCAAAGTCAGTGATATGTTTCGGATAACAGGAAGTTATCCGAAGCGATGAGAGTTATCCCGCAACCGGGTCAGCCACTGCATAGCCTGACTATTATTGTCCTGCTGCGCGATGATGTAGCCATGGGGCAATGTTCTGTCGAGGACCGCTTTTGCGGCGGCACTCTGGTCGCTGGAGTCAAAGGTAATTAACAGAGTGTCATTTTTGGGGGTGATACTTTTGAAAGGAATGCCGTGAGCGTCAAGGTGATGCCAGATTGAAAAACCGTCTGGCATCGTTGTCCCTTGATGAACGGCACGAATCGCCAGCGTAGACTCTTGCTGGCGAACCGCGGACCAGGCCAGCAACAGTGTGCCGACCAGAAGTAAAACAGCGCCGGACCAGGCTAGCTGGCGAAGCGACATGCGAGGTATTTGCATCCCTTACCCCCGATTTCCATATTTCTTTTTCCATAACACGACCAGAGAACCTGCCAGGCCAAACACCAGCAGCACCACCGGGAGCAGCATCAGGCATGACATCAGCTGGTCCTCGTACTTTAAAAATACCGGCGTTTTGCCGAGCATGTAACCCAGAGTTGTCAGGATCAATACCCACAGCAGACCGCTCATCCAGTTGAAGAACTGAAAGCGCGCGTTGTTCAGCCCTGATAATCCGGCAATCGTCGGCAGCAGTGTTCTGACAAATGCAATAAAGCGACCAATTAACAGCGCCGATAAACCGTGTTTATGAAAAAGATGGTGTGCGCGTTGATGATAATGCGCGGGTAAATGAGATAGCCAGTTTTGTACGGTGCGGGTATTGCCCAGCCATCGCCCCTGAATATAGCTGACCCAGCAACCGAGGCTGGCGGCAACGGTCAGCAGCAGAATCGTTTGCGGATAGCCCATCGCGCCTTTCGCAATCAATACGCCGACCAACACCAGTAAACTGTCGCCCGGTAAAAAGGCCGCCGGAAGCAAGCCGTTTTCAAGGAACAAAATTACAAACAAGACAAAATACAACATGCCAATCATCGACGGATTGGCCAGGGTTTCAAAATCCTGCGCCCACAGGGCTTGCAGCAATTGGGTCAAAAGTTCCATTCATTATTCCTGGTGAATCGGTTAACGCCACGCTGGTTTTAAAAGATGCACTACCGCAATGTTATTGCTGTTTTGGTATGTTTTGCGGGTTTGATACATCAACACAGCCTGAACTATTCCCTGTTAAATCGTGAGATAAGAAAGCATTCAAAAGCATAAATTCAAATTGAATCTAATTGTAACAAAGGTCAACGTTGTTCGTTATCAAAATTACATGTCCGTGGAGTCTGATTTTGCTGATTGCAGGGGAGGGTGGCGAGAGGATTTACACAGGCTGACACTTTATACTTTTCGCTTACCGACGAAGCAAACAGGCGCATTGCAGCGCCTGTCGGATGGAAATTTCATTTGCTGCCGCTGGTGGCCGTATCGAGATGCACTACCGGGTTTTCTGCGAACAGATAGCGGTCGGCATTGAACTCGAAATCGTCGCTGGTTTCGTTAAATAACATGATTTTGGTGTTTTCCAGATGCTGCCACATTGCCAGCTTAGCAGCATGAGGATCTTTGCGAATTAACGCCTTGAGGATCTGATCGTGGTCATCGCACCAGTTATCGACAGTACGGGCATCAATGTGTTCGTGCAGTTTTTTCCAGTACGGGTTATGGCTACGTTGGGTCCACATTTTTTCAACGATAGCCGCCAGGGCGGAGTTCTGCGTCGCCAGGGCTACCTGAATGTGGAACTGCAAATCCCACTCGGAATCACGGAAGCATTGTTCGCCGCGCGCCTGCTCCTGGATGGCCATCAGTTTCATGATGTCCTGTTTCGTTACCTGAGTTGCCGCGAACTCGGCAATATTACTTTCGATGAGCTGGCGAGCCTGGAGCAACTCAAACGGACCGTAATTGGCGAATTCCATATTATTGTCCGCCGCCTGCTGATGACGCGGCTGGTTGGAAACCACGTGAATACCTGAACCTTTACGCACCTCCACATAGCCTTCAACTTCCAGCATGATGATGGCTTCACGAACTACCGTACGGCTGACGTTCTTTTCATCGGCAATAAAGCGCTCAGCAGGCAGTTTATCACCCACCAGATAGACGCCCTGTTCGATGCGCTCTTTCAGATCAGCGGCAAGTTGTTGATACAAACGGCGTGGTTCAGTGATTTCCATATGCGCTCCAGGCATGATACGGCAGACTATATTTGTTATACCACTTTTGCGAGTTTAGCTCTACTCACAGTGATGAAAAAGCCGCCTGAGAAGGCGGCTTTGAAGGGAAACTAAAACTTACACGAAGCCTTAATGTTGCGGTGCAGGATCGTTATGTGTTTCCTGCGCCACCTCAATCGCCGGTTTGTTCTGCAACACCGTCCAGATAACCAGCGCACCCAGCAGGTCAAATACTGCCAGAACTGCGAACAGCGGGCTGAAGCCGATGGTGTCAGCCAGTGCACCGACAACCAGCGCAAACAGCGTACTTGCCAGCCATGCGGACATCCCGGTTAAACCGTTCGCCGTTGCCACTTCGTTACGACCAAACACGTCGGAAGAGAGCGTAATCAGCGCGCCAGACAGTGCCTGGTGGGCAAAACCACCGATACACAGCAGCATAATTGCGACATACGGGTTGGTGAACAGACCGATCATACCCGGGCCAATCATCAGCACTGCACCCAGCGTTACGACCATCTTACGAGAAACGATCAGGTTCACACCAAACCAACGCTGGAACAGCGGCGGCAGGTAACCACCGAGGATACAACCGAGGTCAGCAAACAGCATCGGCATCCAGGCGAACATCGCAATCTCTTTCAGGTTAAAGCCGTAAACTTTAAACATGAACAGCGGGATCCACGCGTTAAAAGTACCCCAGGCCGGTTCTGCCAGGAAACGCGGCAGCGCGATACCCCAGAACTGACGGTTACGCAGGATCTGACCAACGGACATTTTCTTCGCCGTGCTCACCTGGTGCTGGGCTTCCTGACCATTAATAATGTAGTCGCGTTCTTCATCGGTCAGATGCTTCTGGTCGCGCGGATGTTTATAGAAAATCAGCCATGCCATTGCCCAGATAAAGCTCAATGCACCGGAGATGATAAATGCCATCTGCCAGCTGTGCATCACGATTGCCCATACCACCAGCGGCGGTGCAATCATCGCACCAATCGAAGAACCTACGTTAAAGTAACCTACCGCGATGGAACGCTCTTTCGCCGGGAACCATTCGGAGCTGGCTTTCAGACCCGCCGGGATCATCGCTGCTTCCGCGGCACCGACCGCACCACGAGCAACAGCCAGTCCGCCCCAGCTACCTGCCAGCGCGGTTGCACCACAGAACACGGCCCACAGCACAGCAAACATTGCATAACCGATTTTCGTACCCAGCACATCCAGTACATAACCTGCTACCGGTTGCATGACCGTATAAGCAGCAGAATAGGCTGCGATGATATAGGAATACTGTTGGGTGGAGATGTTTAACTCTTCCATCAGAGTTGGCGCAGCTGCCGCCACAGTGTTACGCGTCAGGTAACCAAGCACGGTGCCGAGCGTCACCAGTGCGATCATATACCAACGTAACCCTTTAATTTTACGCATGTAAAACCTCATCGTTTTGTTATATCCGCAGGAAGCGCGGCCATCATCCCGCCAGAGGCTGAAGATGTTAGTTACGACCGGGTAACCGAAAAAAAACCGGCACGCCCCGAACGTTGCCATGAAAGTTTCGTGCTAATTCGGCTTCCGTACCGGTTAACCCGATTCATCTAACAAATGAATGAATCGGCAATTTGCATTCCGTCGACTTATGATTTGCGACGGCAGAAAGATAACTTGTCATACAACTTTAAAAGGTGAGAGCCATCACAAATGTGGGAATATTTGTAGGGACATTACCTGACGACAGCGAGGCCAGTACTGGCGCGGCCTGCAGCGAGATTTACCACTTTGAGAGTAATTTTTTTAACTACGTTTATTGATCTATCTCACGAAAATATCTTCGGACTCTGGAAATTGGTGTGATAACTTTGTCAGCATCGCACCATAAGCAAGCTAGCTCACTCGTTGAGAGGAAGACGAAAATGACTCCGTTTATGACTGAAGATTTCCTGTTAGATACTGAATTTGCCCGCCGTCTGTATCACGACTACGCAAAAGACCAGCCGATTTTCGATTATCATTGCCATTTGCCGCCGCAGCAGATTGCGGAAGACTATCGTTTTAAAAACCTGTATGACATCTGGTTGAAGGGCGATCACTACAAATGGCGCGCTATGCGTACCAACGGTGTGGCCGAGCGTCTGTGCACCGGTGATGCGTCTGACCGTGAAAAATTTGACGCCTGGGCGGCGACTGTTCCGCACACTATCGGCAACCCGTTATACCACTGGACGCACCTCGAACTGCGTCGTCCGTTTGGTATCACTGGCAAATTGCTTTCTCCGTCAACTGCCGATGAAATCTGGAACGAATGTAATGAACTGCTGGCGCAGGATAACTTCTCCGCGCGCGGCATCATGCAGCAGATGAACGTGAAAATGGTCGGCACCACCGATGACCCGATCGATTCTCTGGAGCATCACGCAGAGATCGCCAAAGACGGCTCTTTCACCATCAAAGTGCTGCCGAGCTGGCGTCCGGACAAAGCCTTTAACATCGAACAGGCGACCTTTAACGACTACATGGCGAAGCTGGGTGAAGTCTCTGATACCGACATCCGCCGCTTTGCTGATCTGCAAACTGCCCTGACCAAACGTCTGGATCACTTCGCCGCTCACGGCTGTAAAGTGTCTGACCACGCGCTGGATGTGGTGATGTTTGCTGAAGCGAACGAAGCGGAACTGGACAGCATTCTGGCGCGTCGTCTGGCTGGCGAAACCCTGAGCGAGCACGAAGTGGCACAGTTCAAAACTGCGGTGCTGGTGTTCCTTGGTGCCGAATATGCGCGTCGCGGCTGGGTACAGCAGTACCACATTGGCGCGCTGCGTAATAACAACCTGCGTCAGTTCAAACTGCTGGGGCCGGATGTAGGTTTTGATTCCATCAACGACCGTCCGATGGCGGAAGAGCTGTCTAAGTTGCTGAGCAAGCAGAACGAAGAAAACCTGCTGCCGAAAACCATTCTCTACTGCCTGAACCCGCGCGATAACGAAGTGCTGGGCACCATGATCGGTAACTTCCAGGGCGAAGGTATGCCGGGCAAAATGCAGTTCGGTTCCGGCTGGTGGTTTAACGATCAGAAAGACGGTATGGAACGTCAGATGACCCAACTGGCGCAGCTCGGTCTGCTGAGCCGCTTTGTCGGTATGCTGACTGACAGCCGTAGCTTCTTGTCATACACCCGTCACGAATACTTCCGCCGCATTCTGTGCCAGATGATCGGTCGCTGGGTGGAAGCGGGCGAAGCACCGGCGGACATCAACCTGCTGGGCGAGATGGTGAAAAATATTTGCTTTAACAATGCGCGTGACTACTTCGCCATTGAACTGAACTAAGGTCTGGGGTTGATATGCAATACATCAAGATCCATGCGCTGGATAACGTCGCGGTCGCTTTAGCAGATTTGGCGGAAGGCACAGAAGTCAGTGTCGATAACCAGACTGTTACGCTGCGCCAGGCTGTTGCTCGTGGACATAAATTTGCGTTAACGGATATCGCAAAAGGGGCCAACGTCATCAAATATGGCCTGCCGATTGGTTATGCATTGGCGGATATTGCGGCGGGGGAACACGTTCACGCCCACAATACGCGCACGAATCTGAGCGATCTGGATCAGTATCGCTATCAACCTGATTTTCAGGATCTGCCTGCGCAAGCGGCAGATCGTGAAGTGCAGATCTATCGTCGCGCTAACGGCGATGTCGGGGTGCGCAATGAGCTGTGGATCCTGCCAACCGTGGGCTGTGTTAACGGCATCGCGCGGCAGATCCAGAACCGTTTCCTGAAAGAGACCAACAACGCCGAAGGTACTGACGGCGTGTTCCTCTTCAGCCACACCTACGGCTGCTCACAGCTGGGCGACGATCACATCAATACGCGGACTATGTTGCAAAACATGGTGCGCCACCCGAACGCGGGCGCAGTGCTGGTGATTGGTCTGGGCTGCGAAAACAACCAGGTTGCCGCATTCCGTGAAACGCTGGGCGATATCGATCCTGAACGCGTTCATTTCATGATCTGCCAACAGCAGGATGATGAGATCGAAGCCGGGATCGAGCATCTGCATCAGCTGTATAACGTGATGCGCAACGACAAGCGCGAGCCAGGCAAACTTAGCGAACTGAAGTTTGGTCTGGAGTGCGGTGGTTCTGACGGTCTTTCTGGTATTACTGCTAACCCGATGCTGGGGCGTTTCTCTGACTACGTGATTGCTAACGGCGGTACTACCGTACTGACCGAAGTGCCGGAGATGTTCGGCGCAGAGCAGTTGCTGATGGACCATTGCCGTGACGAAGCAACGTTTGAAAAACTGGTCACCATGGTCAATGACTTCAAACAGTACTTTATTGCCCATGACCAGCCGATCTACGAAAACCCATCGCCGGGGAACAAAGCGGGGGGTATCACCACGCTGGAAGATAAATCCCTTGGCTGTACCCAGAAAGCCGGTTCCAGTGTCGTGGTTGACGTGCTGCGTTACGGCGAGCGTCTGAAAACGCCGGGGCTGAACTTGTTAAGTGCGCCAGGTAACGATGCCGTAGCGACCAGCGCTCTGGCGGGTGCGGGCTGCCATATGGTGCTGTTCAGTACTGGTCGCGGCACGCCATACGGCGGCTTTGTACCGACGGTGAAAATCGCCACCAACAGCGAACTGGCGGCGAAGAAAAAACACTGGATCGACTTTGACGCGGGTCAGCTGATCCACGGTAAAGCGATGCCGCAGTTGCTGGAAGAATTCATCGATACCATCGTTGAGTTTGCCAACGGTAAGCAAACCTGTAACGAGCGTAACGACTTCCGCGAACTGGCGATCTTCAAAAGCGGCGTAACGCTATAAAGTCGAAATGAGTTGTTAATAAAAAACGGCGTTTCATAATGTGAAGCGCCGTTTGCTTTTCCAGACCTGCTAAGGATTTATCATGACCGCGTATTGGCTGGCCCAGGGCGTGGGTGTCATCGCCTTTCTGATTGGTATCACAACATTTTTCAACCGTGACGAACGCCGCTTTAAAAAGCAGCTTTCGGTCTATAGCGCCGTTATTGGCGTACATTTTTTTCTTCTGGGCACCTATCCCGCCGGTGCCAGTGCCATCCTTAATGCCATTCGTACATTGATTACCTTACGCACGCGCAGCTTATGGGTAATGGCGATTTTTATTGTGCTGACTGGCGGAATTGGCCTCGCGAAGTTCCATCATCCTGTCGAACTACTGCCGGTAATCGGCACGATTGTCAGTACCTGGGCGTTGTTCCGCTGTAAAGGGCTGACCATGCGCTGCGTAATGTGGTTTTCAACGTGTTGCTGGGTGATTCACAACTTCTGGGCGGGGTCGATAGGCGGCACGATGATTGAGGGGAGTTTTCTGCTCATGAATGGCCTGAATATCATTCGTTTCTGGCGGATGCAGAAAAGGGGAATTGATCCTTTTAAAGTAGAGAAAACCCCTTCCGCCGTAGACGAAAGGGGTTAAACAATTAATTACGCAGGGCGCTATTTGCCAGACGATCGTCTTCTGCCTGGCAAGCTGCCGCAGTGAACAGCACGTCAGTTGAAGAGTTCAGCGCGGTTTCGCAAGAGTCCTGCAATACGCCGATGATAAAGCCAACGGCAACCACCTGCATGGCGATATCGTTCGAAATACCGAACATATTACAGGCCAGTGGGATCAGCAGCAGAGACCCCCCCGCCACGCCGGATGCGCCACAGGCACACAGAGAAGCCACTACGCTCAACAGCAGCGCTGTGGGCAGATCGACCGGAATACCCAGCGTATTAACCGCAGCCAGCGTCAACACGGTAATGGTGATTGCTGCGCCCGCCATATTGATGGTGGCTCCCAGCGGAATAGAAACGGAATAGGTATCGCGATCCAGATTCAGCTTTTCACACAGCGCCATATTCACCGGAATGTTCGCTGCAGAGCTGCGGGTGAAGAAGGCATACACACCGCTTTCACGCAGGCACAGCAGCACCAGCGGGAACGGGTTACGACGAATTTTCCACCACACCAGCAATGGGTTAACCACCAGCGCCACCAGTAACATACAGCCAACCAGCACGACCAGCAGTTGCGCGTAGCCCCACAGTGTGGAGAAACCGGTGGTTGCCAGGGTAGAAGAAACCAGACCAAAAATACCGATCGGTGCGAAGCGAATGACCAGTTTCACCATAAAGGTGACGGCATTCGACATATCGTTGACCAGGTTTTTGGTGGTCTCGTTACCGTGACGCAGTGCGAAACCGAGGCCAATTGCCCACACCAGAATCCCGATGTAGTTACCTTTCAGCAGCGCGTCGATGGGGTTGGAAACCATGCTCATTACCAGCCCGCGCATCACTTCGACAATGCCAGACGGCGGCGAAATATCACCCGCGCTACTGGACAAGTGCAGGGTAGAAGGGAAGGCAAAGCTGAAGACTACTGCGGCCAGAGCAGCAGAGAAGGTGCCCAGCAGATAGAGGAACAAAATAGGGCGGATATTGGTTTTCTGCCCGTGCTGGTGGTTAGCAATAGATGCCATTACCAGCATCAACACCAGGATGGGGGCAACGGCTTTCAGTGCGCCGACGAACAAAGTACCTAACAGACCAACAGCTTCCGCCGCGGGTTTTGAGATCCATGCCAGAAGAATCCCCAGAACAAGGCCGACCAGGATTTGTTTTACCAGGCTGCCATGAGCCAGACGCCGGAATAGCCCCGGTGAACGTTGCGTAGTCATTTTTCGATCCTTTCATTGTGTTGTCGCACATCCCTGGTGCGTTCTGTCGACGCATCTTTCAGGATGTAACAAAGTGTTTGCAAGGTCGAGTATAAGGAAAGTTACAGCTTCGGGAAGCGAAAAATGCTGGATTTTAAAGAGAGGTCATATTTTGCAACTTAATGGTTACATTTATTTGACATAAACAGAGGGAAGGACTGGCTACTAAGGCTGATTAGATAACATATGGGCAAAACTATTTGGAATATGAGAACGGTTGCGCTCCTTTAATGTGCTATGCCATATAAAGTCACTGCCGCAGGGAGCGCGCAGGGGGCGGCCAATCGCCGCCGCCCCCTGCACCCCCAGGCTCTGGCGAACAAAATCGCCGCTGCGCGGTTCCCTCAGCTTATCCCTTGCGGCTACCGGGTCGGGCGCAAGGGAACGTCCCTGTAAGATGCGCCCTCGCCGCGCATCCATGCGCGTCGCCCCGGCCTCCAGGGAACGCTTCGGCGATTTTGACGCCACCAACACCCGTGCGGTCTTTTTGTAAAGAGCTATAAGCCGATTACATAATTAATAGCTCACCTTTGTCTGGAATGAGTTATCGCTAGTAATGGCTTAATATACAGCGAATCATTCTCCCCGCTGCTTATCATGCCGATAATTCACCCAGGCGTTGATAATAAACGTCATCACCAGAATGCCAAAAACCACGCCCAGCGAGACGGCGATTGGAATATGGTAGAAGTCGACAATCAGCATCTTGATACCGATAAACACCAGAATCACCGCCAGGCCATATTTGAGCATCGAGAAACGTTCTGCTACGCCCGCCAGCAGGAAATACATCGCACGCAGGCCGAGGATCGCAAACAGGTTTGAGGTCAGCACAATGAACGGGTCAGTGGTCACGGCGAAGATAGCCGGAATGCTATCCACGGCGAAAATCACGTCGCTCAATTCCACCAGAATCAGCACCAGCATCAGCGGCGTGGCATACAGCAAGCCATTCTTACGCACAAAGAAATGCTCGTTGTCGATGGTGTCGGTCATGCGCAAATGACCGCGCAGCCAGCGCACCAGCGGCTTGTCGCCAATGCCTGATTCATCTTCATGGGCCAGCGCCATCTTCACGCCGGTAAACAGCAGGAAGGCACCGAAGATATACAGGATCCAGTCGAACTGCGAAATCAGCCAGCTGCCAGTGAAGATCATGATGGTACGCAGAACAATCGCCCCGAGTACGCCATACACCAGCACGCGCCGTTGTAACGCCGCCGGAACAGAGAAATAGCTGAACAACATCAGCCAGACAAAGACGTTATCGACCGCCAGCGATTTCTCAATCAGATAACCCGTGAGAAAGGCCAGTGCCTGTGGATCGGCAACGGCGCGACCTTCGGTTTGCACCAGATACCACCAGAAAGCGGCGTTAAACAGTAACGACAGCGTCACCCAGACCAGCGACCAGGCCGCAGCCTGTTTCATGGTCATGGCATGTGCCCCACGACGCCCCTGCAACAACAGGTCGATAGCCAGCATAATGGCGACAACAACAGCGAATCCGCCCCATAGCAACGGCGTGCCGACAGTATTCATAGAAGTTCCTTACACATAAAAAAACGGCCAACGTCGGAAGACGTCAGCCGCTGCTTTTTATGCATAGACCTCGCCTTCCGGCAAGGTCTCACTTACAACAAAAAAGGAATACGTCTGCGTATTCCTTTCGGGTTGCCCGGTGACCGGATGTGGTTTTGCACACATCGTAATGACGATCGACCGGCAATGAAGTTACTCCCCTTTGCAGGTAACAAAGTATGACAGACCATTCAGTCAGTCAATGGTCTGTTACATGCCTTTTACACTGCTTTACGGTAACCATTATTGTTTTACGCTATCTGCCGGAAAAATCACCCCAGTCTGGCGGCGGATCTCAGTCAGCAGTTTGGCGGTGATGCGACTGACCGCCAGCCCTGGATGATCCACCAGATGTTCATCCACCAGTTCAGCAAACAGCTCTGCTTCGTAGAGCATGGTATTAATATGCTGCGGTTGGGTGAGATCCTGCATCTGGCTGCCACGCGGAACAAAGCAAACTTTCTGGCATTCAGACAGTTTTTCAATCACCAGCGATCCTGCTTCGCCCTGAATCTCGCTTGCCAGGACAGAATCGCTCACTTTTGAGTGCTGCAACGTAACGCTGAAATCACCGTAATCCATCACCACCACGCCGTGGGCATCCACACCGCTTGCCAGCAAACTGGCGGTTGCCTGCACGCTTTTCGGTTCACCGAATAATGCCACCGCCGACGCCAGGCAGTAAAAGCCGATATCCATAATTGAACCGTTAGAGAATGCCGGATTAAAGGTGTTGGGATTCTCACCATCCAGGTAACGTTGATACCGCGAGGAATACTGGCAATAGTTGAAAAAGACTTTACGCAGTTTGCCGACTTTCGGCAGTGCCTGGCGTAACAGATGAAAGTTCGGCAGGCTGGCGGTTTTAAATGCCTCAAACAGCACCACCTGATTTTCCCGCGCACAGGCAATGGCGGCATCCACTTCCGCCAGATTCGATGCCAGCGGCTTCTCGCAAATCACATGAATTTTGTGGCTAAGGAAAAGTTGTGTCTGGGAAAAGTGCAGGGCATTCGGGCTGGCAATATACACCGCGTCAATGGCATCGCTTTCTGCCATCGCTTCCAGCGACGTAAACAGATGCTCGACAGAAAAATCATTGGCAAAGTGCTGGGCCTGTTCAAGGCTGCGGGAATATACGGCGGTTAACTTGTATTTACCGCTCTCATGGGCGGCCTCGACGAACTGGCGAGTGATCCAGTTCGTACCAATCACAGCGAAACGTATCATAACGCGTGGATACTCCATAAAGGGATTCTGCCGTCAATGTAGCACGCCTTTTTCATCTTCGACGTGCGCAGATACGCATTATTTCTGCGCCGGACAGCCATGCTCACTAAACGGCCCAATCATGACCGATGGCCCGAGATATTTCGGCTGGCGATGGAGGATTTTGGCGTCAATCACCGCGCTGACTCTGGCGAGTTTCTCCCGTAACTGAGTATAAAAACCGTGCTTCATATTGAGGTCTGGCGCGTTAAAGCCGATAGCGTCGATGCCGTACTGTTTTGCCAGCCAGATGGCGCGTTGGTTATGAAATTCTTGCGAAATAATGGTGATATGGTTTTCACCAAACACCTTTTTGGCACGCACCACGGAATCAAGCGTTGAGAATCCGGCATAGTCGCAGAAGATCACTTTCGCCGGTACGCCTTTAGCGATCAAAGCCTGCTGCATACCTGAGGCTTCATCGTAATTTTTACGTCCGTTATCGCCACTTACCAGTAGCCATTTCACTTTTCCGGCGTGGTACAACGCTGCTGCGGTATCAATACGTCGGGTAAAGTAGCGATTACCCGGCCTCGCCCCCAGCAATAAACCCACGTTACGCGCCGGAACTGCATTGACATCGCTCCAGGTCAGCTGCTTGCTGGCGTTGACCATAACGCGATCGGCAATAAAAATGGTCGCTCCTGCTATAAGCAACAATAAACAGCCAAGCTTTAGAGTCCGGCGAGAAAAACAAATACGGAGAAGAAGGCGGGCAAAGGCGCGCAGCATGGTCGTTATCCTTAACGAAAGGGGGGAGGTCGATTTTAGGCGCTAAAGGAAGAAAAGATAACGCCTGACATCATTTTCAGATTTTGTCCTGCCCAAGCGACAACTGGGTTAGCCACAGTCGGGTGTCGAACTCAAGCTGGTGGTACTGGGGTTCCATATGACAGCACAACTGGTAAAACGCTTTGTTATGCTCTTTCTCCTTCAGGTGCGCCAGCTCGTGCACCACGATCATGCGCAAAAACGGTTCCGGCGCGTTGCGAAACACGGTAGCGACGCGGATCTCCGCCTTTGCTTTCAGCTTACCGCCCTGCACACGCGAAACGGCAGTATGTAATCCGAGCGCGTTTTTCAGCACGTGGATCTTATTGTCATACATCACTTTATTGATCGGCGGGGCATTGCGCAGAAACTGATTTTTCAGATCCTGGGTATATTGCCAGAGGGCTTTATCGGTGGCGTAGTCGTGTGTTCCCGGATAACGTTTTGCCAGCACATCGCCCAGACGCTGTTCGTTAATCAGCGTTCGCACCTGGGAAAGTAGCTGGTCGGGATAACCCTGAAGATAAGTAAGATTGCTCATAACCGCCCACGAAAAAGAGAAAAAGGGTATACTCACGCACCCTTTTCAGGGGCAACGTCGAAATTTTATCATTCAGGAGGGCCGATGAGCCACTTAGACAACGGTTTCCGTTCACTGACACTACAACGTTTTCCGGCGACGGATGACGTTAACCCACTACAGGCGTGGGAAGCGGCGGATGAATATTTGCTGCAACAGTTGGACGACACAGAAATCCGCGGCCCGGTGTTGATCCTGAATGATGCCTTTGGTGCGTTAAGTTGTGCGCTGGCGGAACATAAGCCATACAGCATTGGCGACTCATACATCAGCGAACTGGCGACGCGCGAGAATTTACGCCTCAACGGGATTGATGAGTCGAGCGTGAAGTTTCTCGACAGCACCGCCGACTACCCGCAACAGCCGGGCGTGGTACTGATCAAAGTACCGAAAACACTGGCGTTGCTGGAACAACAACTGCGTGCGCTGCGCAAAGTGGTCACGCCGGATACACGTATTATTGCCGGTGCCAAAGCCCGTGACATCCACACTTCCACGCTGGAACTGTTCGAAAAAGTGCTCGGCCCGACCACCACCACGCTGGCATGGAAGAAGGCACGCTTAATTAACTGTACTTTCAACGAGCCGCCGCTGGCCGATGCGCCGCAGACCGTTAGCTGGAAACTGGAAGGTACTGACTGGACTATCCACAACCATGCGAATGTCTTCTCCCGCACCGGGCTGGATATTGGCGCGCGCTTCTTTATGCAGCATCTGCCAGAGAATCTCGAAGGTGAGATTGTCGATCTCGGTTGTGGTAATGGCGTTATTGGTCTGACGCTGCTTGATAAAAACCCGCAGGCGAAAGTGGTGTTTGTCGATGAATCGCCGATGGCGGTTGCTTCCAGCCGTTTGAACGTTGAAACCAACATGCCAGAGGCGTTGGATCGCTGCGAGTTTATGATCAACAACGCGCTCTCCGGCGTGGAGCCTTTCCGCTTTAATGCTGTGCTCTGCAACCCGCCGTTTCATCAGCAACATGCGCTGACCGATAACGTCGCCTGGGAGATGTTCCACCACGCCCGCCGCTGTCTGAAAATCAACGGCGAGCTATATATCGTTGCCAACCGTCACCTGGATTACTTCCATAAACTGAAGAAGATTTTCGGCAACTGCACCACCATCGCCACGAATAATAAATTTGTGGTGCTGAAAGCAGTGAAGCTGGGGCGTCGTCGGTAAGATTGGCAGCTACCTGCCAGATAAGGCGTAAACGCCTTATCTGGCATACGTTCAGCACGTTACCCCCAGGTCGGATAAGACGCGGCAAGCGTCGCATCCGGCGCTTCAAATAACGATTTAAATCTCCAGCGCCAGCCGTGTTCCCTGGGCAATTGCCCGTCGTGCGTCCAGCTCCATAGCTACATCGCAGCCGCCAATTAAATGCACAGTTTTCCCGCTATCAATCAGCGGTTGCGCCAGCGCGCGGTTTGGCTCTTGCCCTGCGCAGATCACCACATTGTCCACTGCTAATACCTGCGTTTCGCCGTTGATCACCACATGCAGCCCGTCATCGTCGATCTTCTGATAACTTACGCCTGGGATCATTTTCACGCCGCGCGAGAGCAGGGTGGTGCGATGGATCCAGCCGGTGGTTTTGCCTAACCCCTGTCCCGGTTTGCTGGCTTTGCGCTGGAGCATCACAATCTGCCGTGGGCTACGCGGGATCTGCATTCCCTGCGGGCTTAAGCCACCAGCCTGTTGCAGGCTGCTGTCGATCCCCCACTCATTACAGAACTCGGCAATGTTCTTGCTGGTGGACTCACCCGGCTGACTTAAAAACATCGCCGTATCAAAACCAATCCCGCCACAACCGATGATTGCTACCTTTTTGCCCACAAGCGCTTTGTCGCGCAGTACGTCGAGATAACTCAACACCTTCGGATGATCGATTCCGTCGATAGGTGGAATGCGCGGTACGATCCCGCTAGCGAGGATCGTTTCATCGAACGACTGTAACTGATCCGCCGTCACGGTGTGATTGAGTTTCAGCGTCACGCCCGTCACTTCGATCATCCGGCGGTAATAGCGCAGCGTTTCGTAAAACTCCTCTTTGCCAGGGATCTGTTTGGCGATATTAAACTGACCGCCGATCTCACTGTGAGCATCAAACAACGTTACCTGATGACCACGCGCCGCCGCGTTAATGGCAAACGCCAGCCCTGCCGGACCTGCGCCGACCACCGCCAGATTTTTTTTCTGCACGGCAGGAAGGATCGGCATTTTGGTTTCGTGGC
The DNA here is from genome assembly GCF_046487585.1 of Escherichia sp. WS1265. Classification (NCBI taxonomy): domain Bacteria; kingdom Pseudomonadati; phylum Pseudomonadota; class Gammaproteobacteria; order Enterobacterales; family Enterobacteriaceae; genus Escherichia; species Escherichia sp. WS1265. The sequence continues at coordinate 180,803 of NZ_JBJQJE010000002.1, forward strand.
AGGCGCGAGGATTCACCAGGCACGAGGTGACTTTGCCAACGAAGATCTGATCGAGGCAGGCTTGATTGCAGCCAATACAAGTGTTGATCTCATCGGCTCGCCCTGATTGCGCTTTTGACAGCAGCTCCGCATCAGCAAGAAACGGTCGCGCCATCGATACCATATCGGCATCACCGCGCGAGAGAATGTCGTCGGCAACCTGCGGATCGTTAATCCGGTTGGTGGTCACCAGCGGCAGCGAGACGTGGCCTTTCAGTTTGCGCGTGACCCAGCTAAAGGCACCGCGCGGCACGGGCGTGGCAATGGTCGGAATACGTGCTTCATGCCAGCCAATGCCGGTGTTGATAATGGTCGCGCCCGCCGCTTCAATGGCCTGCGCCAGCCCTACCGTTTCGGCAAAAGTACCGCCGCCTTCTACCAGGTCGAGCATCGACAGACGGTAGATAATAATGAAGTCATTGCCGACGCGTTCGCGCACTGCTCGCACCACTTCAACTGCAAAGCGCATCCGGTTAGGGTAATCGCCGCCCCACTGGTCGCTACGCTGGTTGGTGCGCAGGGTCAGAAACTCGTTGATCAAATACCCTTCGGAACCCATCACTTCTACGCCGTCGTATCCGGCCTCCCGCGCCAGTTGCGCGCAGCGGGCGAAATTGTCGATCAGTTGCAGGATCTCTTCATGGCTTAACTCATGGGGAACGAAACGGTTGATGGGAGCCTGCAATGCGGAAGGAGCGACCAGATGCGGTTGGTAGCTGTAGCGCCCGGTATGCAAAATTTGCAGGGCGATTTTGCCGCCTTCCTGATGTACGGCTTCGGTTATGGTGCGATGGTGCGGGATCTGGCTTGCGTCATTGAGCATTGCGCCGCCTTCCATGCCAACGCCTGTTAAATCTGGTGCAATACCGCCGCTAACAATCAACGCCACGCCATGACGGGCGCGTTCCGCGTAAAACGCTGCCAGCCGTTCAGCGCCGTCCGGGTATTCCTCCAGTCCCGTGTGCATTGAACCCATCAGTACTCGGTTTTTTAACGTGGTGAAGCCTAAATCCAGCGGGGCGAACAGCGACGGGTAGCTCATAAAATTGTCCAGTATGTAAAATAATTGTTATGTGGTCGGATGAGTTCTAATTTAGCCGTCGCCAGAGAAAAGGGAAAAGGGGAGTGCGGGGTTTGTGATGGGATTCAAAAAGAATACGCCCATTGGAAATGCCGGATACGACGCTTGTCGCGTCTTATCTGTATATGGACACCTCTCGTTGTGCAAGTACGGTGTTCGAAAAATTAATAGGTAACGTGGTGGTCGTCCTGACAGGACGGCAGGCTATGAAGATAGTCAATCACGCTATCTTTAGCCCGCTCATCCGGGGGCAACTTCGACCATTTCAGGATGACTTCGCCGATAATGGGGGCTTTTTGGTCCCTTTCTGTCTTGCCCGGACGGAGGGCAATTGCGGGCCAGGCGCATGTTCCGCACTCTGATTTCCATCCATCAGTAAGGGCTGTGAAGACCTGAAACTTCGGATGTTTTTGACGTGGGGGCTGGCCCTTTTGGCCACTTTCCGCCTTACCTGGACGCGGGGGCGGGTGGGCAGTGGCGGGGTAGCCTCATTTTCCGTGCTCAGGTTTCCTTCCGCCAGGAAGGGGAGGGAGGATCTGAAATCAAGTGTTCCTTGCTGGTTGCTTGATACCAGTGCTGCGGCAATGGTGCGAAACAGAGTACGGTCAGCTGTTGCACAAGCTGGCACCCCGCCCCCACAGACCTTAAGGTTCACAGAGCGACTATACCTTCCCGGCGTGACGGTGATGGTATGGCCGGAAAATCCGAAACTGAACGATTCAGGGATTATCTGCTTATCACCCCTCACCGTCTGGTACCGATATAGTGCGTTCGTCATGGCAACTGCCAGTTCGTTAACCCGGTCAGGAACAGCTATGCTGCGGTCCGTATCCGCGTTGATTAATTTTATCATCAGCTTCAGAATTACCCGACTGTGCAGGGTCTGCTGCAGGGCCAGGGAAGTTGCAGCGGCCTCACTGATACGGCATGACACCATTGCCGCGGCAATGGTGCGAAACCGGGCACTGCCAACACATTCACGGACCGTCACCCCGCCCCTACTGATCTCAATCTGCACTAATTTGCTATTACTCTCCGCCTTCGTAAAGGTGATGGTGTGGCTGGAAAAAAAGAAACTGAACCTGAACGGCTCAGTGAATGGCTCAGTGCGTTGCAGCTCAGTCCTCACCACCGTCTGATACAGAAACAGCGCGTTCGTCATGGCAACTACCAGTTCATTAACCTCGTCCGTATCCGCGTTGATTAAATTTATTATCTTATTCAGAATTTCACAGCCGTGCTGGGTCTGCAGCAGGGGCCGAGACATTATCGCGCCCGCGCTGATGCTGGAGTTACGTGGTGTTACCATGAAATGCATTCCTTCCCCTTGTTTTTCTTCCTTGAGTGAGGGAAAGAAATCATATGTTCCTGGCTGGCGACTGCGTGACATCATTTTTGTGACAAAGGCGTGAAACAGGGCACAGTCAGCATCGCCACGGGCATTCCCCCCGTCCTTGCTGACCGCAATGTTCACGAGATTGGCCCCGTTGTAATCCCTTTTCGTGTTCGTGAAGGTGATGGTGTGGCCGGAAAAACAGAAACTGAACGGCTCAGGAATGTACAGGACACGTCCCGGCATGTTCGGATACTCCGGCAGTTCGTTCGTCATCATTGTGTACGGCTGCAGAGCGTCCGCCATGGTAGCCACCAGTGCGTTAACCTGGTCAGGAACACCCGTGCTGCAGTCTGTATTCCTGTTGATTAAATTTATCATCTCTTCCAGACGTGTCCTGCAGCTCTCCTGGTTCTCCAGGGCCAGGGGCAATGTCATACCTGCACTGGCTTTGATGTGGCATGGTGTTACCATGTAATGAATTCCTTTCTTTCAGGGGGCAGATAGTGCCGTGTTTGCTCACTGGCCCCCCGGAGAGCGGCTGACCCGTTTGTTCAACTCAACAGCTCCAGCACCAGTCAGTGAACAGGGCGCATAACCGTCGGACCATTAAACGTCAGACGGCAAATCAGTATTATTTTATTAATTTCGGTCAGTTGCATTCCGGTTTTTACCGCAGTTTAAAAGAAAAGAGTGCGTATACCCCCGATGCCGCGGGCTAGGGCGGATAAGGCGTTCACGCCGCATCCGCCAGCTGTTGCAAATTACTGCTTACGGAAAAAATCGTTATACAACATATACAAATGCGCGGCACTCCAGGAGAAATTTGGTGCGCCTTGCTGTGCGCCAGTCAGCGGGTTGTAATTCTCCTGAATTGGGCCATCGGCGGTTAATCCTTTGGCGTGCCGGAAGAACGTATCCGCCAGCTTCAGGGCATCATCGCGATAACCGTAACGCTCCATCCCTTTCAGACCAAACCAGAACTGATCCACCCATACGCGCCCGCGCCAGTAGATATCAGCGCCAAAAGCCGGATTGGTTAACGCCGCCGTTCCCAGCGGTACAAAGGTGTTGAACTCTTTAGGATCGAGCATCACCTTCACCACCGCGTCGGCGTTGGCCTGCGTTGCCGCACCGTTAAACAGCGGTGACCAGCCTTCTGGCCCTTTACCGCGCTCGACAATCGGTTTGCCCGCGCAGCCGTTCGCCAGTGGTTTATCTTCAATGCGCACGTCATAGTAAAACTGTGTAGTCGGGTCGAACATACAGGTGTTGATGTAGTCCGCGAGCTGCTGTGCCAACTGGCGATAGCGTTTGGCCTCTTCCGGCTTACCGAGTATGGTTGCCATCTCCGCCAGATAATGGTTATCGCTGTACATATAGCTGGCCTGATCCACCGACTCCTGCAATAGCGAGTATCCCAGCAACGTTCCTTCCTGACTGCGGTTTTCGGCGAATTTCACCGTCCAGTCGCTACGTTTGCCGCCATTAGCGACATATTTATCCAGCTGTTCTTTGTCGATAAACCCAAAGACGGCGGCGTCATCACGACCTGATTCCCACGACGCAGCAACCTGTGCCGGAATTTCCAGACTGTCGTACTGGCCTTTCTCCACCACACGGGCGTAGTTGTTCAGCCCAGACTGCGTCTCTTCTTTGTCGCCTTTTTTCACCGTAAACAGCATCTCGCCGCTCTCGGTGTTGTGGGCTTTGTCGCGGGTCGCACCATATTCCGGCACGCCGTTGCCGTTGTGATCGCGATTACGTAACCACCAGTCGTGATAGGCCACCAGCTTCGGGTACATCTCTGCCAACCAGGCTTTATCCTGGGTGACGTTATACACTTCCATTACTGACCAGGCGGCAAGGCTGGGTTTGGTATTACGTTCGTTCCAGTTGCCGCCATCGCCGCCACGCTCGGGGCTAAGGTTCCACGCTATCAGATCGGGGACAAAGCCCACATCCTGCGGACGCACGCTATCGCCAGGCTGGATCTGCCAGGAGAAGACCGCGCGGATATTCTCTTTGGCGATGTCCGGATTGAAATGCGCCATCGCAAACGCCTGCTTCCAGGTATCCCACGGCCAGGTCTGATTGCCGGAGAACCAGCGTCCGGTCACCGACGGCGTGACGGTGTTATATTTCACCGCCCCCCCAGGCGAGCGCCAGTTACCGTTGAGCGTTTCGATCGCTTTCACCGCGACGCGCGTCTGTTCCGGCGTCGCATCCGGATTGGTTAACCCTTTCTTCAGGTATTCTTCCCAGCGTTGCTGCGAGGCGGTGAGATAGAACGCCGGACGCGCCAGAATATCGCGGATCTGCATTTGCTCTTTGCTAACTTCCTGAGCGGTCAGCAGATGGGAATAGGTGGTGTAGAGCGTCGTCGAACCGTTGATATGCGCCATACTGGTAAAGCGATTACCGTTGATTTCAGTCTGCACCGGCAGGGATTTATGCACCTGATATTCTGATTCACCGGAGGTCAGCAGATCCCAGGTGGCGCGCACTTTGCCAAAGGTGACTTTCAGGCCATCACGGGTGGCGCTGATTTTGCGCTGATAGTCAGGGTATTCGCCAGCAATGGTTTTATCGGAAAGCGGTTTCCCTTCTTTCGCTTCCAGTTTTTCCAGTAGTTCGCCGTCCCACACCAGATCCAGCGGTTTATTGCTGGTGATTTTGGTTTCCAGTAGTGACGTGCGCGGCGTGGCGAAGCGAAGAGTCATTTCAACCTGCACATCTTTTGCTGTCAGTTTTTGCACCAGCGCGCCGGGAATACTGTATGCCTCCAGCGTGAAGTCGACTTTCTTGCCGTCCTGCCAGACAGTCAGGCGGTCGAAATTGCTGGCCATAAAGTTGATGTACTCTTCCGTCAGCAGCGCAACGCCCGGAAAGCCGCCCATGGTGTTCGGGCCGTCTGGCAACAGATGACCATGCCAGGCTCCGAGATCGAAAAACGGATTAAAACGCTGGTGATCGTCGTAATCGTAATCCTTCATGTACTGCGGCGCGCCAGTACGGTTAATCACGTTTTTATAATTGTCGGCGTCAGCGGCATGGGCGGAAAAACTTATCAGCAGAGCGCAGGTTACTGGCGTTAAAATAGTTTTTATTTTCATGAGATTACAGTCCTTATTACCAGTAAAAATATTGCATCAGGAAGATTTGGTCGCTGGGATCGTGAGAGGCATTTTTCATGTAGAAGCGGCTATCAAAAGCCGTTGCGAAACGTCCGCCGCCGTATTCGTACCAGATACCAAACTGCATGAAAGAGGTGGTTTCATCGTCAGCGTGGTCAGGGCGATGTTTGGCGTAGGTGTAAGCGGTGGAGAGATAAACGCCCTTTAACGCTTCATACATGGCGCTCACCATCATCCCGCTTTCACTTCCCGGTACGTCCAGCCCGTCGGCGCGTCCGGTATGGTGCCAGGCGCGAGCGGCAAAGTTAGGGGTAAGCAGGCCCGTCAGATAGAGTTGTCCTGTGCCGTCGGTGATTTCCAGACCGTTCATCCAGGTGATGCCTTCGGCAAGGTCATACTGGATGTAACCGTTCATCATTGCCGGATAGGTGTATTTGTCGTCGTAGCGATCGTACTTGCCAAAATGTAGCTAGGCTTTGCTTTCGTCATGATGTCCGGCAGGTGTGGCGGTGACGCTATAACGAAAGTTGCCGCTTAAGTTCTGCACCTTCAGCGCAGTCATAATGTCGCGGGTATTGGGAATGACGTAGCCCAGATCGGGCGTGAAATCGCCCCACCATTGCAGGTCATCCAGCGAGGAATCCTGACGCAGACTGAGCATGATTTCGGTGCCATCATTGGTACGATAACCGCCATAGAAACGGTTAATCCCGCCCTCGAAACCGCCCCAGCTATGGTCAGGCACCCAGGCATTACCGTCGTGGTCGGCCTGCACGGTCCAGCCTTCGCCGTAAATCAGGCCGAACCAGGAGCCGTACTTCATCTCCAGGCCACCTTCAATATAGGTGCCGTCACTGTATTTATGTTTATTCTCACCCTCTAAATCCATATATCCACCAACCCCTAATTCGCCGTAAAAACGAAATGAAGGAGAAGATGTCGAGGTCATTACGGGTGTTTTTGTGTCGTCATGTTCTGCCGGACGTGCTTCTTCTCCTGCCGCAGAAAAGGCGTAGCAAAACGGCAGAGCAAGTAATGCTCTGCATGGTGCAGTGATTAATTTCATCGTGTTAATCCATGAGCTAAAGAAAAAGTACAGCCTTTTATCGTTGTAATTATAAAAATATAAAGGCAGAAACTATTTTCCCTCTCCCCATCCAGGAAGAGGGAAAATGCCTGCTCATTTTTTATTAGTCTGCTTAATCAACATTGCTGGCTGGCGTCGCTTCAATATGGCGCTCTTCAGCCGTTAATCCCTTTATATATTTACTGTATTTCCACCACGCAAAGCCGAGGAAGATAACAATACCGCCGACGTTATAAAAAATGATGGTCAGAATATTCGCGCCAGTCGGGAATGTCGAAGCGACAAACCCTACGGCAAATATCGCAATCAGCATTGAAACAACGATAATACCGGTGCGGCGGGAACCCATACGGAAATCACGTGGCAGGTGATCTAATTTGGCGCGTAAATTCAGGTAAGCCAGCATGATGAATAACGGCGGAAGCATGGACGCTGCGGCGGTCATATTAATAATGGTATTCATCAGATCCTGCACGGTATTGGAACCGAGCATCGGGATAATCATCAGCGGGATGACGATCAGGAACTGGATCCACGCTGCGCGCGCCGGAACGCCGTTTTCGTTAAGTTCGACGGTTTTCTTACCAAAGATACCTTCCGGGATTTCGGAGAAGAAAATTTTCACCGGCGTTGCGGTCCACATCAGCAGGGAACCGAACATCGCGGTAAAGGACACCAGACCGACAAAGCGATTCATCAACGCTTCCGGCAGACCAAAATACGCCGCCATGCCGTGGAATACCTGTACCGAGCCGCCAGTAAATTTCAACTCTTTGCTGCTGACGAAGACGTTAATCAGCACCGAGGAGACGGAATACAGCACACCGATAAAAATCCCGGCGAGGATGATCACTTTAACGAACGATTTCGAACCGCCTTTGACGTCGTTAACGTACACCGCGACGGACTCCGCGCCACCTGCGGCCATAAAGATCCAGGTGGTAACGCCGAGGAACGCCCAGTTGAAGTTCGGGATCATCGCGTCAACGGTGATCGGATCGGCAGGCTGTACGCCGCCAACCAGTGCCGTACCTGCCAGTAAAATGTAGGAGAGCGTTAACAGCAGCATCAGCGTTGAAGTGACGGAGGTAATTGGCCCCAACATTTTCGCCCCGTTGGTAGAAACCCAGGTGGAGAAGGCGAACAGCACCATACTGATAATGGTGGTGGCAACCGGTGTCATAATATATTCGTAGCCGAGGAAGGCATACGAAGCATAAGCAATAACGCGCGGTAACAGCGAGGTGAAAAAGAACAGGTTTACGAACCAGTAGGTATAGGCAGTAATAAATGCCCAACGCCCGCCCAGCGAACTTTTTACCCACGCGTAGACACCAGCTTCTGAGTTTTTATTTAACGAAACAAATTCTGCGATGATCAGACAGAAGGGAATAAAATAAAAAATCGTCGCGAGGAAAAACATCGGTGCCGAGGCCAGTCCAAGCTCAATATTATTATTGATAACGTTGTTAAAGCTGTAAACGGCGGCAAAAGTCAGCGAGAGCAAGCCGAATTTGCCGATTGTATTACGTTTGGTATCAGACATAACACATCTCCGAAAATGAGTAGGGTAGCGGTGGCGGCAAACTCCTTTTGCCGCCGTAGTTGTTATTTGTTATGGAAATAACCATCTTCGATGGTGACTTTGAGAACCACTTTTTTGACCGCGTTATTGCAGATAAACCGATAAGCTTCATGGATATCGCAAATAACGATTTGCCCTTCGTGGACCTCAACGGTTTCTCCGCAGCCTTTTAAATATTCACGGTCAGTTTCATCACGATAATATTCCACTACTTGTAATGTCTCTTTCGGCGCATATTCAATTTTTTGCTGCCCTTGCAGGTAGTAATGCACTTCAAAATAGCGTCGATGCCCGGTAAATAGCGCATCGGTCGCGGAGTCATTTTCCACACGGTAGGTCAATGAATCACCGATGGAGTGGGCGACGCCAGGCTGAATGTTGTCGATATTTTCAATCGCTTCAACGCAGCGTTGCCACTTCTTGCCAGAGGCGTAAATCTGGCGGAACTGTTCTAAGTTATCGATGATCCTCATTGCTTATTCTCGCTGTGCAAATTCGTGGAAAAGAACCCTGCGCCGAACTCATACGACGCCAGGCTTTGCGCGGTAGCTTCTCCGCCAGAAACCGGCAGCAACGTAAAGCCGTAGCTGAAGTCACGGAACCAGACGCGCCAGGAGTCCAGCACCTCGCTGCCCCAGGAGTTGGAGCCGAGGCCAAGCAGCTGGTGGTCGAGATTCAGAGTGATGTCATCACTGCGCTGAAGCTCGTTACAGTGCTGGGCAGCGTGGATGTTTTCCTGGGTATAGCGCCAGGCGCTGAAGTTAATGGGGCGCTGTGGAACCACCAGCAGACCGTTGCCGTGGCGGTTAGTGAGTGCCGTCCAGCGGACATGCTGACGGTTACCGTTGTTCTGCGGGAAGGGATAGTTCTCGAACATGGCATCGACGGTGCTGCGCCAGATATCAATGATGTTAGCCTGCTGGCTGTCGGCGTAGTTTTCGCCCGGTCCACGACCGTAATACGCCACCTGGTCGTATTCGCCGTTAATCCCCATGGTGAAACCGATGCACGGAATGATGTGCGGATAGTCGCCGTAACGCTCGCCGGAAAGCGCCACGTTAACCTGGCCATCGGCAGCGATGCGCCAGATGTAGGTGCAGCGCATTCCGAAGTCAAACACCGGCGGTGCTATAACCGTGCGGCTGATGATCAACACTTCACCATCGCTCTGTTCTACGGCAAAGTCGCGCAGATGTTCCTGCATGATCTGCAAATGATTCGGTTGCCACAGCCCTTCGTATTCCTGCTTGTGGTTGTCGATCATCGGCTTGAAGAAGTTGATCTTTGGCTCGCGGGTCAGCAGCGACTCGCCATTCACCTGCCAGGATGTCGGTTTGCCACTCATTTTTGAGAAGGTGATTGCGAAGTTGTAGCCGCGAACGGTGCAGCTCAAACGATCGTCTTCCAGCGTCAGCGGACGCGCATTATTCGGCGCGAAAGGCACAGGCTGCGCGGTGTTTTCCTTCAGCGGGAACTGATAAGTGGCGATAGGGTGTCCGGCTTCGCTGTAGCGGGTGCGGGAATCTTTGGTCACCGTAATGTTGAGAAACGCTTCACGAGCGTCCAGTTGCGGCAGCGTGATCTGCAAGGAGGCTTCGCTGTTCGGTGCAACGTCGCACAGTTTAATCTGCTGCGTCGCGAGCGTTTCACCTTCGGCGCGCACCTCTGCGTGCAGGGTGTAGTCATCAAGCGTGGTAAACCACAGTTTATTTTCGACTTTCAGTTCGCCGCGAGTCAGATCCAGCGCGTGGATTTTTACCGGCGCAATAACCTGTTTGTACTCTTTCAGGCCCGGTCCCGGCGTCTGATCGGAATAGATCAAACCATCAAGACAGAAGTTATAGTTGTTGGGATAGTCGCCGTAGTCGCCGCCGAATTTATACCAGACATTGCCGTTGTCATCCTGCGCCTGGATCCCGTGGTCGCACCATTCCCAGACATAATGTCCCTGAATGCAATCGTGCTTATAGAAGACGTTCTGGTACTCCGTCAGCCCGCCCGGTCCGTTCCCCATCGCATGAGCATATTCACAGATGATGCGCGGCTTCGGATGCGGGTATTCACCAAACTCATTCATCAGCGGCACGCGGGTGTACATGGTGGAAATAATATCGACCACTTCAGCATCGCGATCTTCTTCGTAATGCACCAGTCGCGTGTCATCCAGCGCCTTCGCCGCATGGTACATCGCGCGGATGTTACAGCCATAGCCGGATTCATTGCCCAGCGACCAGATGATGATCGAAGGATGGTTTTTCTGCGCGTGAATATGGCGAACAATGCGCTCGACGTAGACGTTTTTCCACTGCGGATCGTCGGTAATACGGCTGATATCGCCGACATTGGCAAAGCCGTGCGATTCGACGTCGGTTTCCGCCATCACAAACAGGCCGTAGATATCACACAGTTCGTAAAAACGCGGATCGTTCGGGTAGTGAGCGGTACGTACGGAGTTGATGTTGTGCTGCTTCATCAACTGGAGATCTTTCTCGACGCGATCCATCCCAACGGCACGGCCTTTGCGATGATCGTTGTCGTGACGGTTGACGCCGTGCAGCATCACATAACGGTTATTGATCCAGAACAGGCCGTCGCGCACTTTGATATCACGGAAGCCAACGCGTTGTGGTACCACTTCCAGAACGTTGCCGTCGGCGTCTTTCAGCGTCATGACCAGATGGTAAAGATAAGGGGATTCTGCTGACCATTGCTGGGGCTGTTCGACAGTAAAAGCAAAGCTGGCGCTGGTCAGTTTTTCAATTGCCAAATGATCAATGGCGCTGCTGTGCACCAGGCGTTCCCCATCAAACAGGGTATATTCCAGCGTCGTGACGACAGGGGAGGAGGCGAGATTTTCCAGCACCACTTCGCAGGAAAGCGTGGCATCGCAATAGGCTTCGTCAAAGTCGGTACGAACGGTGAAATCGTTAATATGCGTTAGTTGTTTACCGACCAGATAAACATCGCGGAAGATCCCCGCCGACCACCACATATCCTGGTCTTCCACGTAGGTGGAATCCGCCCACTGCATCACGCGCACACACAACAGGTTGTCGCCGGTTTTAACCATCGCGCTGATGTCAAACTCTGCGGTCAGGCGACTGCCCTTGCTGAACCCCACATACTGACCGTTAACGTAGACTTCAAAATAGGTTTCGACGCCGTCAAATTTAATCAGCGTCTGTTTACCCTGCCAGCCGTCGCTGAGGGTGAAAATACGTTGATAGGCACCGGTTGGGTTATCGCTGGGAACAAACGGTACATCGATGGGGAATGGAAAACCTTCGTCGGTATATTGCAGTTTGCCGTGACCTTCCATTTGCCACATGGCGGGGACGGTAATATGCCCCCAGTCAGCCATTAACTCAGAGGTGAAGGCTTCTGGCACTTGCAGCGGGTGGTCAAAAAAGTGGAAATTCCACTGACCGCTTAAGGGCAGAAACAGGCTGCTGGTTTCACGGGCAAAGGTACGCGCTTGCGCAACAGAATCATATGAAAAAAAGTACGCACGCGGCGCAAGTCGGTTTTCGTGGGTGAGCTGAATATTTTCCCAGCGATTCATAGGGCCTCCCGGTAGAGAGAAATCGGAACCATTCATGGTGATGGTAGTTTGTGTAATTGCTGGGGAGTTTAGTAAAATTTTTACTAAAAAGTAGCGGATAAATGCATTTACTTTAACTGGATCACGAAAATAAACGGCAGCACTGTCCGGCAAAAACGATTGCCGGACAGTGTGTAAGGGGATTTAGCGGGTCGTGCCGCGCAGTTTTAATTTGCTGGGAACGAAGACTAACAGCGGCAGCGCGCGACCATCGCGAGCCTTTTCATACAACAGGTTAACGCCCTGACTTCCCATCATCTCGGAATGGATGCGCACGGTTGAGAGCGGCGGAAAGGTAAATCGCGCGGTGGGGATGTCGTTCACGCTGATAAGCGAAATATCCTGTGGGATGTTCAGGCCTCGTTCATGAATTGCCCGCAGTACGCCGATAGCAATGGAATCAGAAGCGACAAACAACGCCTTCGGGTAGTCTTCCCGCGCCAGCATTTGCTTTGCCAGTTCATAGCCCGACGAACTGGAAAAACCGCCGCGCCAGATATCCTCTTCGCGTACCACTTGTTTCAGTCGGCCATATTCCGCAAAGGCGACCTCACGAATATCCGCCTTGCCAGGCTCATCTTCACCGCCAATAAAACCAATACGATTAACGCCCTGATTGATATAGAAGTCGATGATTTCTTTACTGATACGTGCCAGATCGATATCCACCGCATCGTAACCGCTGCCGGGTTCGTGAAAGTCGATAAAACAGATATTGTCGGTCAATGCGCTGGCAGCGGCGCGCAGGGCGGGCGTGGGTTTGCCGACAATTAAAATACCGGTGACGTTTTTAATGTCTGGTAAGCCGTTGTGTTCATAACAGTTGGTCAGTTCGATCGCCAGCTTTTCGCACTGAGTTTCAATGCCGTGGCGGATCGCCAGATAGTAAGGATCGTTGATCTCCAGCTCCTGCTGGTAGCTGTAGATAGCCAGAATATGGTGTTGGTTAACTGCGCCTGTCTGGAGTTTACGGGCGCTACTGGTCTTGTACTCCAGCTTTTCGGCGATCTCGAGAATGCGATGTTTCGTCTCTTCTTTCACATTCAATGTCGGATCGTCATTTAAGACCCTGGATACTGTCGCCAGGGATACGCCAGCTTCGATTGCGATGTCTTTTAGTGTTGCCATGTTTACCTTTTTTACTTTCCCTGATGTGCGCCCCCATTGTAGAGGAAGTGCTTATCGGGTCACCTGTTTTCAGTAAATAAAGCGCGTTTCTTTGACGCTGTAACGGTAACACAGCGGCTTGCGAATGTGATCACGCCTGCATTCTCCATTTTTAGCCTACAGGATTGAGAAAAACTTTTGCTATAGTTTAGTAAAATTTTACTCGAAGGGAGGAAACAATGGAAACCGTGGCTTACGCTGATTTTGCACGTCTGGAAATGCGCGTCGGAAAGATTGTGGAAGTGAAACGTCATGAAAACGCCGACAAGCTGTACATCGTACAGGTTGATGTGGGTGAAAAAACGCTGCAAACCGTGACCAGCCTGGTGCCGTACTACAGCGAAGAAGAGCTGATGGGAAAAACGGTGGTGGTCTTATGCAATCTGCAAAAAGCGAAAATGCGCGGTGAAACGTCGGAATGCATGCTGTTGTGTGCGGAAACCGATGACGGCAGTGAAAGCGTGTTGTTAACGCCGGAGCGGATGATGCCTGCGGGCGTTCGTATCGTATAAAACAATCGGATGGCGACGTCGAATCGCCATCCGATTTGATATTACGCTTCTTCGACACTTACTCGCATGGCCGCCAGCGCCTTACGCGCCGCTTTGATCACCAGTTCACACTGTTCAATGGTCAGTGTCAGTGGCGGTTCAATGCGGATCGTTTTGGCGTTATTGAGCGTTCCGGCCACCAGGACGCGCTGACGGAACATCTCGCTGGCAAAGTTATAGCCGATTTCGTTATCAACAAACTCAATCGCCATCAACATTCCTTTACCACGCGCCTCTTGCACCAGATCGGGATATTCCCGCGCCAGTTGACGGAAACCGTCCAGCAACATATCGCCTTTTTGTTCAGCCTGAGCCGGTAAGTTCTGCTCCAGCAACACATTGATGGTCGCCAGCGCCGCCGCACAGGCCAGCGGGTTGCCGCCAAAGGTAGTGGTATGCAGGAACGGGTTGTCGAACAGAACGGAAAACACCTCTTCAGTGGCGATGGTTGCGCCAATCGGCATCACGCCGCCGCCGAGGGCTTTTGCCAGGCACAGGATGTCCGGCTGTACGTTCTCATGCTCGCAGGCGAACATCTTACCCGTGCGCCCCATGCCTGTTTGTACTTCATCGAGGATCATCAGTGCGCCGAACTCATCGCACAGCTTACGCACGGCGGTGAGATAGCCCGGCGGCGGCAGAATGACGCCACCTTCGCCCTGAATCGGCTCAAGGATCACTGCAGCAACATCATCACCGGTTTTTTTGCACTCGCTAAGGGCCGTGCGCATGGCTTCGATATTGCCAAATGGTACATGACGGAACCCTGGCAGCAGCGGCATAAATGGTTTGCGGAAGGTCGATTTCGCCGTGGCCGACAGCGCGCCAAGGGATTTACCGTGGAACGCGCCGCTGGTGGCAATAAAAGTAAACTTGCCGCGCGGTGACTGATAAGCCTTCGCCAGCTTCAGCGCTGCTTCAACGGACTCGGTGCCGCTATTACAGAAGAAGCTGTATTTCAGTTTACCGGGCGTTAGCGCCGCAAGGGTTTTCGCCAGCATCGCCCGTAACGGATCGAGCAGCTCCTGGCTATGTAACGGTTGCTTCGCAAGTTGATTCTGTACGGCGGAAACCACAACTGGATTACGGTGCCCCACGTTGAAAATTCCAAAACCTCCAAGGCAGTCGATAAACTCCTGTCCCTGGGTGTCGACAAGCGTATTTAAACCTCCCGCTTGCCACTCTACGGCTCCGTAATCCCCGCCGGCGGTAACAGATTTGCGATACTCTAAAAACCCCGGATTGACATGCTCTTTGAAGTATTCAATCACCTCCCGGTTAAGTGCTTTCATCTCCTCATGATCCAGCGTTCGCTTCTCAATGAGATTCAGGGCGTGGGCGCTGCACGCTAAAGCCGATGCGCTCGAAGGTAACCTGTTCAAAATATGCTCCGGAGGCTCGCGTATCACATGATACCGATTTAAGTATTGCAGGGATTGCGCCACTCCGGCTGCGATCGCGAAAATCGGGATAAACACAAATGTGGTTATCATTTGCGCAATATTTAATGCTATTTGTTAACATCTGTTGTTATTTTGCACGGTTTTTGTCGGGTATGGATTTGGCGATTGCTGCGCAAATGCACACTTTCAGGGCAACAACTGCCTGATTTTTGGGCAAGATAATTAACGTTTTCGTATAGTAACAGAGTGAAAGTATTTTAAATCAAGGGATTAGATTTATGCTTTAATCGCAAATTGCGATCTAAATCAAATTAATCAGTTAAAGATAACCGCAGCGGGGCCGACATAAACTCTGACAAGAAGTTAACAACCATATAACCTGCACAGGACGCGAACATGTCTTCTCATCCGTATGTCACCCAGCAAAATACCCCGCTGGCGGACGATACCACTCTGATGTCCACTACCGATCTGCAAAGCTATATCACTCATGCTAATGACACTTTTGTGCAGGTGAGCGGCTTTACCTTGCAAGAGTTACAAGGGCAGCCGCACAACATGGTGCGTCACCCGGATATGCCAAAAGCGGCGTTTGCAGATATGTGGTTCACCCTGAAAAAAGGGGAGCCCTGGAGCGGCATCGTGAAAAATCGCCGCAAAAATGGCGACCATTATTGGGTGCGGGCCAATGCGGTACCGATGGTGCGCGAGGGAAAAATCAGTGGCTATATGTCGATTCGCACCCGGGCGACGGATGAAGAGATCGCGGCGGTGGAGCCGCTGTACAAAGCGTTGAACGCCGGACGTACCAGTAAGCGTATTCATAAAGGCCTGGTGGTGCGTAAAGGCTGGCTGGGTAAACTGCCTTCATTACCGCTTCGCTGGCGGGCGCGTGGCGTGATGACCCTGATGTTTATCTTGCTGGCGGTCATGCTTTGGTTTGTTGCTGCCCCGGTGGTGACGTATATCCTCTGTGCGTTAGTGGTATTGTTGGCAAGCGCCTGTTTTGAATGGCAGATTGTCCGCCCGATAGAAAATGTCGCCCGTCAGGCACTGAAGGTGGCGACCGGAGAGCGTAATAGTGTTGAGCATCTGAATCGCAGCGATGAGCTGGGGCTGACATTACGCGCGGTAGGGCAGCTTGGCCTGATGTGCCGTTGGCTAATTAACGATGTCTCAAGCCAGGTGTCCAGTGTCAGAAATGGCAGTGAGACGCTGGCGAAAGGCACCGATGAACTGAACGAACATACCCAGCAGACAGTTGATAACGTTCAGCAAACGGTGGCGACCATGAACCAAATGGCGGCGTCGGTGAAACAGAACTCTGCCACGGCGTCGGCTGCCGATAAACTTTCTATCACTGCCAGTAATGCGGCAGTGCAGGGCGGGGAGGCGATGACCACGGTGATCAAGACAATGGACGATATCGCCGACAGTACCCAGCGCATTGGCACCATTACTTCGCTGATTAACGATATTGCGTTTCAGACCAATATTCTGGCCCTGAATGCGGCGGTGGAAGCGGCACGAGCCGGCGAACAAGGCAAAGGTTTTGCAGTGGTGGCAGGGGAAGTGCGTCATTTAGCCAGCCGCAGCGCCAATGCTGCCAACGATATTCGCAAGCTGATTGATGCCAGTGCTGATAAGGTGCAATCCGGTTCGCAGCAGGTACACGCAGCCGGACGGACGATGGAAGATATTGTGGCACAGGTGAAAAACGTCACCCAGTTGATCGCCCAGATTAGCCATTCAACGCTGGAACAGGCCGATGGGCTTTCCAGCCTGACCCGTGCAGTGGATGAGCTTAACCTCATCACCCAGAAAAATGCCGAGCTGGTGGAAGAGAGTGCGCAGGTGTCGGCGATGGTGAAACACCGCGCCAGCCGACTGGAAGACGCGGTGACGGTGCTGCATTAATCGGTATGTCGCATCCGGCAATCGGTGATTAATCCAGTTGCGTAATATCAAAAGCGGCGCGGTCGATCACCGCAATGATCTTTTTTATTTGTGCATCAGTGATATCGCTTTGGTTGACGCGTAAATCCAGCACCGCTTTAAAATTATCCAGTGCCCGCTTCATTTGCGGGTTCTGGCGGAGTGCAGCACCAACGCAACGCGCTTTGATGCGTTCTTCGATCATCTCCACCTGTTCGCGGTTTTCTTCCAGCCACTGCGCGCCCTGTTCGGTCAGCGCAATCTGCTTCTTACCACCTTCCTCTTCGCGGATGGTAATCAGCGACTGCTCCTGCAGAAAATCCAGCGTCGGGTAGATGACACCCGGGCTTGGGGTGTAATTCCCCTGGGTTAGATTCTCAATCGCTTTAATCAATTCGTAACCGTGGCTGTCATCGCGCGAGAGAATATCCAGAATCACCAGACGCAATTCACCGTGACCAAAGAAACGTTGCCGACGACCGCCGCCGCGACCGTGGCGACCACCGCAGCATTGACCGTGTTCATGCTGGTGACCGTGTCCGCAGTGCTCGTGTTCTGACTTCTCACCTTTGCAGCAGCCCTCATGGCGTGGCTGGCCTTCATGTTTACAACACCCTTCGTGATGATGGCTCATATCAGCCTCCTTTTGTTTAATTAGATATATCTAATTTATATCTGATATGAGCATTACTGCAAGTACAAAAATGATTTTTAAACGTGGATTCATCTCACACGTAGGCCGGATAAGGCGTTCACGCCGCATCCACCAGCCTTTCTACGACGTTGAATGTCTTCTCATACCTCAGATATATCAGTTCTACAAATCGCTTGCATTTATCATGATTAACAATCATTATCATTTACGAAATTTATTTAGATATATCTGATTACTATCACGAAGGCGATAACAATGAATAACTCCCCCCGCTACCCGCAGCGCGTTCGCAATGATCTGCGCTTCCGTGAACTGACTGTGCTACGCGTTGAGCGTATTAGCGCCGGTTTTCAGCGCATTGTCCTTGGCGGCGAGGCGCTGGACGGTTTTACATCGCGCGGCTTTGACGATCACAGCAAACTCTTCTTTCCTCAATCTGATGCTCACTTTGTGCCGCCAACGGTAACGGAAGAGGGTATCGTCTGGCCGGAAGGACCACGCCCACCGTCGCGTGACTATACGCCGCTGTATGACGAACTACGCCATGAACTGGCGATTGATTTCTTTATTCACGAAGGTGGCGTCGCCAGCAGCTGGGCAATGCAGGCGCAACCGGGCGATAAACTTACGGTGGCAGGTCCGCGCGGTTCGCTGGTGGTGCCAGAGGATTACGCGTATCAGCTGTATGTCTGCGATGAATCCGGAATGCCCGCACTGCGCCGCCGCCTGGAAACGTTGAGCAAACTTGCCGTTAAACCGCAAGTTAGCGCACTGGTTAGCGTGCGGGATCACGCCTGCCAGGATTATCTCGCGCACCTTGATGGTTTTAATATCGAATGGCTGGCGCATGATGAGCAGGCGGTAGATGCGCGTCTGGCGCAGATGCAAATCCCTGCCGATGATTACTTCATATGGATAACCGGCGAAGGCAAAGTCGTTAAGAATTTAAGCCGCCGCTTTGAAGCGGAACAGTATGACCCACAGCGGGTACGTGCAGCGGCTTACTGGCACGCAAAGTAACTGATATATAAAAAGAAAAAGGCTGACGATTTCTCGTCAGCCTTTGCTATATCTGGTGGCCCCTGCTGGACTTGAACCAGCGACCAAGCGATTATGAGTCGCCTGCTCTAACCACTGAGCTAAGGGGCCATGGTAGCGGATTATAAAGTAACTCCGTGTCGCAATCCAGCCATTACCGCGCGCCTGCTGTTTTTATAAACAATGTATTTTCAATCCGTTATACTTTTCCTGGTGATGTTAGAAAGGAGTAAATATGGTTGAGGATATTTTGGCTCCAGGGTTACGGGTCGTGTTTTGCGGTATCAACCCTGGGCTTTCATCCGCCGGGACTGGTTTTCCCTTTGCTCATCCGGCAAATCGCTTCTGGAAGGTGATATATCAGGCCGGGTTTACCGACCGTCAGTTGAAGCCGCAGGAGGCACAGCATCTGCTGGATTATCGTTGTGGCGTCACCAAACTGGTAGACCGTCCAACGGTGCAAGCCAATGAAGTTTCAAAGCAGGAGCTACACGCAGGCGGGCGTAAGCTGATTGAAAAAATTGAAGATTATCAGCCGCAGGCGTTGGCGATTCTGGGCAAACAAGCATATGAACAGGCATTCAGCCAGCGCGGTGCACAGTGGGGGCAACAAACGCTCACCATTGGTTCGACGCAGATTTGGGTGCTGCCAAATCCCAGTGGTTTAAGTCGCGTTTCACTGGAGAAACTGGTTGAAGCGTATCGCGAGCTGGACCAGGCACTGGTGGTGCGTGGGCGATAAAAACGCCACCGAAAAGGTGGCGTTTGTGCGGAGGGACTAGTGCCGGGTGCGGCGTAACACCTGATCCGGCCTACCGATTAATCGTCCAGGAAGCTACGCAGCACTTCAGAACGGCTCGGGTGACGCAGTTTGCGCAGCGCCTTCGCTTCGATCTGACGGATACGTTCGCGGGTAACGTCGAATTGTTTACCCACTTCTTCCAGCGTGTGGTCGGTGTTCATGTCGATACCGAAACGCATACGCAGAACTTTCGCTTCACGCGCGGTCAGGCCAGCCAGCACGTCGTGCGTTGCCGCACGCAGGCTTTCGGTGGTCGCAGAATCCAGCGGCAGCTCGAGGGTGGTATCCTCGATGAAATCCCCCAGATGCGAATCTTCATCATCACCGATCGGCGTTTCCATGGAGATTGGCTCTTTGGCGATCTTCAGCACTTTGCGGATCTTGTCTTCCGGCATCAGCATACGTTCAGCCAGTTCTTCCGGCGTTGGTTCACGGCCCATCTCTTGCAGCATCTGGCGAGAAATACGGTTGAGTTTGTTGATAGTCTCAATCATATGCACCGGAATACGGATGGTGCGCGCCTGATCCGCGATAGAACGGGTGATCGCCTGACGGATCCACCAGGTTGCGTAGGTGGAGAACTTGTAACCACGGCGATATTCGAACTTATCTACCGCTTTCATCAGGCCGATGTTACCTTCCTGAATCAGGTCAAGGAACTGCAAGCCACGGTTGGTGTATTTCTTGGCGATAGAAATAACCAGACGTAAGTTCGCTTCAACCATCTCTTTCTTCGCACGGCGGGCTTTTGCTTCACCGATGGACATACGACGGTTGATATCTTTAACCTGCTCGATGGTCAGGCCTGTTTCTTCTTCAATCTGCTGCAGTTTCTGCAGGGCGCGATGCACTTCTTCAGAGACATCGTGCAGTTTTTCCGACCACGGCTTGTTCATTGCAATTGCCGCGTTGAACCAGGTATCGCTGGTTTCGTTGCCGGTAAACAGGGTAATGAAGTTTTTCTTCGGCATTTTGCACTGCTCAACGCAGAGCTTCATGATCAGACGTTCTTGCGTACGAACGCGGTCCATCATGACGCGCATGCTGTTGACCAGGTAGTCAAACTGCTTCGGCACCAGGCGGAACTGTTTGAATACTTCAGACAGTTTCAGGATCTCTTCCTGAGCGGCAGCGTGACTGCGACCTTTCGCTTTGATGGTGTCACGCGTTACAACGTACTGAGCGCGCAGTTCCGCAAATTTTTCACGAGCCAGTTCCGGGTCGATGCTGTTGTCATCATCGGCGCTGTCGTCATCGCCATCTTCTTCGTCTTCATCTTCGTCATCGTCCAGATCTTCCTGGGAAAGCTCAGAACCGACGTGAGTGGCGGTAGGTGCCAGATCTTCTTCTGCGTTCGGGTCAACAAAGCCGGTGATCAGATCGGACAGACGCGCTTCTTCTGCTTCAACACGATCGTACTGTTCCAGCAGATAGGTGATCGCTTCCGGATATTCAGCAACGGAGCATTGAACCTGGTTGATCCCGTCTTCAATACGCTTAGCGATGTCAATTTCGCCTTCACGGGTCAACAGTTCAACGGTGCCCATTTCACGCATGTACATGCGTACCGGGTCAGTCGTGCGCCCGATTTCAGATTCCACGCTGGAAAGCACCTGCGCGGCGGCTTCGGCAGCATCTTCGTCCGCGGTGTTTTCAGCCAGCATCAGATCATCGGCATCCGGTGCTTCTTCCATCACCTGAATGCCCATGTCGTTGATCATTTGGATGATGTCTTCGATCTGATCTGAATCGACGATATCTTCCGGCAGATGGTCATTGACCTCGGCATAGGTCAGATAGCCTTGCTCCTTACCACGGGTGACAAGAAGTTTCAGCTGTGACTGCGGGTTTTGCTCCATAAGACGGTATCCACACTTATTTCATGAGGTTGGTGTTGGGCGATTGACCCGATGTCCTTCAGCCGTTAACGCTGAAATCCAACGGTTGTTTACCGCCAACGATAATTACGAGGGCGTACTTATATATTTGCCGCTGCCTCTCAGTGCGGCTGTCGGGGGCTTCCCGATCGCTCTTCGGCACTTAAGCCGTTAAATCACTTTTTCGCCAGCTCCTGGTTTAATGTCCAGAGCTCCAGGCGTTCTTCGTTGCTTAAACCATGCGTGCGCTCACGAGCGATTAACTCTTCCTGGCGCAGTTCAAGCAGCGAATCAAACATATGGTTGAGTGAGTCGGTGAAGGTTTGCTCAGCAATATTCTTATCTGCTATATCGTCCCACATCGACAGTTTTTCAAGGGTGGCAGCATTATTTGTACCACGATAGTGCTCTAAAAGTTGCCCGGTGGTCAGACCTGGCTGAGAGAGACAAGTGTTGACCAGTTCTCTGAATAAGCCAAGTCCAGGGAGCTTATTTTCATCCAGATTCTCAAGCGGCGGGACCAACGTCGCTAATTCTGGATTTTGCACCAGCAACCCTATAAGTATACGCATGGTCGTGCGTTTTAGCTGCGGAACAGGGCGAGAAACGCCGCTCTCTGCCGCTTTTGGCATTAATCGTTCAAGCTGGCTGTCATCAAGTATGCCTAATTTGTTGCCTAATTCCTGACGAAGATATATTCGCAGCGTTTCGCCCGGCACTTGCGATATCAGTGGCAGTGCCAGCGTACTCAAACGTGCGCGCCCGTCAGGGGTACTCAGATCAACTTGCGGCATCAGACTGTTAAACAGAAATGCGGAGAGTGGCATCGCCTGCTCCATCCGCGCTTCAAACGCTTCTTTACCTTCTTTTCGTACCAGCGTGTCAGGGTCTTCGCCATCCGGCAAAAACATAAAGCGTAGCTGACGGCCGTCTGTCATGTAAGGCAACGCCGTTTCCAGCGCTCGCCAGGCGGCATCGCGGCCTGCACGGTCGCCGTCATAACAGCAAATGACATTGTTGGTCGCGCGGAACAACAGTTGTATGTGATCGGCGGTGGTTGACGTACCTAACGACGCAACGGCGTAATTAATGCCGTATTGCGCCAGCGCCACCACGTCCATATAGCCTTCGACCACAAGCAGACGATTGGGTTCAGCGTTATCCTGCTGCGCTTCATAAAGACCGTAAAGCTGGCGGCCTTTATGGAAAATGTCCGTTTCCGGCGAGTTCAGGTATTTGGGGGTATCGTTGCCCAGCACGCGTCCGCCAAAACCAACCACCCGACCGCGTTTATCACGAATGGGGAACATCACCCGCTCGCGGAAACGGTCGTAACTGCGCCCCTGATCGTTAGTGACCAACATGCCCGCATCAATCAATGACTGGCGATTTTCTGGATTGCCGCCAAACCGCTTCAGGACGTTGTCCCAGCCAGGGGGGGCAAAACCAATCGCAAAGCGGGCGATAACCTCGTGGCTTAATCCGCGTTTTTCCAGATACTGGCGCGCAGACGTGGCAACAGGTTGCTGTAAAGATTGTTGGTAAAACGTATTCAGACCGTCCATCAACTGATAAAGCGTTTGTCGTTGATGGCGCTCGATCTGGCTGGGGCCGCTACCTGCTTCAAATGGCACTTCAAGATTGTGCATTGCCGCCAGCTCTTCGACCGTTTCGACGAACTCAAGCTTGTCGTAGTTCATCAGGAAGTCGATCGCGTTGCCGTGCGCGCCACATCCAAAGCAGTGGTAAAACTGTTTCTCACCGTTAACGGTGAATGATGGGGTTTTCTCGTTGTGGAATGGACAACACGCGTGGAAATTCTTGCCCTGCTTTTTCAGCTTTACACGGGCATCGATCAGATCGACGATGTCAGTGCGTGCCAGCAGATCATTAATGAATACGCGTGGGATTCGTCCAGCCATAGGCCCCGATTTTTAGCAATTCATAAACGAAAATAAGCCGCGCATTCCTTTCGGAAGCACGGCCTTACAACTACAACTCGGTCTGATCGGAGAGCAACGCTCTCGGGGAATTAGTACAGACGAGTGCGGCGTGCGTTTTCGCGAGCCAGTTTCTTCGCGTGACGTTTCACTGCAGAAGCTTTAGCGCGCTTACGTTCGGTAGTCGGTTTTTCATAGAACTCACGACGACGAACTTCCGCCAGAACACCTGCTTTTTCGCAGGAACGCTTGAAGCGACGCAGAGCTA
Source organism: Escherichia sp. WS1265 (assembly GCF_046487585.1). NCBI lineage: Bacteria > Pseudomonadati > Pseudomonadota > Gammaproteobacteria > Enterobacterales > Enterobacteriaceae > Escherichia > Escherichia sp. WS1265. Next base: position 204,302 of record NZ_JBJQJE010000002.1, read on the forward strand.
CGTCGAACGGCTCGTTTTCACGTACTTTAATTACCGGCATGTGCCTCTCACCTTTGATTAATTCGGTTTGCCGCTGGCATCAACGCCAGCTTATTTCAAAATGGTGCGGAATTTTACTGCAATTGCTGCTGCTTTGTAAAGCACCGCGGCCTTTTTTGAAAGGGACTTTTATAAGGGTGAGGAGTATACACGAGGCTTTCTCCAGGGGCGAACAAAGTTTTACATCAACCCGCATTGGTCCTACACTGCGCGGTAATAAAGCGAGGTAAAACAAGTCATGCGTGTACTGGGTATTGAAACTTCCTGCGATGAAACCGGCATCGCCATTTACGACGATGAAAAAGGTTTGTTAGCCAACCAATTGTATAGTCAGGTGAAATTGCACGCTGACTACGGCGGCGTCGTGCCTGAACTGGCCTCCCGCGATCACGTGCGTAAAACCGTACCGTTGATCCAGGCGGCGCTAAAGGAGTCTGGTTTAACGGCAAAAAACATTGATGCTGTGGCCTATACCGCAGGCCCTGGATTAGTCGGCGCACTGCTGGTTGGCGCGACCGTGGGGCGTTCTCTGGCGTTTGCCTGGGACGTTCCGGCGATCCCGGTACACCATATGGAAGGGCATCTGTTAGCGCCGATGCTGGAAGATAACCCACCGGAATTTCCGTTTGTGGCGCTGCTGGTTTCCGGCGGTCATACGCAGTTAATCAGCGTGACTGGCATTGGTCAGTACGAGCTGCTCGGCGAGTCTATCGATGATGCGGCTGGTGAAGCGTTTGATAAAACCGCGAAGCTGCTGGGGCTGGATTATCCTGGCGGACCATTACTGTCGAAAATGGCGGCTCAGGGTACAGCCGGGCGCTTTGTCTTCCCGCGCCCGATGACCGACCGTCCAGGGCTGGATTTCAGCTTTTCTGGTCTGAAAACCTTCGCGGCAAATACCATTCGTGATAACGGCACCGACGACCAGACGCGTGCTGATATCGCCCGCGCCTTTGAAGATGCGGTGGTCGATACGTTGATGATTAAGTGTAAGCGAGCGCTGGATCAGACGGGCTTTAAGCGACTGGTCATGGCGGGCGGCGTGAGTGCTAACCGCACGTTACGGGCGAAGCTGGCTGAAATGATGAAAAAACGCCGTGGCGAAGTGTTCTACGCGCGTCCGGAATTTTGTACTGATAACGGCGCGATGATCGCCTATGCCGGAATGGTGCGGTTTAAAGCAGGCGCGACGGCGGATCTCGGCGTTAGCGTGCGTCCGCGCTGGCCGCTGGCGGAGTTACCGGCTGCGTAAAACTATTGGGTGCCAGAGAGTCACTTCCGGCACCGTCCTCACTTAAAGCAACACCATGGGCATCCACAGTAAGCCGGTAATCACCAGCAACACGAGGAATATCAGCCCAAAAATTGCCCCCAGTCGCCAGTAATCCACCGTTGGCAGATAACCACTGCCGTAGTAAATCGGACTGGGTCCGGTGGCGTATGGCGTAAGAATGCTCCCCAGACCAATTGCCGCACCAACCATCAGGCAGAACACCGGCAGCGGGATTTCCGGCATCGCCAGCGCGGCGGCAATCATCATCGGTGCGAGAGCGGAGGTATACGCTGTGGCGCTGGCAAAAAAGTAGCGCAGCAGATAAAAGACCACAATCAACGCCACCATCACTATCGTTGGCGAATAACCGCTTAAGCTGCCTGCTAACAGTTTGCCAAACCAGCTAATAAAACCGGTGTTGTTGAGTCCGGTAGCGAGGGTGATAAGCGAGGCCAGCCAGAAGAAAACGTTCCACGCCGCTTTATTACTGACAATATCGTCCCAGCAGATAATGCGCAGAAGCAGCATCAGCGCCACCACGCTGTAACCGACCATCGCGGCATCGATATAATCACCGCCAAAAATCCACAGCACCAGTGCGCCTACCATCAGCCCCAGCATCCGTTTTTCACGCGAACAGAGCGGGCCCATTGCCTGCAGTTCCGTCTCTGCCCAGCGCGGCACCTGATCGCCAGACTTCAGTACCGGCGGGTACAGCACGTAAGCCAGCCAGGGAACCAGCAGAACCAGTAAAATGCTGAGCGGCAACATCCCGAGGAACCAGTCGCCCCAGCTCAGCGTGGCGTGAGATGCGCTTTTCATCAGTCCAATTAACAGCAAATTTGGAGCCATCGCCGTCAGGAAAATGGCGCTGGTCACGCAGTCGGCAATAATCCCCATCCACATGATGTACGAGCCAATGCTGCGCGAACTGCTGTCGTTTGGTTGTGATTGATAGAGCGGCGGCAGGTTACGGATGATGGGATAGATAATCCCCGCACCGCGCGCCGAGTTGGACGGTGTTACAGGTGCCAGGATCAGCTCGGAGAACATCACCGCATAGCCGAGAAACAGCGTACGATGCCCCATCTTTTTTACCAGAATCAGCGCGATACGTCGCCCCAGCCCGGTTTTTTCATAGCCTGTGCCAAACATAAAGGCGGCGAAAATCAGCCAGATAACCGAATTAGAAAAACCAGAAACCGCCCAGGAGAGGGATTTGGCGGTGAACTTAAAACCTGGCTGGGCAAGCTGCTCCGGGCTAAACAGTAGCCACGGTGAGAGAATGGCGATAATGGAGATACCCACCATCGCCACCACGGCACCCGGCACGGGTTCGAGGATCAGTCCAACGATCACGCCAGTAAAAACGGCAAAGTAGAGCCAGGTATGACTCTCCAGCCCTGCGGGAACCGGAATTAGAGCAATAATGGCGATGACCGCCAGCGGCGCAAGGTATCGCCACCATTCAGTGGAAGGTTTCATCGTGTTATGCCTGCGAAAAAGGAGAGGGGGTGAGCCTCTCCGGGAGGGTTATTTGATGTAGTGGACGTGCTCGCAAATCTCTTCCACGATGGGATCGCGGCGTTCGGCGAACAGCTTTTTGTTTTCGGCTATCAGGTTGTTGCCGTGGGTATCAATAGAGACAATCAGCGGACCGAACTCTTTGACCCGGCAGACCCACAGCGACTCCGGCATCCCGAGTTCTGTCCAATGCACTTCTTCAATCTCTTCCACCTGGGTTGCCGCCAGTACTGCGCAGCCTGCCGGGAAAATCACATGCAGCGCCTTGAATTTCTGGCAGCCTTCTTCGGTCAGCGGCCCCATTCCGCCTTTGCCGACCACCAGTTTCACGCCGGTCTGTTCGATAAATTCACGTTCAAAACTTTCCATACGCATACTGGTTGTCGGGCCGACGGATACCATCTCCCATTTGTCGCCGTTTTTGCGCACGATGGGGCCAGCGTGGAAAATCGCTTTGCCGTTGAGATCGTAAGGGATCGGACGTTTCAGTTCGATCAAGCGGCGGTGACAAACGTCACGGCAGGTCACCAGCGTACCGGTCAGGTAGATCACATCGCCGACGCGAATATCTTGCAGATCTTCAGCTTTGATCGGGGTTGTCAGGATCTTTTTCATAACGCGCTCCGGGTGTGAGACAGATTTTCAAAGGAGAGATCGGCATGAACCAGCAGTGTGCCGCGACGATGCGCCCAGCAGCCTGTAGAAACAGCAACGCCGATGGTTGACGGATGGCGGGCGGCAGATTCGATATGCACGCCCATCACTGAACTGTTGCCAGTCAGCCCTTGTGGACCAATCCCCAGACGGTTGAGTCCTTCTTCCAGGCGTACTTCCAGCTCTGCCGCTTTTGGATTTGGATGGCGGCTGCCAATCGGGCGCAAAATGGCTTTTCGCGAGAGCACGGCGGCGGTTTCCACCGAGGTGGCGATGCCCACGCCCACCAGTACCGGTGGACAGGCGTTTACGGCGAGGGTGGAGATATTTTCGAAGACGAATTTCACTACGCCTTCGTAGCCTTCTGACGGCATTAACACTTTCGAGCGGCCTGGTAGCGTGCAGCCGCCGCCTGCCATGTAAACTTCGATTTCCGCATCGTCATTGTCGGGGATGATGTCCCAGGTGACCCACGGTACGCCGCTGCCGGTATTTTTGCCGGTGTTCACTTCGTCAAAAATTTCCACCGCGTTGTGGCGCAGTGGCGCTTTGACGGTTGCTTCTTCCACAGCTTGCTTAAGAATGCTTTGCAGCTCGCCAAGCAGCGGGAAGCGGGAACCGACTTTAACGAAGAACATAATCTCCCCGGTGTCCTGACAGGCAGGACGATTCAGGTCAATCGCTTTTTGCATGTTGTCGAACATCGTATGGTAGATAATTTTCCCCATCGACGACGTTTCGGCATCCTTTAGCTGTTTTAGTTTATCCACCACGTCATCAGGCATTCGGGTAGAAATCATGGCGGTAAAGTTAGCGACAATCTCCGTCAACTTATTCACTGCCTGTTGCTTATTACTTTCGCTCATCATGGCAACTCCAGTTTCTTTATTTGTCTGGAAAAATTCACTGCAACAAACTACCACTAAAAATGTGGTTTTATATTTTTTGCCACCGTGAATATGTAATTAACAGTTCGTGAATCAACGCGAAAATAAGAATGAATATTGCGCCAGAGCAGGGAATGGCAATGTTTTGCGAAATACACTGCGCTTATCACAACTGCGGATAATTAACGATGCTGAATAGCTGGCCTTTAGCCAAAGATTTGCAGGTACTGGTAGAAATCGTCCACAGCGGGAGTTTTAGCGCTGCAGCGGCGACGCTTGGGCAGACGCCTGCATTTGTCACCAAGCGGATCCAAATCCTTGAAAATACGCTGGCAACAACGCTTCTGAACCGCTCCGCTCGCGGCGTGGCGCTGACTGAAAGTGGCCAACGTTGTTACGAGCATGCGCTGGAAATCCTCACCCAATATCAGCGACTGGTCGATGACGTTACGCAAATCAAAACGCGCCCGGAGGGGATGATTCGTATTGGCTGTAGTTTTGGTTTTGGGCGCAGCCATATTGCGCCAGCTATTACCGAACTGATGCGCAATTATCCTGAGTTACAGGTGCATTTTGAATTGTTCGATCGGCAAATTGATTTAGTGCAGGATAATATTGATCTGGATATTCGTATTAATGACGAAATTCCTGATTATTATATTGCGCATCTTTTGACAAAAAATAAACGAATATTATGTGCTGCACCTGAGTATCTGCAAAAATATCCGCAGCCACAATCCTTGCAGGAATTAAGTCGTCATGACTGTCTGGTGACCAAAGAGCGTGATATGACCCACGGAATATGGGAGTTGGGGAACGGTCAGGAGAAAAAATCGGTGAAGGTAAGCGGGCACCTTTCCTCCAATAGTGGTGAGATTGTGCTGCAATGGGCGCTGGAAGGAAAAGGAATTATGCTGCGTTCTGAGTGGGATGTTTTGCCGTTTCTGGAGAGTGGCAAACTGGTGCGAGTATTGCCGGAGTATGCACAAAGCGCCAATATCTGGGCGGTTTACCGGGAGCCGCTCTATCGCAGCATGAAATTACGTGTCTGCGTGGAATTTCTGGCGGCATGGTGCCAGCAACGGCTGGGCAAGCCCGACGAAGGCTATCAGGTTATGTAGACTCGCGAAAAATCACTCAGGATCCTTTTCGCGCTTTCTTTTGAATTTCGTCCAGATTTTTGTCTCTTGACGACGCCACAGACGCTGGATGTTGTCATGATGGCGCAGCAGGATCAGGCATGAGAGCATCGAAACCGGGAAGGTGAATTGTGGCTTAAACCACCAGACGTAAAACGGAGCAATCAGTGCGCTTACAATCGCTCCCAGCGACGAGTATCCGCTCAATAGCACGGTCAGTAACCAGGTTCCCGCCATTACTCCGGTGAGATCCCAGCCAATTGGTGCGATGGCACCAAAAGCGGTAGCAACGCCTTTTCCTCCTTTAAAACCGAAGAAAACGGGCCAGATGTGTCCAAGGCAGGCGGCGATGGCAATTAAGCCTAGCCAGAAGGGGCTGACACCTAATTCATACGCGCCCCAGACGGGCAACATTCCTTTCAGAACGTCGAAAATCAGTACTGCTACGGCTGCTCCCTTGCCACCGATACGTAACACATTGGTTGCGCCTGGATTGCCGGAGCCGCTGGTTCGCGGATCGGGCAGCCCACACAAGCGGCAAACCAGAATGGCACTGGAAATGGAGCCGCAGAGGTACGCGATGAGGATCATTCCAGGCGCGATTGCACTCATAAGCTGTTCCGTTTTGAAAATTCGTGTTCAACGATGAATCTGTGGATAATACGCACATTTCGCCGGAAGTGGTATCCGGTTAGCCAAAAAGCAGGCAGGACGTGATGGATATTGTATTTATAGAGCAACTTTCGGTAATCACCACTATTGGTGTTTACGACTGGGAACAGACCATCGAACAGAAGTTAGTGTTCGATATCGAAATGGCATGGGATAACCGTAAAGCGGCGAAAAGTGATGATGTGGCGGATTGCCTCAGTTACGCTGACATTGCAGAAACGGTGGTCAACCACGTCGAGGGGGCGCGTTTTGCGCTGGTGGAACGCGTGGCTGAAGAGGTGGCGGAGCTGCTGTTAGCACGCTTCAACTCGCCGTGGGTGCGTATCAAACTCAGCAAGCCAGGCGCAGTTGCGCGGGCGGCGAATGTTGGCGTCATCATTGAGCGTGGCAATAATCTGAAAGAAAATAATTAATTTTACAGCTGTTAAACCAAACGGTTATAACCTGGTCATACTGCAGTAGTTCGGACAAGCGGTACATTTTAATAATTTAGGGGTTTATTGATGAGCGATATGCACTCGCTGCTGATAGCGGCAATATTGGGTGTGGTCGAAGGATTGACAGAATTTCTGCCGGTATCCAGCACGGGCCATATGATTATTGTCGGTCACTTGTTGGGGTTTGAGGGCGACACGGCGAAAACCTTTGAAGTCGTGATCCAGTTAGGATCAATTCTGGCAGTGGTTGTCATGTTCTGGCGACGTCTGTTTGGCCTTATTGGTATTCACTTTGGCCGCCCGTTGCAGCACGAAGGAGAAAGCAAAGGTCGTTTAACGCTGATCCACATTTTGCTGGGGATGATTCCGGCGGTGGTACTGGGGCTGTTGTTCCACGACACGATTAAGTCATTGTTTAACCCGATAAATGTGATGTATGCGCTGGTCGTTGGCGGTCTGTTGCTGATTGCCGCCGAATGCCTGAAACCAAAAGAACCGCGTGCGCCGGGTCTCGATGATATGACCTATCGTCAGGCGTTTATGATTGGTTGCTTCCAGTGTCTGGCGCTGTGGCCGGGTTTCTCTCGCTCCGGGGCGACCATTTCAGGTGGGATGCTGATGGGTGTGAGCCGTTATGCGGCTTCTGAGTTCTCGTTCCTGCTGGCGGTGCCGATGATGATGGGCGCAACGGCGCTCGATCTCTACAAAAGCTGGGGCTTCCTGACAACCGGCGATATCCCGATGTTTGCCGTTGGGTTTATCACCGCTTTTGTGGTGGCGCTGATAGCGATTAAAACCTTCCTGCAATTGATTAAGCGCATTTCGTTTATCCCTTTCGCCATTTATCGCTTTATTGTGGCGGCTGTGGTGTATGTCGTGTTCTTTTGATTGAGGGATAGTGTCGGATATGACGCATGTGCGTCTTATCCGACCTGGACGGTGTCTGCAATATATTGAAATTCAAGTGCTTAATCAGGCTTTGGACAACGTTGTTCCTTCCAGCTGGCTACCGCCGCAATCCGCCGTCGGGTCAGCTCCTCGCGAATCTCCACACCTTTAAATCCCGCTTCAACGACGGCTTTTGTCGGCACTGACTGTGCCACTTCCCAGGCTTCGCGCAACCAGCGGCCTTGCGGGTAGTCCGCTGATTCAAAACCGGTTCTGCCGCGCACATCAGCCTCGCTGGTCAGCGCCAGTTGCTCGACACGCTGCGGTTTACGCCAGGCGTCGATGGAATCAAACAATTTGACGATGGTTTTTGGGTTCAGCATTGGGAAGGTGTGGATGAGATCGTGAAACTCAGCCACCAGTCTGGCTAAATCGCGAATTTCATTTGGCACGCGCAGACGCTGACAGAGTTGTTCCACTAACTTAACACCCGCCGGGCCATGACCATGATGACGCGGCCAAAGTTCTGGTGGCGTCAGTCCTTTACCGAGATCGTGGCATAAAGTTGCGAAACGGACATCGACCTGCGGACTCAGCATCGCCGCCATTGAGAGCGTCATTAAGGTATGAATACCGGTGTCGATTTCCGGATGCCACCTGGCAGGGGCCGGAACGCCAAACAGGGCGTCAATTTCCGGGAATAAAACGCGCAGTGCACCACAATCGCGCAGTACCTGGAAGAACACCTGGGGATTGCGGGTGGTGAGGGCGCTTTCCGTCTCTTTCCATACCCGTTCAGGCGTCAGGTGTTCCAGTTCACCCGCATGGGTCATCTCGCGCATCAGCGCCAGAGTTTCATCGGCAATACGAAAACCGAGGTGGGCATAACGCGCAGCAAAACGCGCCACGCGCAGTACGCGTAACGGATCTTCGCCAAAAGCGGGGGAAACATGGCGCAGCAGACGATTTTGCAGATCGCCCAGACCGTTGTACGGGTCGATAATCTCGCCGTTATCGTCCTGGGCCAGCGCATTAATGGTCAGATCGCGCCGCTTAAGATCATCTTCCAGCGTGACATCCGGTGCGGCATAGCAGGTAAAACCGGTGTAACCGGAACCGGATTTCCGTTCGGTACGTGCCAGCGCATACTCTTCATGCGTTTGCGGATGCAGAAACACAGGAAAATCGCGGCCTACCTGCTGGTAGCCCGCGTCGAGCATCTCCTGTGGCGTACTGCCGACTACCACCCAATCTCTGTCTTTGACCGGTAGCCCTAACAATGCATCCCGAACAGCACCACCGACCAGATAAATCTTCACGCCATCATCCCTTCGTCAAATACACAATTCCTAATAATAAGACAGTGCAACGAAGAAGGCGATTTAGTTCATCCAGCGATCTTTGCGTTTGCGGCTTGGGATCAGGTGCGGCAGTACCAGACCGAGCAGCAAGCCAAGCCCCAGCACGCCGCCGCCATACATAAACCACTGCATGATGATGGTGCGCTGTTTGTCATCCAGCTGTACGCTGGCGGCATCGACCTTTTTCTGCGCGACAATCAGCTCGTTTTTCAGTTTCTGATTTTCTTCTTTTAACCCGTTGATCACGCTGTCGCTCTGCGCCACTTTTTGCTGCATTTCTGCGGTGCGCTGATTCCAGGTGTTATCGATATTGGTGAGTTTATCGGTCAGGGTTTTGACCTGATTTTCCAGATCTGGCACACGGGAGCGCAGGCTTGGCTCTGTGCTAAGTTGTTTCAACGGGATCCAGGCGGTACGGCCAGAGCTGTCTTTCACCTGGGCATAATTGGTGTTGGCGTCAGTTTGTAATAAGGTCACTTCCTCGCCGGCGTTAACCGTACCCACGAGGCGATAATGGTCTCCCGGACCGCTACGGACCCAGGTATTCAGTTCGTCGGAAACATAGCGCGTTTCTTCAGCGTGTGAGACGGCAGTGGCGCTAAGTGCGAGTAAAGTTAATCCGATCAGGCGTAATTTTGGCATCAGGCTGTCGTTATTGTCATGGAAAGTGGAACGATAGTAGTGGCATCAGTGTCGCTACGCAAAGCATTCGACATCAATCGGAATCCTCTGTGTCAGATCTTGCCACTGCTTCAAACTTTTACGCCCGTCAAATTGCCCGTTGCATGGCAATTTGGCGCAAAATACTATCTACTGACAAAAAAGATCGCATTAAGTTTGCCGTTCATCGTCACTTATGTGACATAACCGATAAGTAAAGGCCATGGCTCAGGAAATCGAATTAAAGTTTATTGTTAATCACAGTGCCGTTGAGGCGTTGCGTGACCATCTCAATACGCTGGGCGGCGAGCACCATGACCCCGTGCAGTTGTTGAATATTTACTACGAAACGCCGGATAACTGGCTGCGTGGGCACGACATGGGCTTGCGTATTCGTGGCGAAAACGGTCGCTATGAGATGACCATGAAAGTTGCAGGAAGAGTGACAGGCGGCTTACACCAGCGCCCGGAATATAACGTGGCGTTGAGCGAACCGACGCTCGACCTGGCGCAGTTACCGACGGAAGTCTGGCCGAACGGCGAATTGCCTGCCGATCTTGCTTCCCGCGTACAACCGCTGTTCAGCACCGATTTTTATCGCGAAAAGTGGCTGGTAGAGGTTGATGGTAGCCAAATTGAAATCGCCCTCGACCAGGGGGAAGTGAAAGCGGGTGAATTTGCTGAACCTATCTGCGAGCTGGAACTGGAACTGCTTAGCGGCGACACGCGCGCGGTGCTGAAACTGGCGAACCAACTGGTATCGCAAACCGGATTACGCCAGGGCAGCCTGAGCAAAGCGGCGCGTGGCTATCATCTGGCGCAGGGCAATCCGGCGCGTGAAATCAAACCGACCACCATTTTACATGTTGCGGCAAAAGCTGATGTCGAGCAGGGGCTGGAAGCGGCGCTCGAGCTGGCGTTAGCGCAATGGCAGTATCATGAAGAACTATGGGTACGCGGCAATGATGCGGCGAAAGAGCAGGTGCTGGCAGCCATTGGCCTGGTCCGTCATACGCTGATGCTGTTCGGTGGCATTGTGCCGCGTAAAGCGAGCACTCACTTACGTGACCTGCTGACCCAATGCGAAGCGACCATCGCTTCTGCGGTGTCTGCCGTAACGGCGGTCTACTCTACCGAAACGGCGATGGCGAAGCTGGCGTTGACCGAATGGCTAGTAAGCAAAGCCTGGCAGCCGTTTTTAGATGCCAAAGCGCAGGGCAAAATCAGCGATTCCTTCAAACGCTTTGCCGATATCCATCTTTCCCGCCATGCCGCGGAACTGAAAAGCGTTTTCTGCCAGCCGTTAGGCGATCGCTACCATGACCAGTTGCCACGCCTGACGCGTGATATTGATTCGATATTGTTGCTGGCGGGTTACTACGATCCTGTCGTCGCGCAAGCCTGGCTGGAGAACTGGCAGGGGCTGCGTCACGCTATTGCGACCGGGCAACGCATCGAAATTGAACATTTCCGTAATGAGGCAAACAATCAGGAACCGTTCTGGTTGCACAGCGGAAAACGTTAATCAGGCAAGGATAAAATCGCTTATGAAGCCGCTCTCTTCACCGTTACAGCAGTACTGGCAGACCGTTGTTGAGCGGCTGCCAGAGCCTTTAGCCGAGGAATCACTTAGCGCACAGGCGAAGTCAGTACTTACTTTCAGTGATTTTGTGCAGGACAGCGTGATTGCGCATCCAGAGTGGCTGACGGAACTGGAAAGCCAACCGCCGCAGGCCGACGAATGGCAGCATTACGCGGCATGGTTGCAGGAGGCGCTCAGTAATGTGAGTGATGAAGCCGGGTTAATGCGCGAACTGCGGCTATTCCGGCGGCGCATTATGGTGCGCATCGCCTGGGCGCAAACGCTGGCACTGGTTACTGAAGAGAGCATTTTGCAGCAGCTGAGTCATCTGGCGGAGACGCTGATTGTTGCGGCGCGTGACTGGCTGTATGACGCCTGCTGCCGCGAGTGGGGAACGCCGTGCAATGCGCAGGGCGAAGCGCAACCGCTGCTGATTTTAGGCATGGGTAAGCTGGGCGGCGGGGAACTGAATTTCTCATCAGATATCGATCTGATTTTTGCCTGGCCGGAACATGGTTGTACGCAGGGCGGACGCCGGGAACTGGATAATGCGCAGTTTTTTACCCGCATGGGCCAGCGGCTGATTAAAGTGCTGGATCAACCAACGCAGGATGGCTTCGTCTATCGCGTGGATATGCGACTGCGTCCGTTTGGCGAAAGTGGCCCGCTGGTGCTGAGCTTTGCGGCGCTGGAAGATTATTACCAGGAGCAGGGGCGCGACTGGGAGCGTTACGCGATGGTCAAGGCGCGGATTATGGGGGATAGCGAAGGCGTCTATGCTAACGAGTTGCGTGCGATGCTGCGCCCGTTTGTTTTCCGCCGTTACATCGATTTCAGCGTCATCCAGTCGCTGCGCAACATGAAAGGGATGATTGCCCGTGAAGTGCGCCGACGCGGTTTGACCGACAACATCAAACTTGGCGCGGGTGGCATTCGTGAAATTGAATTTATCGTCCAGGTATTCCAGCTCATTCGCGGCGGGCGCGAACCGTCGCTGCAATCGCGCTCTTTACTGCCAACGCTCAGCGCCATTGCCGAGCTGCATCTGCTTTCTGAAAACGATGCTGAACAATTGCGAGTGGCGTATCTGTTCCTGCGGCGTCTGGAAAACCTGCTGCAAAGTATTAACGACGAACAAACCCAGACGCTTCCTTCTGATGAGCTTAACCGTGCGCGGCTGGCGTGGGCGATGGACTTTGCTGACTGGCAGCAACTGACTGGGATGCTGACCGGACATATGACCAATGTGCGCCGGGTGTTTAATGAATTGATTGGCGACGACGAAAGTGAAACTCAGGAAGAGTCGCTGTCGGAACAGTGGCGTGAGCTGTGGCAGGACGCGTTGCAGGAAGATGATACTACACCAGTGCTGGCGCATCTTAGCGGGGACGATCGCAAACAGGTGCTGACGCTGATTGCCGATTTCCGCAAAGAGCTGGATAAGCGCACAATCGGGCCACGCGGACGTCAGGTGCTCGACCATCTGATGCCACATCTGCTAAGAGATGTCTGTACACGTGAAGACGCTACTGTAACGCTGTCGCGCATTACGGCCTTGCTGGTGGGGATTGTTACCCGCACCACCTATTTAGAATTGCTCAGTGAATTTCCTGCGGCGCTTAAGCATTTGATTTCTCTGTGTGCCGCATCGCCGATGATTGCCAGCCAGCTGGCGCGCTATCCGTTATTGCTGGATGAACTGCTCGATCCAAACACTCTCTACCAGCCGACGGCGACCGATGCCTACCGTGATGAACTGCGCCAGTATTTGCTGCGCGTGCCGGAAGATGACGAAGAACAACAGCTTGAGGCGCTGCGTCAGTTCAAACAGGCGCAACTGTTACGTATTGCGGCAGCGGATATCGCCGGTACGCTACCGGTAATGAAAGTGAGCGATCACTTAACCTGGCTGGCGGAGGCTATGATAGATGCCGTCGTTCAGCAGGCGTGGGTTCAAATGGTTGCCCGCTACGGTAAGCCAAATCACCTGAACGAACGCGAAGGGCGTGGTTTTGCGGTGGTCGGCTACGGCAAGTTGGGCGGCTGGGAGTTAGGCTACAGTTCCGATCTTGACCTGATCTTCCTCCATGATTGCCCAATGGATGCGATGACTGACGGCGAGCGGGAAATCGACGGGCGACAGTTTTATCTGCGTCTGGCGCAACGCATTATGCATCTGTTCAGTACGCGAACCTCTTCCGGCATTTTGTATGAAGTGGATGCACGACTGCGTCCGTCCGGGGCGGCGGGAATGCTGGTGACATCCGCAGAAGCGTTTGCCGATTATCAGAAAAACGAGGCCTGGACGTGGGAACATCAGGCGCTGGTGCGTGCGCGTGTAGTGTACGGCGATCCGCAGCTCACCGCGCACTTTGACGCAGTACGCCGGGAGATTATGACGCTGCCGCGCGAAGACAAAACCCTGCAAACAGAAGTGCGGGAAATGCGCGAGAAAATGCGTGCCCATCTCGGCAATAAACATCGCGATCGCTTTGATATCAAAGCCGATGAAGGCGGAATTACCGATATCGAATTTATTACTCAATATCTGGTATTGCGCTACGCTCATGAAAAACCGAAGTTAACGCGCTGGTCAGACAACGTGCGCATTCTGGAACTACTGGCGCAAAACGACATTATGGAAGAGCAGGAAGCGATGGCGCTGACCCGTGCTTACACGACGCTGCGCGATGAACTTCATCATCTGGCATTACAGGAATTGCCGGGCCATGTGTCGGAGGATTGCTTCACCGCAGAGCGTGAACTGGTGCGGGCAAGCTGGCAGAAGTGGCTGGTGGAAGAATGAAGTATGGTATTATCGCGCGCAAATTTTGAATCTCTCAGGAGACAGGAATGAAAGTAACGCTGCCAGAGTTTGAACGTGCAGGAGTGATGGTGGTTGGTGATGTGATGCTGGATCGTTACTGGTACGGTCCCACCAGCCGTATCTCGCCGGAAGCGCCGGTGCCCGTGGTTAAAGTGAATACCATCGAAGAACGTCCGGGCGGCGCGGCTAACGTGGCGATGAATATCGCTTCTCTCGGTGCTAATGCACGCCTGGTCGGGTTGACGGGCATTGACGATGCGGCGCGCGCGCTCAGTAAATCTCTGGCCGACGTCAACGTCAAATGCGACTTTGTTTCTGTACCGACGCATCCGACTATCACCAAATTACGGGTACTTTCCCGCAACCAACAGCTGATTCGTCTGGATTTCGAAGAAGGTTTCGAAGGGGTTGATCCGCAGCCGCTGCACGAGCGGATTAATCAGGCACTGAGTTCGATTGGCGCGCTGGTGCTTTCTGACTACGCCAAAGGTGCGCTGGCAAGCGTACAGCAGATGATCCAACTGGCGCGTAAAGCGGGTGTTCCGGTGCTGATTGATCCAAAAGGTACCGATTTTGAGCGCTACCGCGGCGCTACGCTGTTAACGCCGAATCTCTCGGAATTTGAAGCTGTTGTCGGTAAATGTAAGACCGAAGAAGAGATTGTTGAACGCGGCATGAAACTGATTGCCGATTACGAACTCTCGGCTCTGTTGGTGACCCGTTCCGAACAGGGTATGTCGCTGCTGCAACCGGGTAAAGCACCGCTGCATATGCCAACTCAGGCGCAGGAAGTGTATGACGTTACCGGTGCGGGCGACACGGTGATTGGCGTCCTGGCGGCAACGCTGGCAGCGGGTAATTCGCTGGAAGAAGCCTGCTTCTTTGCCAATGCGGCGGCAGGCGTGGTGGTCGGCAAACTGGGGACATCCACGGTTTCGCCGATCGAGCTGGAAAATGCAGTACGTGGACGTGCAGATACCGGCTTTGGTGTGATGACCGAAGAGGAACTGAAGCTTGCTGTAGCGGCGGCGCGTAAACGCGGTGAAAAAGTGGTGATGACCAACGGCGTCTTCGACATCCTGCACGCCGGGCACGTCTCCTATCTGGCAAATGCCCGCAAACTGGGTGACCGCCTGATTGTCGCTGTGAACAGCGATGCCTCCACCAAACGGCTGAAAGGGGATTCCCGCCCCGTTAACCCGCTCGAACAGCGTATGATTGTGCTGGGCGCACTGGAAGCGGTCGACTGGGTGGTGTCGTTTGAAGAAGACACGCCGCAGCGCTTAATTGCCGGGATCCTGCCAGACCTGCTGGTGAAAGGTGGCGACTATAAACCAGAAGAGATTGCCGGGAGTAAAGAAGTCTGGGCCAACGGCGGCGAAGTGCTGGTGCTCAACTTTGAAGACGGTTGCTCGACTACCAACATCATCAAGAAGATCCAACAGGATAAAAAAGGCTAACCGGAAAGCGTTTCACAGATCTCGCTTCGTACCTGGCAGGCCTATTGACGCTGTTGTTTTTTCAACCTAGAGTAAAGGAACAAGGGTAAGGGAGGATTTCTTCCCCCTCTGATGAGTTGTTAGTAAGTCGGGAAACTTAACAGTAACAACACAACCAGTATGATGACGAACTTCATCATAACCCTTTCCTTCTGTAAGGCCCCTTCTTCGGGAGGGGCTTTCCCGTTTCAGCCCCTTGCTGACTCCCCGATTGTTGATGAGCGCCGGACCCCGCGCAACGCTTTCCCTGAGGCAGTTTTGCCTTCCCCGAGTGGTCACGCAAAAGGCTGCAACGACCTGAGCATTTGCAGTTTTTTGCGGAACGCAGATATAAAAAATCCCCGGCCTTTTGGGCCAGGGATGTTCATAGTTGAAAATTTATTCTACGTTTTCTGCGACGGGAGTTGTTGAGGTTAAGGGGGATGTCAATGCCGCCAGCGAGCCGCCTGAAACGCCAATTTCATTGAGTAAGGAGTCAATCAGCGGTGCCTGTGTGCGGTAAGAGAGTGCGGCTGATAACGCTTGTTCCGCCAGGTTTCCGCCCCCTACATTACCCGTGTTTGCATCACCCGCAGCGCTGCCACGATTCAGACCATCGACCTGAATAATCTTGATACCGTCAATAGATTTCATCGGCTCAACGGATTTTTCTATTACCGCAGGTAGCGCCTGCAACAAGGCCAGTTTGAATTTAAGGCTAGTTTGCTCGTCAGAAAGTACGTTGATAGCGTCGTTCAGCGCACGTTGCGCTTCTGCTTCCGCCAGACCCTTTTTACGCGTAGCTTCGGCTAACTCAACGATTGCCGCCGCCTGCATCTCTGCGGCTTCTTTCTCTGCTTTCGCCCGCACGGTCAGTTCAACCGCTTTGGTTTCTGCATCCTGCGCGGCAGCGATTAGGGCAACTTGTTTAGCACGATCGGCTTCTGCGGTCTGGCGAGTTGTTTCTACGTTTTGCTGGGCGCTTACCGCTTCTGCAAGTGCAAGGTTGGCACGCGCTTCCGCTTGTGACTGTTGTTCCGATTTGGCGGCAATCGCGATCGATTTCGTCTGGTTAGCGATTTCGGTGACCTGCTGCTGTTCGATCTCTTTAATGCGAACTTCACGTTCAGCTTCAACTTTTCTTGAGCGGACGGCCTGTTCGCGGTCGATTTCTGTTTCCTGAATCTGTCGTTCAGCCAGAATTCGCGTCTGCTCTGCTTCCCGACGACGCTCGGCCTCAAAAGCCGCAATTTTCGCATTCTGCTCAGCGGTACGGGTTTTAACCTGCTGCTCCTGCTCAAGCGTCATAAACGCTTCTTGTTGTTCAATCTCCAGCTTCCGCGAAAGTGCATCACGGTTTTTCTCACGCACCGCAACTTCTACATCCTGTTCAACTTCGTTACGTTCGCGACGACGGCGCTCCGTCTCCTGCGTCAGCTTGGTTAAACCTTCGGCGTCAAAGGCGTTGTTAGGATTGAAATGTTCTTTCGACGTCTGGTTAAAGTTGGTAAGTGAAACGCTTTCCAGTTCCAGGCCATTTTTCGACAGATCTTCAGCTACGGTATTTTGTACGCCCTGCACGAAGTTCTCGCGGGTATCCTGTAACTCATGCATGGTCATTTGTGCAGCTGTTGCACGGAGGGCATCGACAAATTTATCTTCAACCAACATACGTAAGTCTTCAGGCGACAGGGTGCGTTGCCCCAGCGTCTGGGCGGCGGTGGCAATACCTTCCACTGACGGTTTTACCCGCACAAAGAAAGCGACAACGACATCGACGCGCATACGATCTTTCGTAATCAGGCTATCAATGGTTGAGCGGCTGACTTCCAGCTTCAGAGTATTCATATTGATGGGGATTATTTCATGAAAGATCGGCATCACGATTGCGCCACCGCTCATTACCACTTTTTGCCCACCTAAACCAGTACGAACAAAAGCTTGCTCTGCCGAAGCGCGACGATAGAGCCTGGCGAAAATAATTCCAATAATAAACAGAATGCATACGGCAATAATTGCGGTAAACATCCAGGAGGGCACAGAATTAACAATATCATCCATTATTAAATTTCCTTTTGATTAATAAATTACAATATTTGGGGCCAGGGATTGTTTTCCGCCAAATATCGCGTTGCAGAAAGTCGGCAAATAATTAACACTTTGTCTCCTTTAGTGAAAATTTTTCCTTCTTCAGGCTCTAGTAGTAAATAATGTATTTGGCCAAATTGATCGGTGAGTTTTCCTTCGCAGGGATTACCTGAAGTGGCTTGATGACCGGTAATTAATGCCATGCTACCAATATATTCTTCTTCTGTAATAGCTGAACTATGGTCGCGTGGAATCCAGGTCGCAACTATTTTACCGGTATAATGCACCGCAATAATCGTAAACAGTAAACTGACAGGAACCACGAACAGGTTCGACAGTGGTGATTGCCAGACCATGATGCAGGCATGCTGCAACAGGATGCCAATAAGACCAAAAAAACCAGCCAGCAAGCAGAGAACGACGAGAGCTGGCAATCTTCCGATATTGAGATAATGAAGTGCCTGGCTAATATGACCTGTGGTTATGGAATCATAATGGTCAAGATGTGCATCAAGAGCACCGGAGAGCATGTGACCGCAGATAAGCGCAAAAATTTCTAAAAGGCCGATCAACAGTACAAAGGAAATAGCGAAAAGATAAGGGGTATTATAGTCGGCGAATAAAATCATATGTCACTCCAATGTCCATTTAGTGACGCAATATTTACTTTGGGATAGTTTCCTTGCTTACATTTGTCTTTGTTAATAATAACACATGTTAGAGAAGTTCTGGAAGAGAAAGTCTTTTAATATGGTTTTTTATTTTTCACTAAAAAGTGTGATCGGGGACAATATATTTACGCACGTTATGTTTAAAGGCACTACACTGATTGGGGAATACTGAAATCAGAAAAAGCATATGGCCTTAAAAGGTATGCGATAACCGGAGGATGTGCTTATGGATCATAGTCTTAATTCTTTAAATAATTTCGATTTCCTGGCGCGTAGTTTTGCCAGAATGCACGCAGAAGGTCGCCCGGTCGATATTCTGGCCGTTACTGGTAACATGGATGAAGAACATAGAACCTGGTTTTGCGCACGTTATGCCTGGTATTGCCAACAGATGATGCAAACCAGAGAACTTGAATTAGAACACTGATATTACGGGCCGTCTGGCCCGTTTTTGTGTTGCTTTATTCTGCTTTATCAATAGGCGGGATAGCCGGAGGAGATTGAAGATCTGCTACCGAATTATTGCGCGCTTCCAGTTCACTGATGCGCTGCTCCAGTAATGCCAGTTTCTCACGAGTCCGTAACAGGACTTGTGTCTGTACGTCGAATTCTTCGCGGCTCACCAGATCGAGACGCGTCAGCTGCGCTTGTAGGGTTTGGCGGATTTTTTTCTCCACATCTTCCCCGAACTCCCTGATTCCTTTAGGCATTGATTCGTGAACCTGGCGAGCGATTTGCTCAATTTTTTTCGGGTCAATCATTGTAGTTTCCCTGTACTGATAGGTGTTGAGTGCCATTGTAGTGCGATAAGGGTAAGTCATAAACCAGAATTATGTGAAGCTATGCGTTGCTGCCGCTAATCATTAGCGTTATAGTGAATCCGCTTATTCTCAGGGCGGGGCGAAATTCCCCACCGGCGGTAAATCAACTCAGTTGAAAGCCCGCGAGCGCTTTGGGTGCGAACTCAAAGGACAGCAGATCCGGTGTAATTCCGGGGCCGACGGTTAGAGTCCGGATGGGAGAGAGTAACGATTCTGTCGGGCATGGACCCGCTCACGTTATTTTGGCTATATGCCGCCACTCCTAAGACTGCCCTGATTCTGGTAACCATAATTTTAGTGAGGTTTTTTTACCATGAATCAGACGCTACTTTCCTCTTTTGGTACGCCTTTCGAACGTGTTGAAAATGCACTGGCTGCGCTGCGTGAAGGACGCGGTGTAATGGTGCTTGATGATGAAGACCGTGAAAACGAAGGCGATATGATCTTCCCGGCAGAAACCATGACCGTTGAGCAGATGGCGCTGACCATTCGCCACGGTAGCGGTATTGTTTGCCTGTGCATTACTGAAGATCGCCGTAAACAACTCGATCTGCCAATGATGGTAGAAAATAACACCAGCGCCTATGGCACCGGTTTTACCGTGACCATTGAAGCGGCTGAAGGTGTGACTACCGGTGTTTCTGCCGCTGACCGTATTACGACCGTTCGCGCAGCGATTGCCGATGGCGCAAAACCTTCTGATCTGAATCGCCCGGGCCACGTTTTCCCACTTCGCGCTCAGGCTGGTGGTGTACTGACGCGTGGCGGCCATACTGAAGCTACTATTGATCTAATGACGCTGGCAGGCTTTAAACCGGCTGGTGTGCTGTGTGAGCTGACTAATGACGATGGCACCATGGCGCGTGCACCAGAGTGCATTGAGTTTGCCAATAAACACAATATGGCGCTCGTGACTATTGAAGACCTAGTGGCATACCGTCAGGCACATGAGCGTAAAGCCAGCTAATGACGTTAAATACTCAATATGAAAATGCCGGGGCGTTCCCGGCATTTTGCTGTTTAGTGGTAGTTGATTTTAACTATCAGGTCTTTCTGAAATGGACCATAGACGAGCGGTTCACCAGGCTTCAGGGTTAATTCGGCCTGGTAATCGCGGGTTGCCATTGCTGCACTCTGACCGGGAATATAAGTGCTGAATAATTTGAACTGGTTAAATTCAATATCTTTTTGCGTTTTTTGATCGGTAATCCGCATGAGCAACCCGTTACCTATTTCCAGATGCGTATTGTCATATAATGTATCTGAAGTAAAGAAATTGGTTGCAACATCAAACTGTTCGGTACAATCAGACGCAATGTCTTTTATGGTAGAAACGCTGAATGCTGCCTTCGGTGGGAAAGTTGTAATGGAATTCGCAGCGATCTGCCCAAAATTGACTATCTGACTTTCAGGGAAAATACGGACGTCGACACTACAGTCAAGGAATGAAATATTATCTAACCCCGTAATCGCATAGCGTAAATTTTTCGCGTTGGGGGCCATGTTCGCCCCGCCTTCACCGTCGAATTGCAGCACATTGACTATGCCAAAGTTCACCGTCTGATCTCCTGTCGGGCGGCTTTTGAATTTTACATAGACGCGAAAATGGGCATTAAATGTTATATTCTTTTGAAGTGTACTGCCATTACATATAGGGTCATAATAATACCCGTAATAGTATTGCTCATATTTATCCAGGCACGCATGGGTATCAATTTTTTCATTTATCCCTTCATAATCCACACCATTATAAGTCACGCCAAAGGTTAAATACGGATTATTCAACATATCGGCACTATTTATTTGGGGTAATTTGATCCAGGCATAGATATTTTCTGATGGATTATCTCTTGTCCATCCTGGTGCATTGTCACAATAAACTGTGATATTAATATCTCCGCTCTCCCAAATTTTTTGCCCAGGTTGCGCATTCTCTGGAATTTTGAATGCTGGTAAATCTCCATTTATGATGGTTGTTCCTCTGTACCCATCCTGATAGCAATCAACAGCAAAAGCTGAAACGTTAAAAAACAGGCAAAGAATTGCCAGTAGTCGAAAAAGCGTAATCATATTTTCCCCTTCTTCGCAGGAGTACTTTGGCAGAGGGACTGGACGGAATTGCATACCACTTTAAACATTTCCAGCCCGCCGTAGTCCGCCACAAAGCCTAACTGGAAGGTAGAGGGCAGGTTGTTTAAGTGTTGAGTCGCAGAAGCAAATGGTGCCACCATAATACTGTCCGCACCAGGCATCAGTGTCTTGCCATTAGTGCCGATATAGCCGACGGTAATATGATAAGGCGTCGGGTTATTCAGGGTCAGCCCGGCGGCGGTGCGGGTAATCGTCACTTTTTGCAGAGGAACCATCTCTCCTTCTTTTAACTCAATCGCTTTCGGTCGCCAGAACAGTTTCAGACGGCTTTGCATGGCGATTTGCATGACATTCTGTTCTTTGGCGCGCGGCGGAATTTCCCGCACGTTATAGTAGAACAGCGTTTCTCTGTCCTGTGGCAAGTTATTTAACGAGGCCAGCGCCATCAGGCGAATTTGTACCTGTTCATCAGGCTCAATACGTTCCATCGGCGGCAGTGTTGAAATGTAATCGCGCGTTTTTTTACCGCTGGCATCTTCAATCCACGACTGAGCCAGATAAGGATCGATTTTACTTTGATTGGTCAGGCGAACCGTTGCGCTTTTATTCGAAGCATTAAAAATGATGCGTGTCCTGTCGGGGGAGACAGTAGCCTGGGCAAAGTTGCAGATCCCCAGAAAACAAATCATTCCTGTTGTGATTAATGGTAATTTCATTATATTCATCCTGAATTATTTGACTGTTTTACAAGGTAAAATTATTGCGCTTTCACTAATGTTACTTTGGTTTGGCGGCGTGACTTCACAGGTATTATCACCCCAGGTTAAATGCAGAATACTGTTTTCCTGAATACCGCTGAGATAAACGAAGCCATCTTCCGCTACCAGGCCCACATCTTTACCTGTCGCTTTATCCGTGACATTCACACCTAGTGGAGGGAAGCGGCCATTTTCCTGACGAATAACGCCGACGATTTGGTATCCGGTGGTGGCATTCAGTTTTGCGTAGCCGATGGCACCCTGGGTGAGCGTAGTACGAATAACCGAGTTTTCGACATCGACACCTTCAGGCAGATCGTTATTGTTCACCCGCAACATGGAGGTGGTGTAGTTCGATAACGAAGGTATCACGGCGATGCCCAGCCCGTTGGTAACAGTTCGGTTAGAGTTGATTTCAACGCCGGAGATGCCATCGGTATCGACCATCATGCGGGCGTTATCGCCATAGCTATAATCGTGAAGGGCGACACCATGACGTGTAGCGGTAAGTGAACCGTACCAGCCTGCGGTAACAGAATTGTACTGATTCGGCTGTACACTGCCATTAATGTTCAGACGTCCCCACGGCGAATAGTGCTGGTAGCTGCCGCGCAGTGTGGGTTCGCCATCACGTATATTGTCGTCAGTTGCCGACGCAGAAATATTCCAGATATTGTTGCGATCTGATGAATCGTACCAGGAAATCATCTGCGAAGTATTACTGCTTCCCGTACGCTGCATACTGTAGGAGATGTTGCGGTTTTGTTGTAAAGGTAGAGAGAAAGAGAAGTAATATTGATTCTCTTCGTCGTCATCCCAGCGGATTCGACTTACTGCCAGCGATGCAGAGATACCTTTGAAATCGCCAATATCAAAGTTTTTGCTTACAGATACGGAGTAGTTGGTATTGCTGGCGCTGTCCCAATAAGTATTGCGTGTAACGTTGAGATAAGAGTTTAATTCCAGCGTTTCAAAGTACTGGTTCAAGGAAATGACATAACTCTCTTTTTCATTATCAATTGACTCATCGCCATTACGCGAGCTTAGGTACTCACTCATCGACACGTAATCTTTATCTGAGAAGCGATAACCCGCGAAGGTAATCTGACTACCTGTCGATTCGAAATGCTTTGCATAGTTGAAGCGATAGCTGTAACCACGCAGATTGTCGCTATTTTGTTGCTGCAGAGAGGCGTCTGCTCCGGTGACATCAAAAGAAAGCGAACCGAATTGGTTAAGGTTAAAGCCAATACCGGTAGTGATAGCCTGATAATCATCAGCGGTGAACATGCCGCCACCATACAGCGACACATTGTTCAGCCAGCCCCAGGAGGCTTCCGCCGTCCAGAAAAAGGGATTATTGATATCGTTATGCCCGACGGATGTTGGTTTTCCCAGCGACGTCTTATAGCGCACTTGCCCTTTACGGGTTAAATAGGGAATGGATGCGGAGCCAACCTGGAAGGTGCTGGTGCGGCCATCTTCTTCTTCCACTGTGACATCCAACTGCCCCTGAAACGATTGCCCCAAATCAGAAATAGTAAAAGGGCCTGGCGCGACAGTGGTTTGATAAAGTACACGACCATTTTGTGCCACAGTTACTTTCGCGTTGGTCTGCGCGATGCCGGTAATTTGTGGCGCATAACCCTGTAAATCTGGCGGCAGCATGCTTTCATCACTTTCCAGCGATGCGCCAGTAAAGTGGAAGGTATCGTAAAGATTGGAGCTCAGGTCATACTGGCCCATAGTGAATTTTGACGACCAGGAGGGGATAGGGCGAAACAGATAAGTTCGCGCAAATTCGCTGTCGTGGTTTACCGAGCGTCCATCAGCAAAATTCTGATTATATTGGTAATCGCTACGTAAGCGCCATGCGCCGAGGTTAAAGCCTAACGTACCATAGGAGCTGACGTTTTGGGTGCTGTCTCCGTGATGTGGGGCATACTGGCTGGCGTACACGTTGTAATCAAGGATAAACCCGGCGATACCGGCATCCCAAAACTCTGGTGGCGTCCAGTTTGTTGCCTGGTATTTTAACCATGCCTGGGGAACACTTAGCGATAATATCATCGTAGCTTTATCAAGTCGTGTAGTTAACTCCTGACGTTGGCTTAAATCGAGACATTCGCTGCCAGCTATGTTTTGCAATGATTCAATAAATTCCGTATTAAGACCGAAATTAGTCAAATTTTCTTTGGTTAAGCAGAGTAACGAACCACTTTCATTATCGGCTTTTACCCATTCCAGTATTAACGTTTGTGGCAACATATTTTTATTTATTTGCACACGAACGAGGTATCTACCAGGGGGGATATAGCCTTTTTTCTCAAAACGCGAGATATCAATATTCTCACGGTCTTCTGCGTCAACCATATCGACGTTGAATTCTACGGCGTGGACTGGCAAAACGAAGAGTAGGGAACACACAACGCCAGACAGGGCAATTTTAATTGCATGGGATAACTTATCCCCGGTAAACGTGTTTTTATTGTTCATAAAAATCCATTTCTAAAAAGGCCCAAAGTTGCCGATGAAATTTCATCGGCTTTACCGCCTGACGTTGTGTAGTTACTAATTGCCGCTTACTTGTAGTCGAGTACGTAATTAGCTTGTGCCTGCACGTTACCTGGAGTCGCGGTGCGTCCCAGAGATTCCATACGGGCTTTAAAGTTCAACTCCTGGTAGGAGTTAGTCGTCGGGAAGTTGATAGTGATTGGAGTGCCAAGAGTCACGTTGGTGTTGTCTGATTTCACCAGACGTACGCCTACATCAGTTGCGCCGCCGATGTTACCTTCCAGAGTGTTTTTAAGCAGGTTGGAATCGGTAGCGTCAACACTGGCAGAACTAAAGGTGATTTTGACTTTATCAACAGTGTTCGTGCCGTCAGATAAAATACAATCCTGCAAGTGAATGGTGACATCTACAGGCAGAGATTTCTGACCGCTTTTTAATACGGTATCAGCAACTTCACCGAGGTTTATTGTCTGATCTTCATCACCAGGAGCAATAGAACAAGGTGCATCGATAACTTCACCTTTAAAAGTAATTTTACCGGAACCCTGATTAGCATCGTCAGCAAGAGCGTTAAAAGCAACGCCTGATAACAATGCGGTTGCGAACATAGATAACAATGTTTTTTTTAACATGACTATAATCCTTTATAAATTAGAAAGGCTATGAATGAGGAAAATATAGGTTTGAATCTGATATTAATTCCGCTATGGAGATTACCATAGTTAGAGATGACTTAGCTTGTTATTAATATTAAATACTGATTAAGTAAAACTTAAATCATACACTTTCATTATATATTAAGATGCGTATACCTGGATATTTGTTGTATATCGTTGTGAATAATAATTTTTTTGTATGAGTTGTGGTTAAAAAATGAACATTCATTGACAAAAGTTTACGTATGATATTGTAAGGTGGTAAAGTATGTTTATTAAAACGAGTAGGGACGCAAGAATCGTGAAGATATAATATATATCTAGTGGTGCTTATTAAGTTTTATCATTAATTAGTGATATTTCATCCCAGAATGAGATGCATTAATAGCCTTAGCTGTTCTTTTTTTAATCGGATATGGTATGTAATACAACACTTACTATGATCGAAATCATATACTTGATTCAGAATTATGCGAGTATATGAATATATTCGATGATGGATATGTGAAATTTTAACGCTAAATGTTTAGTAATGTTAAATTTTGAAGGTGAAAAGGATGTTTATTGCCTGGTACTGGATTGTATTAATTGTTCTACTGGCTGGTGGCTATTTTCTTCATCTTAAACGTTACTGTAAAGCTTTTCGCCATGACAGAGATGCGCTGTTAGCTGCCCGAAGTAAATTAGATAAACGCTCCGATAAAGAAGTGTTTGAAAAGCATCAATAATACCTTTAATAACGATACAGATGTTGCCTTTAGCAATGGGCAACATCTGTTATTATCGTCTTTAACCAATTCCCGCCGTTTGTAGCAGCACTAAACTAAATCCCATTACTGACATCCCACACAGCACGCCATAGCTGGGATTATTATTGGGATCAATCTCTTTGGCTAACGGCATTAATTCGTCCACGGAGAGCGCCACCATGATTCCTGCAACCGCCGCCATGATTGCCGCCATGACCACCGGGGAAATCATGCTACCAAGGATTAACCACGCCAGCACGCCGCCGAGAATTTCCGCCAGCCCAGAAATCCCCGCCCACAGAATTGCGGTGCGTTTCGACCCCGTTGCCGCGTAAACCGGCCCCGCAACCGCCAGACCTTCAGGAATATTGTGCAACGCCACGGCCAGTGAGATGCCAAAGCCCAGCTCCAGGTTACTGCTTGCTGTAACAAAGGTGGCAATCCCTTCCGGGAAGTTATGCAGGCTGATTCCAAGAGTGAGCAGAATAGCAGTGCGCCTGATCGATTTGGGCAACGGTTGCACCGATTTTTGCATTAAATCCTGCGGATGCGCATGCGGCAACATGCGGTCCAGACCAAAATAGCCCAGCAGACCAAAGATAAACATCCCGTAGCCCAGAACGGGGGACATTCCTTCGGCGGCTAATGCGGCAGGGAGCATCTCCATCAATGAGATAAGCAACATGATCCCCGCTGCAAACCCTAGCGAAAATGCCAGCAGTCGGTTCGAGGGTTTTTGCCCGAGAACGCCGAGAAACGCGCCAATAAACGTGGCTGCCCCCGCCAGTATGGTCAGAATGAGAGGTACTGACATCGACAACTCCTTATAAATCTTCACCTTCAGGCAGATCGTCAAAATAACTGATGATCATCATCATTGTTATCCGGGTTCTTACTCCGCCGAACAAGCGTATTGTGAGGATATCAAAATGACACCTTTAGTTAAGGATATCATCATGTCTTCAACACGTATGCCAGCATTGTTTTTAGGTCACGGTAGTCCGATGAACGTGCTGGAAGATAATTTGTATACCCGCAGCTGGCAGAAGTTGGGGATGACATTGCCACGCCCGCAAGCGATTGTGGTGGTTTCGGCTCACTGGTTTACCCGTGGAACAGGAGTGACCGCGATGGAGACGCCGCCCACGATTCATGACTTTGGTGGCTTCCCGCAGGCGCTGTACGACACGCATTATCCTGCTCCGGGTTCGCCTGCGCTGGCACAGCATCTGGTTGAGCTGTTAGCGCCGGTCCCGGTGACGCTGGATAAAGAAGCCTGGGGCTTTGACCACGGCTCGTGGGGCGTGCTGATTAAGATGTATCCTGACGCCGATATTCCGATGGTGCAGTTGAGTATCGACAGTAGCAAACCTGCCGCCTGGCATTTCGAAATGGGGCGCAAACTGGCAGCGCTGCGTGATGAAGGGATAATGTTGGTCGCCAGTGGCAACGTGGTGCATAACCTGCGTACAGTGAAGTGGCACGGTGATAGTTCACCGTATCCGTGGGCGACGTCGTTTAATGAGTATGTGAAAGCGAATCTGACGTGGCAAGGGCCGGTGGAACAACATCCTCTGGTGAATTATCTCGACCATGAAGGTGGCGCGTTATCGAACCCAACGCCAGAGCACTATCTGCCGTTGTTGTATGTCTTAGGTGCGTGGGATGGGCAGGAGCCAATTACCATTCCGGTCGATGGTATAGAAATGGGCAGTTTAAGTATGTTGTCGGTGCAGATAGGCTAATAATTACCGGATGGCGAGTGCCATCCGGTATCATGGCTTATTCAACAAAAATATGTGGATAAAACCGAGACATATCCTGGGTGATCAATGCACGGTCTTCACGAATGCCAATTCCGGCAGGTTGATCATTCACCAGCCAGCTACCAATCAGCATATAGCTGTCGCCGAATTTCGGTAACGGGTGGAATTGCTGAACAATCATCCCTTCTTCGCCATACGGACCTTCCGCTGCTTCAATGGTTTTGCCGTTCTCAATGATCGACACGTTTGCGCCTTCACGGGAGAAGATCGGTTTAACCACATATTTTTCCATTTGCGGATGATCATCTTCCGCAAAATAAGCGGGCAGCAGGTTCGGGTGATTCGGGAACATCTCCCACAGTAGCGGCAGAAGCGCTTTGTTGGAGATAATGCTCTTCCACGCCGGTTCCAGCCAGCGTACGCCTGCATCCTCCAGCTTGGTGGAGAACATCTCACGCAGCATAAATTCCCACGGATACAGCTTGAACAGGTTAGAAATCACCTGATCCTGTAAATCCGTGAACTGACCTTTTTCGCCTAAACCGATATCGTCGATGTAGAGGAATTCAGTAGCGATTTCAGCTTCTGTCGCGCAGTCCTGCAAATACTGAATGGTTCCGCGATCTTCCACCGTGTCGCGACAGCAGGTGAGATGCAGCAACTGGAAGCCATACTGTTCACGCAGCTCGACAAAGCGATCGATCAGCTTTTCTTGCAGACTGTTAAACTGGTCGCTGCCTTCCGGCAGGTTACCGGCGTTAAGCTGATCTTCCAGCCAGATCCACTGAAAGAATGCGGCTTCATACAGTGACGTTGGCGTATCGGCGTTATTTTCCAGAAGTTTAGGTTCGCCAGTGCCATCCCACGCCAGATCAAGACGCGAATAAAGCGATGGCTGGTGAGTCAGCCATGACTGGCGCACAAAACTCCAGGTGTGTTTTGGAATGCGGAATTTGGTCATCAGCTCATCGCTGGCGATCACTTTTTCCACCACTTTCAGGCACATCTGGTGCAATTCGGCGGTGACTTCTTCCAGCTTTTCAACCTGGGCGAGGGTCAACTTGTAGTAAGCATCTTCACACCAATACGGTTCGCCGTACATGGTGTGAAAATTGAAACCGTATTCGTGGGCTTTTCCGCGCCAGTCCGGGCGCTCGGTAATACTGACTCTTTCCATCGGTATCAGCCACCCATTGAACGAGAAGAGGTGCCGGTTGCGCTACGTTGCATAGTGCTTTGTTTGGCAACAGATTCACCAAAACCGCCACGAGTAACGGTGGTGGTGGTCGCCGGTTTTGGTGCCATTGCCGTCTTCGGTACGGTCATGGTGCGGCCTGGCTGCGCTGCGCCATAGTTTTTACCCGTCGCGTCGGTATATTTACCGTAAGCCGGGCTGGCTGGGTTTTTCGAGGAGAACAGCGGCTGCTGTGCAAATCCCGCGCCGCCGCCCATCAGACGCCCCATCATGTAACCGGCCATCAGCGGCATCCAGAAACTCCCGCTCGATTGCTGGGCCTGCGCCTGGTTTTCTGGTGCCATACCAGCCTGGGCTGGTGCCTGCTGGCACTGACCTTCGCCAAATTCAGCAATACAGTCTTCACGAGTGGCGTATTTCGGCGCAGTACGTTCGGCTTCTTTCAGCGCATTGTTGTACGCAGTGGTACATTCGGCGCTTTTGCCTGGGTTTGCAGCTGAACAGTCGTCAGCATTTTGATAGAGAGACACTGTTTCATCACTCTTTTCACAGCCAGCCAGCATAAAAACAGTGGCAACCGCGAGAGCGACTGGTGTCAGATGGCGTGCGCTCCAGTTTTTGCGGAACGATGCGTGGCGTATGGATTTTGTCCGTTTCATTTTTGTCTTCCGGGACCAGTGGTAAATACCCATCAGAATAGAGGATGGCTGGTCGAAATTGAAGCGAGAAGGGGGAAGAATGCGGCAGATAACCCGTATCTTTACGTTGCCTTACGTTCAGACGGGGCCGAAGCCCCGTCGTCGTCATCAGTTACGGAAAGGGTTATGACCGTTACTGGTGGTAGTGCGTGCGGATGTTTGCTGAACGACGGGTGCCGGGCTATCAGGTGCATAACCATCAGCAATAGCATTCTGTTCCGGCGTTTGCGGGGCAACGTTTTCCGGGTTAGTGGAAACCGGTTTGCTCAGCGTATTGTTCAGTGCCAGCAGATCCTGCTCGTTCAACGTACCCAGGGCTGACTTAATATTCAGCTGATTAATCAGGTAGTTATAACGCGCATTCGCCAGCTCTTGCTTGGCGTTGTACAGCGTGGTGGTCGCATCCAACACATCAACAATGGTACGCGTACCGACCGAGTAGCCCGCTTCCATCGCGTCTAATGAGCTTTGAGCGGAAACTACGGCTTGTTTGTAGGCGTTAATGCTACTGATAGAAGCATTAATGTTGTTGAAGGAGGAACGTACGGTTTGCACGACGCTACGATGGGCGCTTTCCAGTTGCTCACTGGCACCAACAAAGTTGTACTGGGCCTGTTTCACCTGCGAGTTAACCATTCCGCCCTGATAAATCGGCAGCGAGAAGCTCAGACCAACTTTGTTCTGGCCCATATTGCTATCGTCATACTGGGTACCAGCGGCACCACGGGTTTTCGAACCGCTATATGAGGTGTCAGAAATCCCGGTAGAAGCCGTTAAATCCAGAGTCGGTAAGTGACCATCCTGCGCCTGGCGAATTTGCTCGCGCGCCAGGTCCTGGCTCAAGCGTGCCTGTAACAGCGACAGGTTGCGTTTTTCGGCTTCTTTCAGCAGCGCGTTAACCGGCTGCGGTTTGTCGGTTTTAAAGTTTTCGACATTCAGCGCCGCCAGTTCCGGATAATAGTTACCGGTGATCTGGCGCAGCTGCTCTACCGCGTTATCAAGGTTATTACGTGCGGTCACTTCGTTCGCCAGCACGGTATCGTACTGTGCGCGGGCGTTCTGCACGTCGGTGATCGCTACCAGGCCCACGTTAAAACGTTGGGTGGTTTGATCTAATTGACGGTAGATCGCTTCTTTTTGCGCCTGTGTATAGGAAAGAACGTCAATAGCATTCAACACGTTGAAATAAGCGGTCGCGGTGTTGAGGATCAAGGTTTGTTGATCGGTCTGATACGTGACGTCCTGAATCCCAGCTGCTTTTTCCTGCAGCGTTAACGCACGCCATTTCGACATATCAAAAATGGATTGAGTTAACTGCAGGGACGCACTGGTCGCGTTAGAGTTGATGCCGTTCGCGTCGCGGTAGCCGTTGCTATAGGTGTAATCTGCACCTAAACCTAGCTGTGGCAGTAATGGACTGCGCGCTTCATTAATTTTTTCAAAGGCAGCATCACGATCGGCGGCAGACTTACGCAATTCCGGGTTACTAAGGCGTGCTTGCTGATAAACTTGCATCAGGTTCTCGGCCTGGCTCAACGAACTGAACCCAGAGAGGCTCAGGCCGATAAGAATGGGGAGCAATTTCTTCATTTGCATTCCTTGTGGTGAAGCAGTATTTAGCGCGATCAAACTGTAAAATTATTGCGGATTCTAGCAGAAGCCGCTACCGCAAAAGGTTGGCGTTACGTGCCATAGGGCGTTAATGTGCCTCAATTTAACACATGACTGCTCAAACGGCAGTCAAACGTCGCTGAAATTCACATTTAATTCACTATTAGTGCCAGGACATTAACAATGCTTAAGCCAGACAACCTGCCCGTTACATTTGGCAAAAACGATGTAGAAATTATTGCACGAGAAACACTTTATCGCGGCTTTTTTTCATTAGATCTTTATAGATTTCGTCATCGTCTATTCAACGGGCAAATGAGTCATGAGGTACGGCGGGAAATTTTTGAGCGCGGTCACGCCGCAGTCTTGCTACCCTTTGACCCAGTACGTGATGAAGTTGTGCTGATTGAGCAGATTCGGATTGCCGCGTACGACACCAGCAAAACCCCCTGGCTACTGGAGATGGTTGCCGGGATGATTGAAGAGGGTGAAAGTGTGGAAGATGTTGCCCGTCGCGAAGCGATTGAAGAGGCGGGACTGATAGTCAAACGGACCAAACCGGTGTT
Organism: Escherichia sp. WS1265; assembly: GCF_046487585.1. Classification (NCBI taxonomy): domain Bacteria; kingdom Pseudomonadati; phylum Pseudomonadota; class Gammaproteobacteria; order Enterobacterales; family Enterobacteriaceae; genus Escherichia; species Escherichia sp. WS1265. The sequence continues at coordinate 235,907 of NZ_JBJQJE010000002.1, forward strand.
AAGTTTCCTGGCAAGCCCGGGGGGCACCAGTGAGCGTTCGTCAATTATGGTGGGCGAAGTGGACGCCACGACCGCAAGCGGTATTCACGGTCTGGCTGATGAAAACGAAGATATTCGCGTTCATGTGGTAAGCCGGGAACAGGCATACCAGTGGGTAGAAGAGGGGAAAATCGACAACGCAGCGTCGGTCATCGCTTTGCAATGGCTGCAGTTGCATCATCAAGCGTTAAAAAATGAGTGGGCATAAATGAAGCGTTACACACCTGACTTTCCTGAAATGATGCGCCTGTGCGAGATGAACTTTTCACAATTGCGCCGTTTGTTGCCGCGCAATGACGCACCCGGCGAAACTGTAAGCTATCAGGTGGCAAACGCACAATATCGGCTGACGATTGTGGAATCGACCCGATACACTACCCTGGTGACAATAGAACAGACTGCGCCCGCGATCAGTTACTGGAGCCTTCCGTCAATGACGGTGCGTCTGTATCATGACGCGATGGTGGCTGAAGTGTGTTCAAGCCAGCAGATTTTTCGCTTCAAAGCGCGGTATGATTATCCTAATAAAAAGTTGCATCAACGCGACGAAAAGCATCAAATTAACCAGTTTTTAGCGGACTGGTTGCGATACTGTTTAGCACATGGAGCGATGGCGATTCCGGTTTACTAGCGTCGTGAAACCTAAGGACACCATTTGGAAAGCCTGTTAACCCTTCCTCTGGCTGGTGAGGCCAGAGTCAGGATTTTACAAATTACCGACACTCACCTGTTTGCACAAAAGCACGAAGCCCTGTTAGGGGTAAACACCTGGGAAAGCTACCAGGCGGTGCTGGAGGCGATTCGTCCACACCAGCACGAATTCGACCTGATTGTCGCGACAGGTGATTTAGCGCAGGATCAATCCTCTGCGGCCTATCAGCATTTCGCTGAAGGCATCGCAAGTTTTCGTGCGCCCTGCGTCTGGCTGCCGGGCAACCACGATTTCCAGCCCGCGATGTACAGCGCGTTACAGGATGCGGGTATCTCCCCGGCGAAGCGGGTGTTTATTGGTGAGCAATGGCAAATCCTGTTGCTGGATAGCCAGGTGTTTGGCGTGCCGCACGGTGAGCTGAGCGAATTTCAGCTTGAGTGGCTGGAACGTAAACTGGCCGATGCGCCAGAACGCCATACGTTGCTGCTGCTGCATCATCATCCGTTACCTGCGGGTTGTAGTTGGCTTGATCAACACAGCCTGCGTAACGCGGGCGAACTGGATACCGTGCTGGCGAAGTTTCCGCATGTCAAATACTTGCTGTGCGGTCATATTCATCAGGAGCTGGATCTCGACTGGAACGGTCGCCGCCTGCTGGCAACGCCGTCGACCTGTGTGCAATTTAAGCCGCACTGTTCCAACTTTACGCTGGACACCATCGCGCCCGGCTGGCGTACTCTCGAGTTACATGCTGATGGCACGCTGACCACCGAGGTGCATCGCCTGGCGGACACACGTTTCCAACCTGATACCGCTTCAGAAGGCTACTGATGTCTACGCTTCTTTATTTACACGGTTTCAACAGCTCGCCGCGCTCTGCAAAAGCGAGCTTGTTAAAAAGCTGGCTTGCGGAACATCACCCTGGCGTTGAGATGATCATCCCGCAGTTGCCGCCGTATCCTTCCGATGCGGCAGAACTGCTGGAATCCATTGTCCTGGAACATGGCGGCGATTCGCTGGGTATTGTCGGTTCGTCACTGGGGGGATATTACGCCACCTGGTTGTCGCAATGTTTTATGCTGCCCGCAGTGGTGGTAAACCCGGCGGTGCGCCCGTTTGAACTGCTGACGGACTATCTCGGTCAGAACGAGAACCCCTACACCGGGCAGCAATATGTGCTAGAGTCACGCCATATTTACGATCTCAAAGTCATGCAGATTGACCCGCTGGAAGCGCCGGATTTGATCTGGCTGCTGCAACAGACGGGAGATGAAGTGCTGGATTACCGCCAGGCGGTGGCGTACTACGCTTCCTGCCGCCAGACTGTCATAGAAGGCGGCAACCACGCATTCACGGGCTTCGAAGATTATTTCAACCCGATCGTCGATTTTCTTGGTCTGCACCATCTCTGACGATCAACTCGAATTGCTAACTTAAACCATGACGCAAACTTATAACGCTGATGCCATTGAGGTACTCACCGGGCTTGAGCCGGTTCGCCGCCGTCCGGGAATGTATACCGATACCACTCGCCCTAACCATTTGGGGCAAGAAGTTATTGATAACAGTGTCGATGAAGCACTGGCGGGTCACGCAAAACGCGTGGATGTAATCTTACATGCTGACCAGTCGTTAGAAGTTATTGACGATGGGCGTGGGATGCCGGTGGATATTCACCCGGAAGAGGGTGTACCGGCGGTTGAACTGATTCTTTGCCGTCTGCATGCAGGCGGTAAATTCTCTAACAAAAATTACCAGTTCTCTGGCGGCCTGCATGGCGTGGGGATTTCGGTAGTTAACGCCCTGTCGAAGCGCGTAGAAGTTAACGTACGCCGCGATGGTCAGGTTTATAACATCGCCTTTGAAAATGGCGAAAAGGTGCAGGATTTACAGGTTGTCGGCACTTGCGGTAAGCGCAATACCGGTACCAGCGTGCACTTCTGGCCGGATGAAACCTTCTTTGACAGCCCGCGTTTTTCTGTTTCACGCCTGACACATGTGCTGAAAGCCAAAGCGGTACTGTGCCCTGGTGTTGAGATCACCTTTAAAGATGAGATCAACAACACCGAACAGCGCTGGTGCTATCAGGACGGTCTGAATGATTACCTGGCGGAAGCGGTAAACGGTTTACCGACGCTGCCGGAAAAACCGTTTATCGGTAATTTCGCTGGTGATACTGAAGCTGTGGACTGGGCGCTACTGTGGCTGCCGGAAGGCGGTGAACTGCTGACCGAAAGCTACGTCAACCTGATCCCAACGATGCAGGGTGGTACGCACGTTAATGGCTTGCGTCAGGGCCTGCTGGATGCGATGCGCGAGTTCTGTGAATATCGCAACATTCTGCCGCGCGGCGTGAAGCTGTCGGCGGAAGATATCTGGGATCGCTGCGCCTATGTGCTGTCAGTAAAAATGCAGGATCCACAGTTTGCCGGGCAGACCAAAGAGCGTCTCTCTTCGCGTCAGTGTGCGGCATTCGTTTCGGGCGTGGTGAAAGATGCCTTCATCCTGTGGCTGAACCAGAACGTTCAGGCGGCGGAGCTGCTGGCAGAGATGGCGATTTCCAGTGCCCAGCGTCGTATGCGTGCGGCTAAAAAAGTGGTGCGTAAAAAGCTAACCAGCGGCCCGGCGCTGCCTGGTAAATTGGCTGACTGTACCGCGCAGGATCTTAACCGTACCGAACTGTTCCTTGTGGAAGGTGACTCCGCAGGCGGATCTGCCAAGCAGGCGCGCGATCGCGAATATCAGGCGATCATGCCACTGAAAGGTAAGATCCTTAACACCTGGGAAGTCTCCTCCGACGAAGTGCTGGCTTCGCAGGAAGTGCACGATATTTCGGTAGCGATCGGTATCGATCCTGACAGCGACGATTTGAGCCAGCTTCGTTACGGCAAGATCTGTATCCTGGCGGATGCTGACTCCGATGGTCTGCACATTGCCACGCTGCTCTGCGCTTTGTTTGTAAAACACTTCCGCGCATTGGTGAAACACGGTCACGTTTACGTTGCACTGCCACCGCTCTACCGTATTGACCTCGGGAAAGAGGTTTATTACGCGCTGACGGAAGAAGAGAAAGAGGGCGTACTTGAGCAATTAAAACGCAAGAAAGGCAAGCCGAACGTTCAGCGTTTTAAAGGTCTGGGGGAAATGAACCCGATGCAATTGCGCGAAACCACGCTTGATCCGAACACTCGCCGTCTGGTGCAGTTGACTATCGATGATGAAGACGATCAGCGTACTGACGCGATGATGGATATGCTGCTGGCGAAGAAACGCTCGGAAGATCGCCGCAACTGGTTGCAAGAGAAAGGCGACATGGCGGAGATTGAGGTCTGATAATCCTCCCGCCAGAAGAATAAAACATAGCCCGGTATACAAGTGTATACCGGGCTTTTTTGATCAAAATTCCATTTTCACCGTGAATTGCACTTCACGCGGATCGCCAATCTGATTCCCCAGATTATTTGTGGCGATGGAAGAGGTGTAATACGTTTTATCAAACAGGTTTTTGACGTTTAATTGCAGTGTGACCGGATACTGCAATTTCATTTTGTATGCGGCGAAGGCATCGGCAACGAAATAGCCTGGCAGATAATAGTCAGCCCCATTGGTTGCCGAACGACGGCTTACGCCATGTCCACCACCGCCAAACGTCAGTGTGTTATTGCCTGGCATGTTATGAATGTCATAGGTCAGGAATAGCGAACCGGTATGACGAGGAACATTCGGCAATGGTTTCCCTGCATAATCAGGATCTTCCAGAACCTTAGCATCGGTATAGCCGTAGCTGGCAATGATATTAATGTTTTCAGTTAATGCTCCCGCAAGGTCGACTTCTACCCCTCTTGAACGAACGCGGCCTGCCGTTTTGGCGATGGTTTCATCACCAATACTTTCGGTATACAACACGTTACGTTTATGGATATCAAACAGCGCAATATCTGCGGTTATACCATCGAACAGCTCGAATTTTGCCCCGACTTCGTAAGCATTAGATGATTCCGGTGGAAGATCTCCGATGTAGCTGGCAATTGACGATTGCGGCATAAATGTTTGCGAATAATTAGCAAATAAGGATACCGATGGCGTCAGTTTGTAGACTAACCCCAGTTTGGGCGTCCATTGTTCATCGCGGCTGTCAGTATTGACATTAAAAGGACGGCCTTTACCCGCATACTGCGTGTAATACTGATAGCGGATCCCGGCGACGGCAATCCAGTTATCGGTCAGATAGAGCGCGTCCTGTGCATACGCTGAGTAGCTCTCCTGTTTGATCGTCTGATCACTGTCCGACGCCGAAACCGTTGTGCATTTGCTGGTATTGCCATAAACGGGGTTGTAAATATTGAAATCTTTAGCGTTTTTACAGCGAATCATATCTGTGCGCAGAAGATCATAATATTCATATGACACCCCACCCAGAATCTCATTATAGAACCCAGCAATATCAACATTCCCTTGCAGATCCGCGCGAGTAGAATGCATACGCTGGGTAGATCCCTGAGTTGCATCAACACGCCGTGTCAGCGTTCCTGTCGTTGCATCATACGCGGTAACGCGAGCCTGATTGTCGCTGTATTTATCCTGGCTGTAGCTGTAATCAAAGCGCGCTGTCCACTGGCTATTGAGATGATATTCTGCGTTGAGTTGCGCCAGATCGGACTGACCATCTGTAATATTAAACGGTTCGTCAAAACGTATTTTTCGATCAACGTTTACGGGCTGTTTCGTCGTAAGGTCGAAAATCGTTCCACGATCGAACGGAGTTTTATAGTCCCGATGGGAATAGAGCATGGTTACTGTTGCATTATCACCAAACCAGGTGAGTGACGGGGCAATAAATGTACTGCGCTCTTTACCGAAGTTTCGCCAGTAATCTTCATCCTGCACTTCCCCCGTCAGGCGGTATGCCAGCTGAGTGCCTTCAATGGGACCTGTGATATCAAGTTGCCCAGTGCCTCCGCCAAAACTGGAGGACGTGGCTGAGACAGAACCATGGAATGTTTTTTCCGGGCGCTTGGTCACGACGTTAATCAATCCACCAGGATCGAGAATGCCATACAGCGTGGAGGCCGGACCTTTTAGCACTTCCACACGTTCTGTGGCGGCGTTGAAACTGCGAGGAAGTACAGTTCGCAGGCCGTTGGTCATGATGGAGCCATCCCGGTTAGCACCAAATCCACGACGTACAAAGGCGTCCTGAGTTCCGCCTAATGTATTGGTCTGTACCACGTTACTGACGTTATAAAGCGCTTCATCCAGCGTCGTCGCATTCTGATCTTCCAGAACCTGATCGCTAACCGTATTGACCACCTGCGGGATATCCAGCATCGGCATATCGGTTAATGTCGCCGTGGAAGTGCTCAGAGGTTGATAACCATCGGTCGCCTCAGTTGCGGTATTTGCATCCGCTGTAACAGTGATTGTTTCGCCATCTTTGGTCGTTGCAGTGTCGGTTGCATGAATCATTGGTGCTGCAAAGAGCAGTGAAAAGAGCGCCCGACCTTTGATTCCTGAGAATGAAGGTGTGAACTTAGCTATTTAGTCTGTTATCCCAAAAACTCACGGATTGTCGTGAGTGAAAATTGTTTCTTGTTGCTCACTAAGCACTATCCGTTTGTTATTTCACCATCGGATATGTAATTGAGAATCATTCAACCATGCGGTGATGTAGTAGTAAATGAGAAATAACAAAAAATTGCTACATGTGTTTTTATGAGAGGTTAATGCAATTCAACTGATGGTAATTTATTAATATTTAATGGTTTTATTTTTATCTTTAAAAATATTTCACCTGTTATTTACCTTGTTTTTGTATGGCTTTTAACTTCTTGACTACTACATTTTGTGGCGTCAAACTCTCAAAGGAGAATGAGTTTTATTTTTGTTTGTCTTTGATTAAGTTGGCGTACACGTGGCACATAACGCAAAAGGGCAGGGGCTGATCCTCGACAATGTTTCTGCCGGGTATCACAAGAAAATCATTGTTGATGGTGTTTCTTTCTCCGTTCCCACAGAAAAAATGACCGTTCTGGTTGGGGCAAACGGCTGTGGAAAGTCGACGTTGCTCAGCACCATTGCACGTATCTTGCAACCTATGGGCGGCTCGATATTGCTGGATGGTAAAGCGATTCACGAGCAACCAACGAAAGCGTTATCCCGTAGACTTGGGATCTTGCCGCAGTCGCCATTATTGCCGGAGGGCTTAACCGTTTATGAACTGGTGTCGCGTGGGCGTTTTCCCTGGCAGAATTTCATTCGTCAATGGAGCGACGCCGACGAGCAGGCGGTAGAAGAGGCCCTGAAATTAACCGGTACGCAGGAGTTTGCACATTTACCTGTTGAAAAACTTTCTGGTGGGCAGCGCCAGCGTTGCTGGATTGCGATGGTGTTGGCGCAAAAGACGCCTTATATCCTGCTGGATGAACCCACAACCTGGCTTGATTTACGTTATCAGGTTGAAATTCTTGAGTTATTACATGATTTAACGCGTCATCACGGGCGTACAGTCGTCGTGGTGTTGCATGATCTGAATTTTGCCGTCAATTATGGTGATACGTTGATATTTTTACGCCAGGGGAAAGTGGTGCGTGTGTTGAATGAGGGGGAGCATTGCACGCCTGAGCTGGTAAAAGCTGTCTTTGACGTTGATGTTCACGCATCAATAAATCCTCTGACGGGAAAGCCGTTCTTCATGCCGTTTCGTGGTGTAGAAAAAGTATGATGCGCACAGGGCTGGTTACTGTAATTTTCCTCGCCTTACTGCTGGTGGGATGCGTGGTATATCCAGGGATTGGTGCCCGATTTATTGCACCACAAACGGTGTTGCAGGCATTTCTTCATTTTGATCCGCAAAACTTCGATCACAACGTAATTGTAAGACTCCGTTTGCCGCGTTTAGCGGCAGCATTGCTTACCGGTGCTTCTCTTGGAGTTGCTGGTGCTTTGTTGCAGGCTGTCATTCGTAACCCATTGGGGGAGCCACATATTTTAGGCTTAAATGCCGGAGCCGCTCTTGCTGTCGTTGCTGCCAGTGCGCTTGGGCTGGCCTTTCCGGTTGGACGCCCACTGCTGGCATCTACGGGCGGCGCGTTATTGTTCCTGTTGATATTGCTGCTTTCCTCCGCAGGGCGTTCAGGGTTAACGCCAATGAAAGTTACTTTATGTGGCGTGGCGCTATCGGCGTTCGTGTCCTCAATAACGGCTGCAATCCTGATTCTTGACGAACAAACACTGCTGGCGATGCGGACATGGCTAGCAGGTGATTTAGCGGGGCAGGATTGGGCGACGCTGGGTACGTCCGCCTGGTTTTCTCTGGGGGGGGTTGTGTTAGCCATTTACCTTGCGCCCTCTCTTAACATGTTGGCACTGGGTGATCGCATGGCGCAGGGGCTGGGCGTCTCGGTACTCCGCACGCGAACATTCACTCTGCTTGCGATCGCGTTGCTCTGTGGCGCAGCCGTATCGATTGCTGGCCCCATTGGTTTTGTCGGTCTGCTAGTACCGCAGATTGTCAGGCGTCTGGTATCAGCGGATCTGCGCGTTCTGCTCCCTCTTTCAGCTTGTGTCGGCGCGCTTTTGTTATTACTGGCAGATATTATTGCTCGGACGCTTTTCACGCCCCATGAGTTAGCGACCGGTGTCATGACGGCGTTAGTTGGTGCGCCTGTTTTTGTCATTATGGCGACGAGGATGTTCAAATGAGTCGGATAATGAACGTCGGGCTACGTCCACTACGTGTTGGTAAGTTTTCGACACTGGTACGCCCTAAAAATCTGGTGTTGCTTGGTGGGCTGTTTCTGTTTGCGGTTGGAATACTGATATTCGGTCTGATGCATGGTTCTTTTTCTGTCCCGGCATCGGAAGTAGGACGAGCGTTGTTTGCTCCAGAAAACGTAAGCACAGACGCACGTTATATTGTGCAGGATATTCGCTTGCCGAGAGTCATCATGGCATTGCTATGCGGAGCCATGTTAGGTATGGCGGGGGCCGCGATGCAATCCATTGCGCGTAACGGCCTTGCCGATCCTGGTTTAATCGGCGTCAAAGAAGGATGTAGCGTGGCGGTGCTGTGGCTGATTTTCCAGTTTCCAATGCTGGGAATGTTCTGGCGTCCAGTGGCTGGTCTTGCTGGTGGCTTGTTGGTGGCTTTAATCGTGATTTTTTGTGCGCGCGATATTTCCCGCCCGCGATTTGTTCTGATTGGTATTGGTGTTTCCTGGTTTTTCGCCGCCGGTATCGGTGTATTTATGACCACTGCAGATGTTCGAGATGTACAAACTGCATTGATGTGGTTATCGGGAAGCCTGCATGCAGCTAACTGGATGTTAGTCGGTATTTCAGCCTGTTGGATGTTGCCAGCCGCTCTTTTATTGCTGTTCACCGCCAGGACGGCGGATATCGCTCTGCTTGGTCATCAGGTTGCAACCGGGTTAGGGGTGAATAGTTCTCGTCTGGCGTTGTTACGTGTCGCCGCACCAATAATCCTGACAGCCGTCTGCGTTTCGTGTGTTGGTAACATCGGTTTTGTCGGATTGATAGCACCCCATATATCACGTTTTATTCTACGTGGCGGGCAGACGACATTACTGCTGGGGAGCGCCGTATCGGGGGCGTTGTTAGTCATCCTGGCGGATAGCATTGGTCGTTTGGCTTTTTTGCCTTTGCAACTGCCTGCCGGAATCATTATTTCATTGATTGGTGGACCATTCTTTTTGCTACTGCTCTGGCAGCGCAGGAACAGTTTTTAATGGGAGTTATATGCGTTTATTTTTTTCTCTGCTGATACTGTTGTCATTCTTTGCCCGCGCGACAGAACCTGTTCAGGTCTTTACTGATGATTTAGGGCGCAAAGTCACTGTTCCTGCTCATCCAAAGAGAATTGTCTCTTTACACGATCTTGATATCACTATTCCTCTGATTGAGCTCGGTGTACCTCCTGTCGCCAGCCACGGGCGAACCCGGCCTGACGGTAGCCATTTCATTCGATCAGGCGCGTTATTGACAGGTGTCGACTTTGATAATTCATCGATCGCTTTTATTGGCACCGCTGATATTGATATTGAAGCGATTGTGGCGGCAAAACCTGACCTGATCATCACAGAACCGACCCGTAATACGCCCATTGAACAACTGGAAAAAATTGCGCCCACGGTGAGCATTGATCATCTCAAAGGCGGCGCGCCAGAAATCTACCGCAAGCTGGCAGAACTTACAGGAACGCAGTCGCAGCTGGCGATACTTGAACGCCGCTATCAGGCACAAATCAATGCGCTGAAGGCGACGCTGGACAGCCAAAAAATAACGGTATCGGTGATTCAGGCAAATCAGGGAAAAATTAATGTGATGCATAGCTATCATTCGCTGGGGCGGGTATTACGCGATGCTGGTTTTCGCTTTCCGCCGCTGATTGAGAGCATTCCTGAAGGTGGGCGAATGGATGTGAGCGCAGAGCGTTTACCTGAACTGGATGCCGATTTTGTTTTTGCAACCTGGCGCGGTGACACCGGTGGTAAACCTCAGGATGAGCTGGCAGCAATGGAAAAAGTCATGCCGGGATGGTGTCAGTTTCTGACGGCCTGTCGTTCCGGGCGCTATGTGCTGATTTCTCGTGAAGAGGCGATTTCTAACTCCTTTGCATCTCTGGGGCTGATGGCTGCGCAGATACAATCACAAATTGCGGGACGACCTCTACCGGAGGCTAAATGATCCAGAAAGACAAAACGCGGGTTGATATTTATGGTGAGCGTTTTCGCACTCGCGCGAGTCAGTTAACGCCTGGGTTAAGAGCTGTCGCAAGCTACATTAATGAGCATCGTGAAGTGGTACTCGAGCAAACGGCGATGGAAATTGCGGCCACGTTGAACACTTCCGATGCCACAGTTATCAGGGCTATACAGGCTCTGGGGTTTGCCGGGCTGCGTGATCTGAAACGCACTCTGGAACAGTGGCTTGGTCCAGCCCTTAGTTCCAGCGAAAAGATGTCTACGACGGTGAGTAACTTGACGAGCGATGTTAACACCGCAATCGACTTTGTTCTTGAAGGGCATTTGTATACTTGTAATGTCCTGTCAGAGCCTGAAAACCGCCACGCGCTTGCGCAAGCTGTAGCGTTGTTGGTGCAGGCACGGCAAGTCGCTATTTTTGGCATTGGCGCTTCGGGTATCCTGGCGGACTATACCGCACGACTATTCAACCGCATAGGTTTGCCTGCCACGGCACTAAACCGTACGGGTATTGGCCTTGCCGAGCAACTGATCGCGCTTCAACGTGGCGATGTTCTGATCATGATGGCGCAAAAATCTGCGCACCGGGAAGGGCTGACAACGCTTCGTGAGGCGAGGCGGCTGGGGATCCCTGTTATTTTGCTGACAAACGCGCTGGATTCACGTTTTAGCAAAGACGCCAGTATCGTGATTCATGTTCCGCGCGGGGATGAAAAGGGGAAAACGCCACTACATGGTACGGTATTGTTGTGCCTGGAAATGATTGTTTGGTCGGTGGCTTCCGCAGTGCCGCAGCGTGCGGTTAAAACCATTAAGCGAATTAACGATTTCCATCGAGGACTGAAAACGGGAAGAAAGAATGGCTAATCTGGGCTGAGACCGGTAGCAGCACCGGCCTCTTTTTAGAAATGTCAAAGCCCCGGCTGCAGGATACGAATATTCATCTCCAGCACGTCACCTTTTACGGCTTCGCTATATGCTTTCATGTGCGGGGTTTGCAGATGCGCTTCAAGATGCGCGATGCTTTCCCACTGCTCAATCATCACGATAGAATCCGGTGCCATAGACTGGAAACTCACGCCAGCAGCGCAATCCACCATTGGCGCATAGCCGTGGCAACCTTCTTCTTTCAGTACGGTTGGAACAATTTTAGCAAACTGATCCAACACTGCCTGACGGTGATGTTGACCAGGACGAGTACGGATTTCTGCGATTACTGTAATCATGGTTAACTCCTTCTAAAGCCAGAGCTCTAGTTAACCAAAAATTTCCACAAGATGCTTGCGATATTCTTCAGTATAGCGGGGAACATCAGGCATTTTTATCACGTCATTAGCGATAAATGTCGGCAGCGGTTCCATGCCAAGGAATTGGTTTGCTTTATGGAACGGCAGATACACACCGTCAACGCCAACGCCGTGGAAGAACTGATCTTTTTCGGTGAAGGCTTCCATTGGTGCGTTCCAGGTCAGAGAAAGCATATATTTTTTGCCCTGTACCAGGCCGCCGGAACCGTATTTTTTCGACGGATCTTTGCGGGTACGACCATCGCTGGCGTACAGCGTGCCGTGACCTTCGGTGAATACATCATCAATGTATTTTTTCACTGTCCACGGCGCGCCCATCCACCAGCCTGGCATCTGCCAGATCACCACATCAGCCCAGAGAAAGTTTTGTACTTCCGCTTTGACATCGTAGTCGCTGTCGGCGCGAACGATGTGGACATCATGCCCGAGGTCGCGCAGCGTGCCATCCGCGACTTCGGTCAGGGTGTCGTTCAGTTGACCATTGGAGTGGGCGAATTTTTTCGCGCCGTTGATAATCAGGATGTTGCTCATTTTTTTAACCTCAAGGTGAGACGTTTGTCGACTATAGTACGTCACAGAGCGGTACGGTGAAATTAGCAAAATGTGCAAAGTCTTTTGCTAATTTAGCAAAAGTCTTACCCTTACCAGCTCACCTTCGCCTCAAATCCACCTTGTTCCGCATTCCCAAACTCAACATTCATGCCATGCAATTTGGCGATTCGCTGGACAATCGATAGCCCAAGTCCACTGCCGGTAGCGGTTTGTCCGGGTGGGCGATAGAAGCGTTCGCCAATTCTCGCCAGTGCCTCTGGCGTCACACCGGGGCCGTTATCCCTCACGATGAAACTATCGGCATTCAGCGTGACGTCCACCACGCTGCCCTGTGGATTGTAACGCACGGCGTTATCCAGAAGGTTTCGTACCAACAAACTTAGCAACAGCGGTTGTCCGGTGCGTTTGATGCCGTGGGCATTGAGTGTCAGTCGTACGTCAATTTTCGCCTGCTGCGCCGTGTGGTAAATATCCATCACCGACGATTGCAGGAGATCTTCAAGCGGGATCTCCGCGACGTCCTGAAGGTTATCCAGTGAGTCCAGCCGCGATAGCGTGAGCAGTTGATCAACCAGACGAGTAGCGCGATCGATTCCGGAATGTAATTGAAGCAGCGCTTTTTTCCGCGCCTGCGGATCATCGTCAGAGAGCTGCGCAACTTCGGTTTGCACTTTCAGCGCCGTTAACGGGCTACGTAGTTCGTGAGCTGCGTCGGAGGTAAAGCGTCGTTCACGAACCATCATCGCATGTGTGCGGGCGAACAGTTGATTCAACGACTCAACCAGTGGACGCACTTCGCTGGGTACGCCCGTCGCGTTTAGTGGTTTTTCCGAGTCAGGGTCACGCATACGTAGTGCCAGCGCCAGTTTGTTCAGCGGCGCGAGTTCACGACCCAGTAGTACCATCATGATGATTAACATAATCGGCAGTGCGACAAGCCACGGGATCAATTGCCCGGCAACAATCGCCAGCGCCATGTCTTCACGGTATTCCCATTCCTGACCAACAACGATGCGATATTTGCCATCAGGTGAGGTCATCCAGACAAAACGCCAGGGATCGTCTTCACCGACCAGTTGCCCGTCAGCAAAACCTTCCCGTTGATAGCTATAGGGAATATCTTCTCCGTTATCGCCATCATTAAGGACCATTCTGCCGTCGTGGGTAAAGATGGCAAAGGTCAGCGCATCGTCATCAACATGACCGTGTTTTAATTTATTTGGCGTCTGTGCCATGCGATCTGCCGCGTTGATTTCGTTGAGATCGAGCGTACTTAACCGCTTGGCAAACAGCATCAGTTGGGTGTCGAACAACTCATCGACGTTATCCGTTGTTTGTTTCCAGGCGACAAAGCTGGAAAGCAGCCAGGTCACTGAGGCCAGAATTAAAAAGATTAGCGTCAGCCTGACTCGCAGACTAAGACGTTGGGTAAATTTCATTTCTCACCTAATGTGTAGCCAATACCATGAACGGTACGAATAAAATCACTGCCGAGTTTGCGTCGCAGATGATGCACATGCACTTCAACGGCATTACTGGTGACCTCTTCGTCCCAGGTATACAGTTTCTCTTCAATCAGTTTGCGCGGCAGTACCCGACCAGCGTTACGCATCAGTAATTCCAGCAGGGCAAATTCTTTTGGTTTCAGCGTTAAGGGTTCACCAGCCAGCGTGGCGATACGTTTGCCGGGGTCGAGCATGACGTTACCGTGGCGCAGTTCGTTGCTGGCCTGGCCGTTGGTTCGGCGCATCAGAGCTTCCAGCCTGGCGGCGACTTCTATCAACGCAAAAGGTTTACACAGATAATCGTCAGCTCCCAGACGCAGCCCCTCTACACGTTCCGCTAACGCATCGCGCGCGGTCAGGATCAGTATCGGCTCACGCTGACCTTTTTCTCGCCATTCGCGCAAAATATCGCGACCATCCATGCCTGGTAAGGTTAAATCCAGGATCACCGCATCATAAGGCGCACTATATAGCGCCTCTTTTCCCTGACGACCTTGTGTAAACCAGTCGACGCTAAAACCCATTTTACTAAGGCCCGTTTTGATGCCGTCGCCAATCAGCATGTCATCTTCTATCAGTAAAATTCGCATTTTTTCATCCCTGCGATAACCGTATTTGCTGCCAGTAAACCGTGTTGTAACGCGCTCTGTACAGCATTAAATTTTATTTTTTTCCCTTAAGAAGTTGTTAAGGACTATCTTGTTAAATGCTCGGAAACAGACATTAAAGGGAGTAATAAACATGAAAAAATTCGCAGCAGTAATCGCAGTAATGGCCCTGTGCAGCGCACCGGTGATGGCAGCAGAGCAGGGCGGTTTTTCTGGCCCATCGGCAACGCAAAGTCAGGCCGGAGGATTCCAGGGGCCGAACGGCAGCGTAACGACCGTAGAAAGCGCAAAATCCCTGCGTGACGACACCTGGGTAACCCTGCGCGGCAATATCGTTGAACGCATCTCTGACGATCTCTACGTGTTCAAAGATGCCAGCGGTACTATCAATGTTGATATCGACCACAAACGCTGGAACGGCGTGACGGTGACGCCGAAAGATACGGTTGAGATCCAGGGGGAAGTCGATAAAGACTGGAACTCTGTTGAAATTGACGTCAAACAGATCCGCAAAGTAAATCCGTAATTGTTACCGCTCCCGGGACGCGTTCCCGGGAATAATTTCGCAGGGAGGCAAAATGACAAACCTGACACTGGATGTAAACATTATCGATTTCCCATCAATCCCTGTGGCGATGTTGCCGCACCGCTGTAGCCCTGAGTTGCTCAACTACAGCGTGGCGAAATTTATCATGTGGCGTAAAGAGACGGGGCTTTCTCCTGTTAACCAAAGCCAGACTTTTGGCGTCGCCTGGGATGACCCTGCCACCACCGCACCGGAAGCGTTTCGCTTTGATATCTGCGGCAGCGTTAGCGAACCGATCCCCGATAATCGTTATGGTGTGAGTAATGGTGAACTTACCGGTGGACGTTATGCTGTGGCCCGCCATGTTGGCGAGCTGGACGATATTTCACACACGATATGGGGCATCATTCGCCACTGGCTACCTGCAAGCGGCGAGAAAATGCGTAAAGCACCGATTCTGTTTCACTACACCAATCTTGCCGAAGGGATGACAGAGCTGCGACTGGAAACGGATGTTTATGTACCGTTAGCGTGATGGAGAATCTTTACCGGAGTGTGAGCCAAATCACTCGCGATAAGTTTGAGCTAACAATGCCACAGGCGTATTGTTGTCGGGCTTATAATTTCTCCGGTAAGGAATACCATGTATACGCGAAATTTATTATCCGGTGCGCCGTAAGCCGTCTCGAGGGTACCCATGAGCAGGCCGCACTTATGGCAGGAGGCGCGGGGCACAGGTGGAGACACTGCTAAGCTGGGCTGAACCGTATACTTACAGACGACTACTTTGATGCTTTAGGCTTCCCTGGACTCGCATAACCTCAACTTCTCGAATCGCCCGGTGCGGACCCGCATGCCGAGTGGTGTGGCATGGGCGCAACCTTGTGTTGCCCCCTATGCCGATCAAGTCTACAGCAAAGAGTTGTATATCAAGGCACATTGATGCCTTTATCGCCGTCGGAGCACGTCCGGCGGCGCTATTCACGCTGATCTCCTGTGACTCGACGCGGCAGATAATGTAGTATCTCCGGCAATATTGCCCCTTTGAAGGCTGGCGAATAAGTTGAGGAATCAGAATTAATGAGCGATATGGCAGAGCGCCTTGCGCTACATGAATTTACGGAAAACGCCTACTTAAACTACTCCATGTACGTGATCATGGACCGTGCGTTGCCGTTTATTGGTGATGGTCTGAAACCTGTTCAGCGCCGCATTGTGTATGCGATGTCTGAGCTGGGCCTGAATGCCAGCGCCAAATTTAAAAAATCGGCTCGTACCGTCGGTGACGTACTGGGTAAATACCATCCGCACGGCGATAGCGCCTGTTATGAAGCGATGGTCCTGATGGCGCAGCCGTTCTCTTACCGTTATCCGCTGGTTGATGGTCAGGGGAACTGGGGCGCGCCGGACGATCCGAAATCGTTCGCAGCAATGCGTTACACCGAATCCCGGTTGTCGAAATATTCCGAGCTGCTATTGAGCGAGCTGGGGCAGGGGACGGCTGACTGGGTACCAAACTTCGACGGCACTTTGCAGGAGCCGAAAATGCTACCTGCCCGTCTGCCAAACATTTTGCTTAACGGCACCACCGGTATTGCCGTCGGCATGGCGACCGATATCCCACCGCATAACCTGCGTGAAGTGGCTCAGGCGGCAATCGCATTAATCGACCAGCCGAAAACCACGCTCGACCAGCTGCTGGATATCGTGCAGGGGCCGGATTATCCGACTGAAGCGGAAATCATCACTTCGCGCGCCGAGATCCGTAAAATCTACGAGAACGGACGTGGTTCAGTGCGTATGCGCGCGGTTTGGAAGAAAGAAGATGGCGCGGTGGTTATCAGCGCATTGCCGCATCAGGTTTCAGGTGCGCGCGTACTGGAGCAAATTGCTGCGCAAATGCGCAACAAAAAGCTGCCGATGGTTGACGATCTGCGCGATGAATCTGACCACGAGAACCCGACCCGTCTGGTGATTGTGCCGCGTTCCAACCGCGTGGATATGGATCAGGTGATGAACCACCTCTTCGCAACCACCGATCTGGAAAAGAGCTATCGTATTAACCTTAATATGATCGGTCTGGATGGCCGTCCGGCGGTGAAAAACCTGCTGGAAATCCTCTCCGAATGGCTGGTGTTCCGCCGCGATACCGTGCGCCGCCGACTGAACTATCGTCTGGAGAAAGTCCTCAAGCGCCTGCATATCCTCGAAGGTTTGCTGGTGGCGTTTCTCAATATCGACGAAGTGATTGAGATCATTCGTAATGAAGATGAACCGAAACCGGCGCTGATGTCGCGGTTTGGCCTTACGGAAACCCAGGCGGAAGCGATCCTCGAACTGAAACTGCGTCATCTTGCCAAACTGGAAGAGATGAAGATTCGCGGTGAGCAGAGTGAGCTGGAAAAAGAGCGCGACCAGTTGCAGGGCATTTTGGCTTCCGAGCGTAAAATGAATAACCTGCTGAAGAAAGAACTGCAGGCAGACGCGCAAGCCTACGGTGACGATCGTCGTTCGCCGTTGCAGGAACGCGAAGAAGCGAAAGCGATGAGCGAGCACGACATGCTGCCGTCTGAACCTGTCACCATTGTGCTGTCGCAGATGGGCTGGGTACGCAGCGCTAAAGGCCATGATATCGACGCGCCGGGCCTGAATTATAAAGCGGGCGATAGCTTCAAAGCGGCGGTGAAAGGTAAGAGCAACCAACCGGTAGTGTTTGTTGATTCCACCGGTCGTAGCTATGCCATCGACCCGATTACGCTGCCGTCGGCGCGTGGTCAGGGCGAGCCGCTCACCGGCAAATTAACGTTGCCGCCTGGAGCGACCGTTGACCATATGCTGATGGAAAGCGACGATCAGAAACTGCTGATGGCTTCCGATGCGGGTTACGGTTTCGTCTGCACCTTTAACGATCTGGTGGCGCGTAACCGTGCAGGTAAAGCTTTGATCACCTTACCGGAAAATGCCCATGTTATGCCGCCGGTGGTGATTGAAGATGCTTCCGATATGCTGCTGGCAATCACTCAGGCAGGCCGTATGTTGATGTTCCCGGTAAGCGATCTGCCGCAGTTGTCGAAGGGCAAAGGCAATAAGATTATCAACATTCCGTCGGCAGAAGCCGCGCGTGGCGAGGATGGTCTGGCGCAACTGTACGTTCTGCCGCCGCAAAGCACGTTGACCATTCATGTTGGGAAACGCAAAATTAAACTGCGTCCGGAAGAGCTACAGAAAGTCACTGGCGAACGTGGACGCCGCGGTACGTTGATGCGCGGTTTGCAGCGTATCGATCGTGTTGAGATCGACTCTCCTCGCCGTGCCAGCAGCGGTGATAGCGAAGAGTAATATGCCGGGGAGGGCGCTGTTTCCTCCCGCTTGCAAGGAACGCCGGATGAAACGTTAAGTCGTCATCCGGCAGCGTATTCAACCCCCGGAAACGATAAAAATTCCCTTGAAACCGTTGTTTATTCATGCGTTGCGATTAACAATACGCTTTTCCAGAGAGCGGCTTTTAACAATGCCCTAACCTGATTTCAGGTGACGTACAATGCCAGTCTCTCAGACCTTCAGAGGGTGTTATGCTATATATCTTTCGTCTTATTATTACCGTGATTTACAGCATCTTAGTCTGTGTATTCGGCTCCATTTACTGCCTTTTCAGCCCGCGTAACCCGAAACATGTGGCCACCTTTGGGCATATGTTTGGTCGTCTTGCGCCGCTGTTCGGCCTGAAAGTTGAGTGCCGCAAACCTGCAGATGCTGAAAGCTACGGCAATGCTATCTATATCGCTAACCACCAGAACAACTATGACATGGTGACAGCATCGAACATTGTGCAACCGCCGACGGTGACGGTAGGTAAAAAGAGCTTGCTGTGGATCCCCTTCTTCGGGCAGTTGTACTGGTTAACCGGCAACTTATTGATCGACAGAAACAATCGCACTAAAGCTCACGGCACTATTGCGGAAGTCGTGAATCACTTCAAAAAACGCCGTATTTCCATCTGGATGTTCCCGGAAGGTACCCGCAGCCGTGGTCGCGGCCTGCTACCGTTCAAGACTGGAGCATTTCACGCGGCAATTGCGGCGGGCGTCCCGATTATTCCCGTGTGCGTCTCTACAACTTCGAATAAGATTAATCTTAATCGACTGCACAACGGTCTGGTGATTGTCGAAATGCTGCCGCCAATTGACGTCAGTCAGTATGGCAAAGATCAGGTTCGTGAGCTGGCTGCCCATTGTCGTTCGATAATGGAACAAAAAATCGCCGAGCTCGATAAAGAAGTCGCAGAACGCGAAGCCGCCGGAAAAGTTTAAGTCGGCAATCTGTATTTTTGCGGGGAACACTTTCCTGCACGGTATTACTTTAGCCAGTTTTACATGGAGCAAATATGTCACTCAGTCGGCGTCAGTTCATTCAGGCATCGGGGATTGCACTTTGTGCAGGCGCTGTTCCCCTGAAGGCCAGCGCAGCCGGGCAACAGCAACCGCTACCCGTTCCGCCGCTGCTTGAATCTCGCCGTGGGCAACCGCTGTTTATGACTGTACAACGTGCGCACTGGTCATTTACGCCAGGGACACGCGCGTCGGTTTGGGGAATCAATGGTCGTTACCTGGGGCCGACTATCCGCGTCTGGAAGGGCGACGATGTTAAGCTTATTTACAGCAACCGCCTGACAGAAAATGTCTCAATGACGGTGGCCGGGCTACAGGTACCTGGCCCGCTGATGGGCGGTCCGGCACGGATGATGTCGCCAAACGCTGACTGGGCACCCGTACTGCCCATTCGCCAGAACGCAGCTACTCTGTGGTATCACGCCAATACTCCCAACCGCACGGCTCAGCAGGTCTATAACGGCCTTGCCGGAATGTGGCTGGTGGAAGATGAAGTCAGTAAATCGCTGCCTATCCCCAACCATTATGGTGTGGATGATTTTCCGGTCATTATTCAGGATAAACGGCTGGATAACTTTGGTACGCCAGAATACAACGAACCGGGAAGCGGCGGCTTTGTTGGTGATACGCTGCTGGTTAACGGTGTACAAAGCCCGTACGTTGAAGTCTCGCGTGGCTGGGTGCGCTTGCGTCTGTTGAACGCGTCGAACTCTCGTCGCTATCAACTACAGATGAGCGATGGTCGCCCGTTACATGTGATTTCTGGCGATCAGGGATTCCTGCCCGCTCCTGTATCGGTGAAGCAACTTTCGCTGGCACCGGGCGAGCGTCGTGAGATTCTGGTGGATATGAGCAACGGTGATGAAGTGTCGATCACCTGTGGCGAAGCGGCGAGCATTGTTGATCGTATTCGTGGCTTCTTTGAGCCATCCAGCATTCTGGTTTCTACCCTGGTGCTAACGCTGCGCCCAACCGGCCTTCTGCCGCTGGTCACAGACAGTCTTCCGATGCGCTTGCTGCCAACTGAAATCATGGCCGGTTCGCCGATTCGTAGTCGCGATATCAGTCTGGGTGATGACCCGGGTATTAATGGACAACTGTGGGACGTCAACCGTATTGATGTCACCGCGCAGCAAGGAACGTGGGAACGCTGGACGGTACGCGCGGACGAGCCGCAAGCGTTCCATATTGAAGGCGTGATGTTCCAGATCCGTAACGTGAATGGCGCGATGCCGTTCCCGGAAGACAGAGGCTGGAAAGATACCGTTTGGGTTGACGGACAAGTGGAGCTGCTGGTTTATTTCGGTCAGCCTTCCTGGGCGCACTTCCCGTTCTACTTCAACAGTCAGACGCTGGAAATGGCGGACCGTGGCTCGATTGGGCAACTGTTAGTCAACCCGGTACCGTAATCTTCATACTCGCCCGAGGAGGGCGAGTATGGAATACCTTTCGATTTCTCTTTCGTTCCGGCTTATAATCCCCGGCCTTTGATTATTTTTTTATCATTTCTGGAAGCAAAATGAGCTCTATCTCCCTGATCCAACCGGATCGCGACCTGTTCTCCTGGCCGCAGTACTGGGCCGCCTGTTTTGGACCGGCACCGTTTTTGCCGATGTCTCGTGAAGAGATGGATCAACTTGGCTGGGATAGCTGCGACATCATTTTGGTTACTGGCGACGCGTATGTCGATCACCCAAGCTTCGGGATGGCGATTTGCGGTCGTATGCTGGAAGCGCAGGGCTTTCGTGTCGGGATCATTGCCCAACCGGACTGGAGCAGCAAAGACGACTTTATGCGTCTGGGTAAACCGAATCTGTTTTTCGGTGTTACTGCTGGCAACATGGACTCGATGATCAACCGCTATACTGCCGATCGCCGTTTACGTCATGATGATGCCTACACGCCGGATAACGTCGCGGGTAAGCGCCCGGATCGCGCCACGCTGGTTTATACCCAGCGTTGTAAAGAGGCGTGGAAAGATGTACCGGTGATCCTCGGCGGTATTGAGGCTAGTCTGCGCCGTACCGCGCATTATGATTACTGGTCCGATACCGTGCGCCGTTCCGTGCTGGTGGATTCCAAAGCCGACATGCTGATGTTCGGTAACGGTGAGCGTCCGTTGGTGGAGGTGGCGCACCGTCTGGCGATGGGCGAGCCGATTAGTGAAATCCGCGATGTGCGTAATACCGCGATTATCGTAAAAGAGGCGTTGCCAGGCTGGAGCGGCGTGGATTCCACCCGTCTTGATACCCCAGGGAAAATCGACCCAATCCCGCATCCGTATGGCGAAGATTTGCCCTGTGCGGATAACAAACCGGTGGCCCCGAAAAAGCAGGAAGCCAAAGCCGTAACCGTGCAGCCGCCGCGCCCGAAACCGTGGGAAAAAACCTACGTATTGCTGCCTTCTTTCGAGAAAGTGAAGGGCGATAAAGTGCTGTACGCCCATGCTTCGCGCATTCTGCACCACGAAACCAACCCTGGCTGCGCCCGCGCATTGATGCAAAAACACGGCGACCGCTATGTGTGGATCAACCCGCCTGCTATCCCGCTTTCTACCGAAGAGATGGACAGCGTTTTTGCGCTGCCGTACAAGCGCGTGCCGCATCCGGCCTATGGCAATGCTCGTATTCCGGCTTACGAAATGATCCGTTTCTCGGTCAACATTATGCGTGGCTGCTTTGGCGGCTGCTCTTTCTGTTCTATCACCGAGCACGAAGGGCGCATTATTCAGAGCCGTTCGGAAGATTCGATCATCAATGAGATCGAAGCGATCCGCGACACCGTTCCAGGTTTTACGGGCGTAATTTCCGATCTCGGTGGGCCAACTGCCAACATGTATATGTTGCGCTGCAAATCGCCACGCGCTGAGCAAACCTGCCGCCGCTTGTCGTGTGTTTACCCGGATATTTGTCCGCATATGGACACTAACCACGAACCGACGATCAACCTCTATCGCCGTGCGCGTGATCTGAAAGGCATTAAAAAGATCCTGATCGCTTCCGGCGTACGTTATGACATCGCCGTGGAAGATCCGCGCTATATCAAAGAGCTGGCGACCCATCACGTCGGCGGTTATCTGAAGATTGCCCCGGAACATACCGAAGAAGGGCCGTTGTCGAAGATGATGAAGCCGGGCATGGGCAGCTATGACCGCTTTAAAGAGTTGTTCGATACCTACTCGAAACAGGCAGGTAAAGAGCAGTATTTGATCCCGTATTTCATCTCGGCACACCCCGGTACGCGCGATGAAGATATGGTGAATCTGGCGCTGTGGCTGAAAAAGCACCGCTTCCGCCTCGACCAGGTACAGAACTTCTACCCGTCGCCACTGGCTAACTCGACCACTATGTATTACACCGGCAAAAACCCGCTGGCGAAGATTGGTTATAAGAGTGAAGACGTCTTTGTACCGAAGGGCGACAAGCAGCGTCGCCTGCATAAAGCGTTGTTGCGTTACCACGATCCGGCAAACTGGCCGTTAATCCGCCAGGCGCTGGAAGCGATGGGTAAAAAGCATCTGATTGGCAGCCGTCGCGATTGCTTAGTGCCTGCGCCAACCATTGAAGAGATGCGTGAGGCTCGTCGCCAGAACCGCAATACCCGTCCGGCGTTGACGAAACATACGCCGATGGCGACCCAGCGTCAGATGCCTGCTACGGCAAAAAAAGCGTCGTCTACGCAATCTCGTCCGGTGAATGCTGGTGCGAAGAAACGCCCTAAAGCGGCGGTTGGACGTTAAAAAATATCCCCGGTAACAGAATGCTGCCGGGGATTTTTTTATCATTCTGCGTACATACGCAAGCAGCGCAGGCAATCAAAATAGTCCTGAGCATCAAGACGCGTATTGGCTCTGTTAGCGTCGGATTTGGCAGCATAGATTTGTGGGCGTAATGCTTTCATATCCTGCTCAAGCCGGGCGATTTTGGCATTTAATGTTTGCACATTGCTCGCCAGCTGATTGACCTTTTGCTCATTGACGCAGCCACTAAGCAAGCAGGTTGCCAGAACAACAGCTCCCACGGTGAAAATCGTTTTCATATAGTGTTCCCTTTTATTTATTGTTCCGGCTAATTGTTATTTAATTCAGCTCATTGCTTTAATCTGGCGGCGGTTTTTGCCTCAATCTGCTTAAGTAGGCTGCCGCTATTCGGGCGGATAAAATCAGCGATTTCCCACTTACCTTCGCGCCGCTGTAAAACCAGTTCTTGCTCTTCATTGTTGCCATTGGTCAGCGTAAAACGAACATGAATGCGGGCGGAATCGGTGGTTTTCTCCAGGACTCGAATTTCATCAACGCGTGAAAATAGCGACTCTTCGCCAAAACAGATCGGATTGTCGTAAATAAATTGCCGTTCTATTTGCATATCTTCATCGGGATTGTTGGCAGTCTTGAAGGTGGTTTTATAGAAGGCATTGACCGCCTGGCGGTAAGAGTCGGAAACCACCCACGTCCACGGCCAGCTATAATCAGCAATATGTTCAAAGAGTTCGGCAACAAAGGCTTCCGGCTGTTCTTTTTGCAACGAAGCTATAGCGGCCAGCGTTTTTTCATTCTCGCTATTAACTGCTTGTAATACGCTGCCATGATTGCTGACAATATCGTCAATGACCCAACGACCATTTTCCGCCACCATTTTCAGTGTCTGCATGGTCTTTTCTTTATCGTCTTTAAAGATACGAAAGCGCACAACGGCATCGGCATGATCGGCGTCAGGTTGGGTTATCGCTACGCTTTCTAACACCAGATCGCCAAAATCCTGACAATCACAAACCGGATCATAATCCAGCCAGCCAATATTGCCCGGCAGCGTAAGATTGTCGTTCAGGGTAAGCGCCTGTTGAATACGCGCAGAAGTTATCGCTCGCTCTCCGGTTTCACCAAAATAAGGCGTACTGGCATCTGATTTATAGTTCTGATAAATCTGCCGGACTGTTTGTTCTACGGTCTGTGAGGGGGGCTGTGCGTGTACGGTAAAACTTGCCAGGGCTGCTAAAAACAGAAGTATTATTTTCATCTGTTTTTCACCTCTCCGTTGCGTTTATCCCGGATATAGATGAGTTGTTCTTTTAAGAGCTTCCGGCTCTGCATGATGATGTCCTTATATTTGGCATTCCTGAACAAGGAAGAGTAACAACGGGCGGGACGCGAGGGGAATAAATGATTTCTGAAAAGTCCGGTAGCGGAACATTACCGCCACCGGCAAAATTTGCATGTTAGCCGCCGAACTGGTCAGGATCGGGACCGAGGCGCTTGCCCTGATCGAGTTTTGCAATTTCGCCGAGTTCGTCTTTGTCGAGACGGAAATCCCAGACGTCAAAGTTTTCGACAATGCGTGAAGGTGTGACCGATTTCGGGATCACCACCAGGCCGCTATCCAGATGCCAGCGGATAACAATCTGCGCCGGGGTTTTGCCGTATTTATCTGCCAGATCGCGAATGACTTTCTGATCGAAAACGCCTTTCCCTCCTTGCGCTAATGGGCTCCAGGATTCGGTCTGGATTTTGTGTGTCGCGTTCCAGGCATGTAGCTGGCGTTGTTGCATCAGCGGGTGAAGTTCGATCTGGTTTATCACAGGCGTCACGCCAGTTTCATCAATCAGGCGTTGCAAGTGATGGATCTGGAAGTTGCACACGCCGATGCTTTTGATTAATCCCTCTTTTTGCAATTCGATCATGCCTTTCCATGCTTCGACATAATGGTCGATAGCGGGAACGGGCCAGTGCATTAAGTAGAGGTCGATATAATCAAGCTGGAGTTTTTTCAGGCTGTCGAGCAGGGCTTCGCGGGGGCGCTTGTGGTCGTCGTTCCACAGCTTAGTGGTGATGAACAGTTCTTCTCTGTTGACTGAGGCATTTTTCAGGGCTTTGCCGACACCTTCTTCGTTCTTATAGGCCGCGGCGGTATCAATCGAGCGATAACCCACTTCTAACGCTTTTTGAATGGCGGTGATTACTTCCTCATTACTTGCTTGCCAGACGCCCAGTCCCAGCTGGGGCATGACATTGCCATCCTGTAGCTTAATAACGGTTGGATTAGCCATACGTTCCTCCTTTATATGAACTCACCGGAGCAGGCTCCGGTGAGGTGTTGTGAACTTAAGTCTGGACGAAATGCCCGAAAACGAAAGTTTGAGGCGTAAAAAGCTTAGCGGGCGGCTTCGTATATACGGCGGCTGACATCCAGCGTAATGTCATGATTTTCGCCCAGTTGGGTCATGCCGTGCTCTTCCAGTTTTTTCAGCAAAGCCGGGATGGAGCTGCCGTCCAGACCGTAGTCGGAGAGGTGGGTCGGCACGCCTAATTGCTCAAAGAAATTGCGGGTTGCGGCAATCGCGGCGTCAATACGCTCATCGTCGGAACCTTCTGTGATGTTCCAGACGCGTTCAGCATATTGCAGCAGCTTAGCGCGCTTGGTATCGCGTTTTTCATTCCACAGTGCAGGCAGGACGATAGCCAGTGTTTGCGCGTGATCCAGACCGTGCATCGCAGTCAGTTCGTGGCCCAGCATATGCGTTGCCCAGTCCTGCGGTACGCCAGCGCCAATCAAACCGTTCAGCGCCTGCGTCGCCGCCCACATGACGTTGGCGCGCACATCGTAGTTTTCTGGCTCTTTCAGGGCTTTCGGACCATCTTCGATCAGCGTCAGCAAAATGCCTTCTGCGAAACGGTCCTGAATTTTGGCATCAACCGGTTTGGTAACATACTGTTCCACGGTGTGCACAAAGGCATCCACTACACCGTTAGCCACCTGACGCGGCGGCAGAGTGTAGGTATAAACCGGATCGAGCACGGCAAATACGGGTTGAACATGGGCAGAATGGAACGCCTGCTTGTCGCCTGTGGTTTTACGGGAGATCACCGCGCCTGCGTTGGATTCTGAACCGGTTGCTGGCAGCGTCAGCACACAGCCCATCGGGATGGCGCTTTTAATCTCTTTACCGCCCGTTTGCAGAATGTGCCACGGATCGATATTTTCCGGATAGTTAGCCGCTGCGGCGATAAATTTGGTGCCGTCCAGTACAGAACCGCCGCCAACCGCCAGCAGGAAAGTCACTTTTTGTTCGCGAACCAGTTTCACGGCGTTCATCAGCGTTTCATAAGCCGGGTTTGGCTCAATACCGCCAAATTCCAGCACGTCCATGCCTTTCAGGGCATCCAGAACTTGATCGAGAACGCCGGTTTTTTTTACGCTGCCGCCGCCGTAGGTAATCAATACGCGAGCATCGTGAGGAATTTGTTCGCGTAAACCAGCGATTGCGCCTTTACCAAACAGAATGCGGGTTGGGGTGTGCAGATTAAAGTTGTTCATTACTTGCTCCCTTTGCTGGGTCAATATGAGGGCAGAGAACGATCTGCCTGTTGTTTTTCATTGTGGTCGCCAGCGCTGTACCTCTCAATGCTCATTTCTGCCAATGTCTTGCCTATTTCTCCAGAGTGCTGGAGAAATGCTACAAAATTGCGCACAATCAAATTGCCGCATTATTCCTAAGAAATTACGCGATATGAAACGTGAAGAGATTTGCCGCTTGCTGGCGGATAAAGTTAATAAACTGAAAAATAAAGAAAATAGTTTGTCAGAACTGTTGCCCGATGTGCGTTTGTTGTATGGCGAGACGCCTTTCGCACGCACACCGGTGATGTACGAGCCTGGCATCATAATTCTCTTTTCCGGACATAAAATCGGTTATATCAATGAACGCGTGTTTCGTTATGATGCCAATGAATACCTGCTGCTGACGGTGCCGTTGCCGTTTGAGTGCGAAACCTATGCCACGTCAGAGGTGCCGCTGGCAGGGTTGCGTCTCAATGTCGATATTTTGCAGTTACAGGAACTGTTGATGGACATTGGCGAAGATGAGCATTTCCAGCCGTCGATGGCAGCCAGCGGGATTAACTCTGCCACGTTATCAGAAGAGATTTTATGCGCGGCGGAGCGGTTACTCGACGTGATGGAGCGACCACTGGATGCGCGTATTCTCGGCAAACAGATCATCCGCGAAATTCTGTACTACGTGCTGACCGGGCCTTGCGGCGGCGCGTTACTGGCGCTGGTCAGTCGCCAGACTCACTTCAGCCTGATTAGCCGCGTGCTGAAACGGATTGAGAATAAATACACCGAAAACCTGAGCGTCGAGCAACTGGCGGCAGAAGCCAACATGAGCGTATCGGCGTTCCACCATAATTTTAAGTCTGTCACCAGCACCTCGCCGTTGCAGTATTTGAAGAATTACCGTCTGCATAAGGCGCGGATGATGATCATCCACGACGGCATGAAAGCCAGTGCGGCAGCGATGCGCGTCGGTTACGAAAGCGCATCGCAATTTAGCCGTGAGTTTAAACGTTACTTTGGTGTGACGCCGGGGGAAGATGCGGCAAGAATGCGGGCGATGCAGGGGAATTAAATACGTTCCCGGTACAGCAACCGGGAACGGGGAAAATCGTCAGGCGTTACAGTATTTTTTTTTTATCACCACAAACAGCGTGCCTAACAAGCCAGCGGTTAACAAGGCAATTGGCAGGATCATCAGGAACGTCATTACCTGATCTTCATGGCGTTTAACGAACGGAATCATACTTAAGGCATAGCCGAAACTGGTTACCACGCTGACCCACAGCAATCCACTTAACCAGTTGAAAAACTGGAAGCGGCGGTTTGGCAGACCGGAAATTCCCGCCATGGTTGGCAGCAGCGTACGGACAAATGCAAGAAAACGTCCAGCCAGCAGCGCCAGCAGACCGTGGCGGTCAAACATGCAGGTGGCGCGCTGGTGATATTTAGCGGGAAGCTGTGCCAGCCAGCCTTTCACCGTTTTGGTATTCCCTAACCAGCGCCCCTGAATGTAACTTAACCAGCAGCCCAGACTTGCTGCGGCGGTCAGAATCGCAATCGTAGGCAGAAAATCCATAACCCCCTGGGCAATCAATGCGCCAGCCAATATCAACAAGCTGTCGCCTGGCAAAAATGAGGCGGGCAGCAGGCCGTTTTCTAAAAACAGCGTGGCAAACATGACAAAGTAAACAACGCTAACAATATGAGGATCCGCCAGCGCGGCAAAGTCGTGTTGCCAGAGCGCAGCGATAATATCTTGAATAACAGCCATGGACTTTCCTGTGGAACAGCGTTTAAGCCTTTATCTGCCTATTGTACTCCTGATTCGTCCGGGACGCCTTGATCCCGGACGCAACAATTTAAGACTTTTCACAATAAAATGTCTGCAAAATTGTCCAAAAGTGGCAATGTTATACAATTCGCGCAAAACCGGCATCCAGATCGGCAATCAGATCGTCGACATCTTCCAGACCAATATGCAGGCGAATCAAGGTCCCGCTAAAATCGATCTCGCCTTGCGGGCGAATGGCGGCGATATGTTCTGGTTGATTTGCCAGGATCAACGATTCATAACCGCCCCACGAGTAGGCCATGCTGAATAAACTGAAGTTATCCAGATAGTTCGCCAGCTCTTCATCATTGAGCTTTTTCTTAAGCACAAAGGAAAATAGCCCGCTGCTACCTGTAAAGTCTCGTTTCCAGAATTCGTGGCCTTTACTGCCAGGCAGAGCAGGATGGTTAACTCGCGCTACTTGCGGATGTTCTGCCAGCCATTCAGCCACTTTCAGACTGCTTTCATGATGTTGACGCAGGCGAACACCCAAAGTGCGCAGGCCACGGCTGGTTATATAGGCGGTATCGGCATCGACCATCTGGCCCATCAGATAGGCATTCTCCCGCAGCTGCTCCCAGCAACGGGCATTGCACACGGCAGTGCCAATCATCGCATCTGAATGCCCCACCAGATATTTGGTAGCGGCCTGAATGGAAACATCGATGCCAAAATCCAGCGCCTTAAACAGCACACCGGCCGCCCAGGTGTTATCGATCATAATGATGGCATCCGGCACCACACTGCGCACGGCGGCAACAATCGCCGGAACGTCGTGGACTTCCATGGTGATGGAGCCTGGGGATTCCAGAAACACGATTTTAGTGTTTGGCTGCACATGTTTAACGATATCTGCGCCAATCAGCGGATCAAACCACGATGTCGTTACGCCCAGTTTGCTGAGGATTTTGCTACAGAAATCCTGACTCGGTTCATAGGCGGTGTTGGTCATCAACACATGATCGCCCTGTTCGACAAAAGCAAGAATAGAATTCGCAACCGCCGCCGCCCCGCAGGGGAACAGCACGCAGCCTGCGCCACCTTCCAGTTCGCACATCGCTTCTTGTAAGGAAAAATGGGTTAACGTTCCGCGCCGTCCATAGAACAACTCGCCATTGGCGCGATTGCGCGTCGCGTGCTTTTTGGCTGCCACACTGTCAAAGACCAGCGAAGAAGCGCGCTGAATCACGCTATTTACCGCGCCGAGAGTGTATTTTTTGCTGCGTCCTGCATTCACCAGTTGAGTATCAAGCTTTTTGTCCGCCATCTCGGGATTCCTGTTTTTATACGTCTGGATGTCTAAACTAGCATGAATATTCGCGGGCGCATCCTGAAGAATTGGCATAAAGCAGAAAATTTTCGCAAATGGCGTGCTGGTAACTTTTTTACTGCGTAAACGCAAGGAAAAGAAAGCAAAGGTACGGCAGTATGCAAATAGTAATGAGAACGACTATCAATTCGACGTCGTTTTGATATTATTATGCGCAGATTTTGTGACTTGCGTCCTGGAGATACACAGTGGGTAATAATTTAATGCAGACGGACCTTTCCGTCTGGGGTATGTATCAGCACGCCGATATTGTCGTTAAGTGCGTGATGATTGGGCTTATTTTGGCCTCCGTAGTCACCTGGGCAATCTTCTTCAGTAAGAGCGTAGAGTTCTTCAATCAGAAGCGTCGCCTTAAGCGCGAGCAGCAACTGCTGGCTGAAGCGCGTTCCTTAAACCAGGCCAACGATATCGCCGCTGATTTTGGTAGCAAAAGCTTAAGCCTGCATTTGCTCAATGAAGCGCAGAATGAGCTGGAACTGTCAGAAGGCAGCGACGATAACGAAGGTATTAAAGAGCGTACCAGCTTCCGCCTGGAGCGTCGGGTCGCCGCTGTGGGCCGTCAAATGGGCCGTGGTAATGGCTATCTCGCGACTATCGGCGCGATTTCGCCGTTCGTTGGTCTGTTTGGTACGGTCTGGGGCATCATGAACAGCTTTATTGGTATCGCGCAAACGCAGACCACTAACCTGGCAGTCGTTGCGCCGGGTATCGCAGAAGCTCTGTTAGCAACGGCAATCGGCCTCGTGGCAGCGATTCCGGCGGTCGTTATCTATAACGTATTTGCACGCCAGATTGGCGGCTTTAAAGCGATGCTGGGTGATGTTGCAGCGCAGGTATTGTTGCTGCAAAGCCGTGACCTGGATCTGGAAGCCAGCGCCGCTGCGCATCCGGTTCGTGTCGCACAAAAATTACGCGCAGGATAATGTCCGATGGCAATGCATCTTAACGAAAACCTCGACGATAACGGCGAAATGCATGATATCAACGTGACGCCGTTTATCGACGTGATGTTGGTTCTGCTGATTATCTTTATGGTGGCGGCACCGTTAGCGACGGTAGATGTGAAGGTGAACTTGCCTGCTTCTACCAGCACGCCGCAGCCGCGCCCGGAAAAACCGGTTTATCTGTCGGTGAAGGCGGACAACTCGATGTTTATCGGTAACGATCCGGTCACCGATGAAACAATGGTTACGGCGCTGAATGCGTTAACTGAAGGTAAGAAAGACACCACCATCTTCTTCCGTGCGGATAAAACCGTCGATTACGAGACGTTGATGAAGGTAATGGATACGCTGCATCAGGCGGGTTATCTGAAGATAGGTCTGGTCGGCGAAGAAACCGCCAAAGCGAAATAAAAATGATGCCCGGTTGCTTTTCACAACCGGGCATTTTTTTAACCTAAATGCTCGCCGCCGCACACACCGTGCACTTCTGCGGTGACGTAGCTCGACTCCTGACTTGCCAGATAAACATATACAGGGGCCAGTTCCGCCGGTTGCCCCGCACGCTTCATCGGCGTTTTCTGACCAAACTGCGGGATCTTATCCTGCGTCTGTCCGCCGGAAATTTGCAGTGCTGTCCAGATCGGGCCTGGCGCGACAATATTCACCCGAATACCTTTCTCTGCGACCTGTTTTGCCAGGCCACGGCTGTAGTTCAGAATCGCCGCCTTCGTAGCCGCATAGTCCAGTAAATGCGGGCTTGGCTGGTATGCCTGGATTGACGAAGTGGTGATGATACTAGCACCTTTCGGTAGCAGGGGGAGCGCTTCCTGGGTTAGCCAGAACAGCGCGAAAACGTTAATGGTAAAGGTCTTTTGAAACTGTTCGCTGGTGAGGTCTGCAATATCAGGAATGGCAACCTGTTTCCCGGCGACCAGCGCCATAATATCCAGCCCGCCTAACGCCTTGTGCGCTTCGTGAACCAGCGAACGGGCGAATTTCTCATCGCTTAAATCGCCTGGCAGCAGGACGGCTTTGCGTCCGCATTCTTCAATGATCTTTTTCACATCCTGAGCGTCTTGTTCTTCTACGGGAAGATAACTGATCGCCACGTCAGCCCCTTCACGCGCGTAAGCAATGGCGGCAGCGCGACCGATTCCGGAATCGCCCCCTGTCACCAGTGCTTTACGATCTTTCAGGCGACCGCTACCAACATAGGTTTTCTCGCCGCAATCCGGCACCGGTGTCATTTTCGCCTGGATGCCTGGCGTCGGTTGTTTCTGTTTGGGATATTCACCAGTGTAATACTGCGTGGTCGGGTCTTTTAAATGAGACATCGTTTTTCTCCCTTCAGGTTCAACGTCCTTTAAGGGTAGACGCTCTCGATGCGTTGATAAGGGAACCAGGAAGATCCCTAAACCTCGGATTTATGCGACAAAGGTTTAACGGATATGTTGATTTGCTGTTGCGCGCTGTTTACTCAATTGCGATATACTGTTGCCCGTTTTAACTACACGACAGGAATGTATGGAACGTTTTCTTGAAAATGCAATGTATGCTTCTCGCTGGCTGCTTGCCCCCGTGTACTTTGGCCTTTCGCTGGCGTTAGTTGCCCTGGCGCTGAAGTTCTTCCAGGAGATTATTCACGTACTGCCGAATATCTTCTCGATGGCGGAATCAGATTTGATCCTCGTGTTGCTGTCGCTGGTGGATATGACGCTGGTTGGCGGTTTGCTGGTGATGGTGATGTTTTCCGGTTATGAGAATTTCGTCTCGCAGCTGGATATCTCCGAGAACAAAGAGAAGCTGAACTGGCTGGGGAAAATGGACGCAACGTCGCTGAAAAACAAAGTAGCAGCGTCGATTGTGGCAATTTCTTCCATTCACTTACTGCGCGTCTTTATGGATGCGAAAAATGTCCCTGATAACAAACTGATGTGGTACGTCATTATCCATCTGACGTTTGTGCTCTCTGCATTTGTGATGGGCTATCTTGACCGACTGACTCGTCATAATCACTGATCTGATTCGGGCGCGGTTCTCGCGCCCGTTATTAACAGGTCATTTATCGGAAGACGCCTGCCACAGATTCAGCTCGCCATCGGCGATATGCTGATCAATCTGCGCCAGCTCCTCGGTGCTAAATGTCAGATTATTCAGCGCCTGCACGTTCTCCTCAAGTTGCTCCGCGCGGCTGGCACCAATCAATACCGACGTCACGCGATCATCTTTCAGCAACCAGCTTAACGCCATTTGCGCCATTGATTGTCCACGCTGCTGTGCCATTTCATGCAATAAGCGCAGGCTGTTGAGGTTGGCTTCGGTGAGCATTTTCGGCGTCAGACCACGAACTTTATTCCCTTCACGATGCATCCGTGAATCTTGCGGAATACCGTTGAGATATTTTCCGGTCAGCAATCCCTGAGCCAGAGGAGTAAAGGCAATGCAGCCCACGCCGTTATTTTGCAGGGTATCCAGCAGGCCGCTTTTATCCACCCAGCGGTTCAGTAAATTGTACGAAGGTTGATGAATTAACAGCGGAATTTTCCACTCGCGCAGTAACTCGACCATTTTTTGCGTCCGCTCTGGCGAGTAAGAGGAGATCCCGACATAAAGCGCCTTACCGCTTTGTACCGCATGAGCCAGCGCAGAGGCGGTTTCTTCCATCGGCGTATTTTCATCGACGCGATGAGAGTAAAAGATATCGACATACTCAAGCCCCATACGCTTCAGGCTTTGGTCGAGGCTGGCGAGCAGGTATTTACGTGAACCGCCAGAGCCGTAAGGGCCGGGCCACATATCGTAGCCAGCCTTGGTAGAGATAATCAGTTCATCGCGATAAGCGGCAAAATCCTCGCGCAGCAGGCGACCAAAGTTCTCTTCTGCACTTCCTGGTGGCGGCCCGTAGTTGTTGGCTAAATCAAAGTGCGTAATGCCCAAATCAAAGGCTTTGCGCAGGATCGCACGTTGTGATTCCAGTGCGTTAACGTGACCGAAATTGTGCCATAAACCGAGCGATAACGCGGGCAGGCGTAAACCACTTTTTCCGCAATAGCGGTATTGCATCTGCCCGTAACGTTCGGGATTCGCTAACCAGACCATGACCTCTCCTTTCCACCATTCAATTTCGAAACAATGTTTCTAGTTTAGCGATTCGCCAGCGCGTATCCCGTAGTCTGGCTCACAGAGTGACGAAAAACTGGGCAAAAACACGCGTTTATGCTTTGATTAAAAAAACACCAGCTGAGGAGTGCAACGATGCCGCGTTTAACCGCCAAAGATTTCCCACAAGAGTTGCTGGATTACTACGACTATTACGCTCACGGGAAAATTTCGAAACGTGAGTTCCTCAATATGGCAGCGAAGTATGCGGTGGGTGGGATGACGGCATTAGCATTGTTTGATTTGCTCAGGCCAAATTACGCATGGGCGACCCAGGTGGAGTTTACCGACCCGGAAATTGTTGCTGAGTACATTACGTATCCTTCGCCAAATGGTCACGGTGACGTACGTGGTTATCTGGTGAAGCCCGCGAAGATGAGCGGCAAAACACCAGCCGTGGTGGTGGTGCATGAGAATCGTGGACTGAATCCGTATATCGAAGATGTGGCACGGCGAGTAGCGAAGGCGGGGTATATCGCCCTGGCACCTGACGGCTTAAGTTCCGTTGGAGGTTATCCGGGTAATGATGATAAAGGTCGTGAGCTGCAACAGCAGGTTGATCCAACCAAACTGATGAATGATTTCTTTGCCGCAATTGAGTTTATGCAACGCTATCCGCAAGCGACAGGCAAAGTGGGTATTACCGGATTTTGCTATGGCGGTGGCGTATCGAACGCGGCGGCTGTCGCGTATCCGGAACTGGCCTGCGCGGTGCCGTTTTATGGTCGACAGGCACCCACCGCCGATGTGGCGAAGATTGAAGCGCCTTTACTACTCCACTACGCGGAACTGGACACCCGAATCAACGAGGGCTGGCCTGCTTACGAGGCGGCGTTGAAAGCCAATAATAAGGTCTATGAGGCGTATATCTATCCGGGGGTTAATCACGGATTCCATAATGATTCCACGCCCCGTTATGACAAATCTGCCGCCGATCTTGCCTGGCAAAGGACGCTGAAATGGTTCGATAAATATCTCTCCTGATAGGTTTATCTCTTACGGGATTACGTCTTAAACAAGCATGAAAAAATAGCGTGCGCAAAAGTCGTTCTTTGCCTAAAATATCGCTATATATAACAATATATAGCGAATGAGGTGAACGATGAATAACCATTTTGGTAAAGGCTTAATGGCGGGATTAAAAGCAACGCATGCCGACAGTGCGGTTAATGTGACAAAATACTGTGCCGATTATAAACGCGGTTTTGTATTAGGCTACTCACACCGGATGTACGAAAAGACCGGAGATCGCCAGCTTAGCGCCTGGGAAGCGGGTATTCTGACGCGCCGCTATGGACTGGATAAAGAGATGGTAATGGATTTCTTTCGTGAGAATAATTCCTGTTCTACGTTGCGCTTTTTTATGGCCGGTTATCGCCTCGAAAATTGATCAAACATACGTATTATCTTGCTTTAATTAATTACACTAATGCTTCTTCCCTTCGTTTTAGCGCCCCGCCGCAGTATCATGATATCGATAACCATAATAAATGTGTGGTAAATGGCGCATCGATCGCATTATTGATTTTGCGATTGAGGCAAAATATATGCCAGGTCTTCGCAACGGAATAACTATAAATGACTGGAGATAACACCCTCATCCATTCTCACGGCATTAACCGTCGTGATTTCATGAAGCTTTGTGCAGCATTAGCCGCCACCATGGGGTTAAGTAGCAAAGCCGCTGCAGAGATGGCCGAATCGGTTACTAACCCGCAGCGTCCGCCAGTTATCTGGATTGGCGCGCAGGAGTGTACCGGTTGTACGGAATCTCTGCTTCGTGCAACGCATCCAACGGTAGAAAATCTCGTGCTGGAGACTATCTCTCTGGAGTATCACGAAGTGCTTTCCGCCGCCTTCGGTCATCAGGTCGAAGAGAACAAACATAACGCTCTCGAGAAGTACAAAGGGCAGTATGTGTTAGTGGTGGATGGTTCCATCCCATTAAAAGATAATGGTATTTATTGCATGGTTGCCGGTGAGCCGATTGTGGATCACATCCGCAAAGCGGCGGAAGGCGCAGCAGCCATTATCGCTATCGGTTCCTGCTCTGCGTGGGGCGGTGTTGCCGCAGCTGGAGTTAACCCAACTGGCGCAGTCAGCCTGCAAGAAGTTCTGCCAGGCAAAACCGTTATCAATATTCCGGGCTGCCCGCCGAACCCGCACAACTTCCTCGCGACCGTTGCGCACATCATCACTTACGGCAAACCACCGAAGCTGGATGATAAAAACCGTCCGACTTTCGCCTACGGTCGTCTGATTCATGAACACTGCGAACGTCGCCCGCACTTCGATGCTGGTCGTTTTGCCAAAGAGTTCGGTGATGAAGGCCACCGCGAAGGCTGGTGCCTGTACCACCTCGGCTGTAAAGGGCCAGAAACTTACGGCAACTGCTCAACGCTGCAATTCTGTGACGTTGGCGGTGTGTGGCCGGTGGCGATTGGTCACCCGTGCTATGGCTGTAACGAAGAAGGTATCGGCTTCCATAAAGGCATCCATCAGCTTGCCAACGTCGAAAACCAGACTCCGCGTTCACAGAAACCGGATGTTAACGCTAAAGAAGGCGGCAACGTCTCTGCGGGCGCTATTGGTTTGCTCGGCGGTGTGGTTGGGCTGGTTGCCGGTGTCAGCGTGATGGCGGTGCGTGAACTGGGTCGTCAGCAAAAGAAAGATAACGCTGACTCACGGGGAGAATAACCGTGAACAGACGTAATTTTATTAAAGCAGCCTCCTGCGGGGCATTGCTGACGGGCGCACTGCCGTCTGTTAGCCATGCGGCTGCCGAAAACCGCCCGCCAATTCCGGGATCGCTGGGGATGTTGTACGACTCGACTTTGTGCGTAGGCTGCCAGGCTTGCGTCACCAAGTGTCAGGATATCAACTTCCCTGAACGTAACCCACAAGGGGAACAGACCTGGTCGAACAACGACAAACTGTCGCCGTACACCAATAACATCATTCAGGTGTGGACCAGCGGCTCGGGGGTCAACAAAGACCAGGAGGAGAACGGCTACGCGTACATTAAGAAACAGTGTATGCACTGCGTCGATCCGAATTGTGTCTCTGTGTGCCCGGTCTCTGCGCTGAAAAAAGATCCGAAAACCGGCATTGTCCATTACGACAAAGATGTGTGCACTGGCTGCCGTTACTGCATGGTCGCCTGCCCATACAACGTGCCGAAGTACGACTACAACAACCCATTTGGTGCGCTGCATAAGTGTGAACTGTGCAACCAGAAAGGTGTGGAACGTCTTGATAAAGGCGGTCTGCCTGGCTGCGTAGAAGTGTGCCCGGCGGGCGCGGTGATTTTTGGTACGCGTGAAGAGCTGATGGCTGAGGCGAAAAAACGTCTGGCGCTGAAGCCAGGCAGCGAATACCACTATCCGCGTCAGACGCTGAAATCTGGCGACACTTACCTGCATACGGTGCCGAAATATTATCCGCATCTGTACGGCGAGAAAGAGGGCGGCGGTACTCAGGTTCTGGTACTGACGGGTGTGCCTTATGAAAATCTCGACCTGCCGAAACTGGACGATCTTTCTACCGGTGCGCGTTCCGAAAATATTCAACACACCCTGTATAAAGGCATGATGCTACCACTGGCTGTGCTGGCGGGCTTAACCGTGCTGGTTCGTCGCAACACCAAAAACGACCATCACGACGGAGGAGACGATCATGAGTCATGATCCACAACCGCTGGGCGGCAAAATCATCAGTAAACCGGTCATGATTTTTGGACCGTTAATCGTCATCTGTATGCTCCTGATTGTGAAGCGTCTGGTGTTCGGTCTGGGCTCTGTCTCTGACCTGAACGGCGGCTTCCCGTGGGGCGTGTGGATCGCGTTTGACCTGCTGATTGGCACCGGCTTTGCCTGTGGCGGCTGGGCGCTGGCGTGGGCGGTATACGTCTTTAACCGTGGGCAATACCATCCGCTGGTGCGTCCGGCACTGTTGGCGAGTCTGTTTGGTTACTCACTGGGTGGCTTGTCGATCACTATCGACGTGGGTCGCTACTGGAACCTGCCGTACTTCTACATTCCGGGTCACTTCAACGTGAACTCGGTACTGTTCGAGACGGCGGTCTGTATGACCATCTACATCGGTGTGATGGCACTGGAGTTTGCTCCGGCACTGTTTGAACGTCTGGGCTGGAAGGTTTCTCTCAAGCGTCTGAACAAGGTGATGTTCTTCATCATTGCACTTGGCGCGCTGTTGCCGACCATGCACCAGTCTTCAATGGGGTCGCTGATGATCTCGGCGGGCTACAAGGTGCATCCGTTGTGGCAGAGCTATGAAATGTTGCCGCTGTTCTCGCTGCTGACGGCGTTCATCATGGGCTTCTCGATTGTCATCTTTGAAGGTTCGCTGGTGCAGGCGGGTCTGCGTGGCAACGGTCCAGATGAAAAGAGCCTGTTCGTCAAGCTGACCAACACCATCAGTGTGTTGCTGGCGATTTTCATCGTGCTGCGCTTTGGCGAGCTTATCTATCGCGACAAGCTGTCGTTAGCGTTTGCCGGTGACTTCTATTCCGTGATGTTCTGGATTGAAGTCCTGCTGATGCTCTTCCCGCTGGTCGTTCTGCGTGTGGCGAAGCTGCGTAATGATTCCCGCATGCTGTTCCTGTCAGCACTGAGCGCGCTGTTAGGTTGTGCAACCTGGCGTCTGACCTATTCGCTGGTGGCATTCAACCCGGGCGGCGGTTACGCCTACTTCCCGACCTGGGAAGAACTGTTGATTTCTATTGGTTTTGTGGCTATTGAGATTTGCGCTTACATCGTACTCATTCGTCTACTGCCGATACTTCCTCCTTTAAAACAAAACGATCATAATCGTCATGAGGCGAGCAAAGCATGAGCCAGAGAATTACTATTGATCCGGTAACCCGTATTGAGGGGCATTTACGCATCGATTGCGAAATCGAAAATGGCGTCGTTTCGAAAGCATGGGCTTCCGGTACCATGTGGCGCGGCATGGAAGAGATCGTGAAAAACCGCGATCCGCGCGATGCATGGATGATTGTGCAACGTATCTGTGGCGTATGTACAACCACTCACGCGCTGTCTTCCGTTCGTGCGGCAGAAAGTGCGCTGAATATCGACGTTCCGGTTAACGCGCAATACATCCGTAACATCATTCTGGCTGCGCACACCACGCATGACCATATTGTTCATTTCTATCAGCTTTCGGCGCTGGACTGGGTGGACATCACTTCTGCACTGCAAGCTGATCCAACCAAAGCCTCCGAAATGCTGAAAGGTGTTTCGACCTGGCATCTGAACAGCCCGGAAGAGTTCACCAAAGTTCAGAACAAGATCAAAGATCTGGTTGCCAGCGGTCAGTTGGGCATTTTCGCCAATGGCTACTGGGGTCACCCGGCAATGAAACTGCCGCCGGAAGTGAACCTGATTGCTGTAGCGCACTACCTGCAGGCGCTGGAGTGCCAGCGTGACGCTAACCGCGTTGTGGCGCTGCTGGGCGGTAAAACGCCGCATATTCAGAACCTGGCGGTAGGTGGGGTCGCGAACCCAATCAACCTCGACGGTCTGGGCGTGCTGAACCTTGAGCGCCTGATGTACATCAAGTCCTTCATCGACAAGCTGAGTGACTTTGTTGAGCAGGTTTACAAGGTTGATACCGCGGTTATCGCCGCGTTCTACCCGGAATGGCTGACGCGTGGTAAAGGTGCGGTGAACTACCTGAGCGTGCCGGAATTCCCGACCGACAGCAAAAACGGCAGCTTCCTGTTCCCGGGCGGCTACATTGAGAATGCGGATCTGTCCTCGTATCGCCCGATCACTTCCCACTCCGATGAATACCTGATTAAAGGCATTCAGGAGAGCGCGAAGCACTCCTGGTATAAAGACGAAGCGCCGCAGGCACCGTGGGAAGGTACCACCATTCCGGCTTATGATGGTTGGTCTGACGACGGTAAATATTCCTGGGTGAAATCACCGACTTTCTACGGCAAAACGGTAGAAGTGGGTCCGCTGGCTAACATGCTGGTGAAACTGGCGGCAGGACGCGAGTCTACCCAGAACAAACTGAATGAAATCGTTGCGATTTATCAGAAACTGACTGGCAATACGCTGGAAGTGGCACAGCTGCACTCCACGTTGGGCCGTATTATTGGTCGTACCGTTCACTGCTGCGAATTGCAGGATATCCTGCAAAATCAATACAGTGCACTGATCACCAATATCGGCAAAGGCGATCACACCACCTTCGTGAAACCGAACATTCCGGCAACGGGTGAGTTCAAAGGTGTTGGCTTCCTCGAAGCGCCGCGCGGTATGCTCTCTCACTGGATGGTGATCAAAGACGGTATCATCAGCAACTACCAGGCAGTTGTTCCATCAACCTGGAACTCTGGCCCGCGTAACTTCAATGATGACGTCGGTCCTTACGAGCAGTCGCTGGTGGGTACACCGGTTGCTGATCCGAATAAACCGCTGGAAGTGGTGCGTACCATTCACTCCTTCGACCCGTGCATGGCCTGTGCGGTACACGTAGTGGATGCCGACGGCAACGAAGTGGTTTCAGTGAAGGTTCTGTAATGCGTATTTTAGTCTTAGGGGTTGGCAATATTTTGCTGACCGATGAAGCCATCGGTGTGCGGATTGTCGAAGCGTTAGAGCAACGATACATTCTGCCGGATTATGTTGAGATCCTCGATGGCGGCACGGCGGGAATGGAGCTGCTTGGCGACATGGCAAATCGCGATCATCTGATTATTGCGGATGCCATTGTGTCGAAAAAGAACGCGCCGGGAACGATGATGATCCTGCGGGATGAAGAAGTTCCGGCGTTGTTTACCAACAAAATCTCTCCGCATCAGCTTGGCTTGGCCGACGTATTGTCGGCCCTGCACTTCACCGGTGAGTTTCCGAAAAAGCTGACGCTGGTCGGCGTGATCCCGGAATCGCTGGAGCCACACATCGGCTTAACGCCGACGGTCGAAGCGATGATTGAACCTGCGCTTGAGCAGGTTCTGGCTGCGCTGCGCGAATCAGGCGTGGAAGCCATCCCACGGGAGGCGACTCATGACTGAAGAGATAGCAGGTTTCCAGACCTCCCCGAAGGCGCAAGTACAGGCAGCTTTTGAAGAAATTGCCCGGCGTTCGATGCATGCTCTCTCTTTTCTGCATCCTTCAATGCCGGTGTATGTTTCTGACTTTACGCTGTTCGAAGGTCAGTGGACGGGGTGTGTGATCACCCCGTGGATGCTGAGTGCAGTTATCTTCCCCGGCCCGGATCAACTCTGGCCGCTGCGCAAAGTGAGTGAAAAAATTGGTCTGCAACTGCCGTATGGCACTATGACCTTTACCGTTGGCGAACTGGACGGTGTTTCTCAATATCTCTCCTGTTCGCTGATGTCACCGCTTTCGCACAGCATGTCGATTGAAGAGGGCCAACGCCTGACGGATGACTGCGCACGAATGATCCTTTCGCTGCCAGTCACGAATCCGGATGTACCACACGCAGGGCGTCGCGCCCTGCTGTTTGGCCGCAGGAGTGGCGAAAATGCATGAGTTGTCGCTTTGCCAGAGCGCCGTTGAAATTATCCAACGGCAGGCGGAGCAGCACGATGTTAAGCGCGTCACCGCCGTGTGGCTGGAAATTGGCGCACTCTCCTGCGTTGAGGAGAGCGCCGTCCGTTTTAGTTTTGAAATTGTCTGCCACGGAACGGTGGCGCAAGGGTGCGATTTACATATCGTCTATAAACCCGCCCAGGCCTGGTGCTGGGATTGCAGCCAGGTGGTGGAGATTCATCAGCACGATGCGCAGTGTCCGCTCTGTCATGGCGAGCGGTTGCGTGTCGATACCGGCGATTCGCTGATCGTCAAAAGTATTGAAGTTGAATAACCGGAGTTAACAATGTGTATTGGCGTTCCAGGCCAGGTGCTGGCTGTCGGTGAGGATATTCACCAGCTTGCGCAGGTTGAAGTATGTGGTATCAAGCGCGACGTGAATATCGCCCTGATTTGTGAAGGTAACCCTGCCGATCTGCTGGGCCAGTGGGTGCTGGTACACGTCGGATTTGCCATGAGCATCATCGACGAAGATGAAGCCAAAGCCACATTAGATGCGCTGCGCCAAATGGATTACGACATTATCAGCGCGTGATGATTAAAGCCGGATGCGGCGTAAATGCTTTATCCGGCTACATAGCGATAAGCCTGCCAATGTTGCGACTTACCCCTGACGCTTATCTTCCGTATTCGTCTCAAAATCACTGGCGTCATGGCGCTCATGCAACTGCTCGTTCAGCGGCCCGTTGGTGCGGTTAACAATACGCCCACGCTTCACCGCCGGACGTTCGCCCACTTCTTTCGCCCAGCGTTGTATGTGTTTATAACTTCCCGCATCCAGAAACTCTGCGGCATCATACACGCCGCCTAACACCACGTTGCCAAACCACGGCCAAATCGCCATATCCGCAATGGTGTACTCATCGCCCGCAACAAACTTATGCTGCGCCAGTTGCTTATCCAGCACGTCGAGCAGGCGCTTGGCTTCCATGGTAAAGCGATTGATGGCGTACTCAATTTTCACCGGCGCGTAATGGTAAAAGTGACCAAAACCACCGCCGAGAAACGGCGCAGCACCCTGTAACCAGAACAACCAGTTCATTGCTTCAGTACGCTTTGCCAGATCCTGCGGCAGGAAGTAGCCAAATTTCTCCGCCAGATAAAGCAGAATCGATCCAGACTCAAACACGCGGATCGGCGGATTATGCGTATGATCGCGCAGCGCCGGGATCTTCGAGTTTGGGTTTACTTCGACAAAACCGCTGGAGAATTGATCGCCATCGCCTATGCGTATCAGCCAGGCATCGTACTCTGCGCCAGTAACGCCCAGCTCCAGCAGCTCCTCAAGCATAATCGTTACTTTCTGACCGTTCGGCGTTCCCAGCGAATAGAGTTGCAGCGGATGTTTGCCCACCGGCAGCGTTTTTTCATGCGTCGGACCAGAAACCGGGCGATTGATATTGGCGAACGCGCCGCCTGCGGATTTATCCCACGTCCAGACTTTCGCGGGCTGATAAGTATTGTCTGTCATAGTGAGTTGCCTTCTCAGTGGTAGTGTTGAAGCAGTGTAGCAGGTCACTTGCTGTACAGAATGTGAATTTTTTAACCCTTTGCGCCAGCCGCTGCGATGAGGTGTATGAT
Source organism: Escherichia sp. WS1265 (assembly GCF_046487585.1). Classification (NCBI taxonomy): domain Bacteria; kingdom Pseudomonadati; phylum Pseudomonadota; class Gammaproteobacteria; order Enterobacterales; family Enterobacteriaceae; genus Escherichia; species Escherichia sp. WS1265. The sequence goes on from NZ_JBJQJE010000002.1 coordinate 278,971, forward strand.
TAGTCTGACCTCTGTCCGGTTAATGTCGCTGAGCAGGTAATCAGAGCACAACAATTACGCCAACTGCTTAGGTTGTATTGTTAAAGGTAAAGTGATGAGCAAAGGAACGACCAGCCAGGATGCCCCGTTCGGGACATTATTGGGCTACGCCCCAGGTGGGGTAGCAATCTACTCTTCAGATTACAGTTCTCTCGATCCGCAGGAATACGAAGATGACGCCGTATTCCGTAGCTATATCGACGACGAATATATGGGCCACAAATGGCAATGCGTTGAATTTGCTCGCCGTTTTCTCTTTCTGAACTACGGTGTGGTCTTTACTGACGTGGGTATGGCGTGGGAGATTTTCTCGCTGCGCTTCCTGCGTGAAGTGGTTAATGACAACATCCTGCCATTGCAGGCATTTCCTAACGGCTCGCCGCGTGCGCCGGTCGCGGGTGCGCTTCTTATCTGGGATAAAGGCGGTGAATTTAAAGACACTGGCCATGTCGCCATCATTACCCAATTACATGGCAACAAAGTCCGTATTGCGGAACAGAACGTGATTCATTCCCCGTTGCCGCAAGGGCAACAGTGGACGCGCGAATTGGAGATGGTGGTCGAAAACGGCTGCTATACCCTTAAAGACACTTTTGATGACACCACCATTCTGGGCTGGATGATCCAGACGGAAGATACTGAATACAGCTTACCGCAGCCGGAAATTGCAGGCGAGCTGCTGAAAATCAGCGGAGCGCGTCTGGAAAACAAAGGCCAGTTTGACGGTAAATGGCTGGATGAAAAAGATCCGCTGCAAAACGCCTATGTGCAGGCCAACGGTCAGGTGATCAATCAGGATCCGTATCATTACTACACCATTACCGAGAGCGCCGAGCAGGAGCTGATTAAAGCCACCAACGAGCTGCACCTGATGTATCTTCACGCAACCGACAAGGTGCTGAAAGATGACAACCTGCTGGCGCTGTTCGACATTCCGAAAATCCTCTGGCCACGTTTGCGTCTCTCCTGGCAGCGTCGCCGTCACCATATGATCACTGGTCGTATGGATTTCTGCATGGATGAGCGTGGCCTGAAGGTTTACGAATACAACGCCGACTCCGCCTCCTGCCATACCGAAGCTGGCTTGATCCTCGAACGTTGGGCGGAGCAGGGCTATAAAGGCAACGGCTTCAATCCGGCGGAAGGGCTGATTAACGAACTGGCCGGTGCCTGGAAACACAGTCGTGCACGTCCGTTTGTCCATATCATGCAGGACAAAGATATCGAGGAAAACTATCACGCGCAGTTTATGGAGCAGGCGCTGCACCAGGCGGGCTTTGAAACGCGTATCTTGCGTGGGTTGGATGAACTGGGCTGGGATGCTGCCGGGCAACTGATTGATGGGGAAGGGCGACTGGTTAACTGCGTGTGGAAAACCTGGGCGTGGGAAACCGCGTTTGATCAGATTCGTGAAGTTAGCGACCGTGAGTTTGCTGCGGTGCCAATCCGTACCGGTCATCCGCAAAATGAAGTGCGTCTTATCGACGTATTGCTGCGCCCGGAAGTGCTGGTCTTTGAGCCGCTGTGGACGGTGATCCCCGGCAACAAAGCGATTCTTCCGATCCTCTGGTCGCTGTTCCCGCACCATCGTTACCTACTGGATACCGATTTCACTGTTAATGATGAACTGGTAAAAACAGGTTACGCAGTGAAACCGATCGCCGGTCGCTGTGGCAGTAACATCGACCTGGTCAGCCATCATGAAGAGGTGCTGGACAAAACCAGCGGTAAATTTGCCGAGCAGAAAAACATCTATCAGCAACTGTGGTGTTTGCCGAAAGTGGACGGTAAATACATTCAGGTATGTACCTTCACCGTTGGCGGCAACTACGGTGGGACGTGTTTGCGCGGTGATGAATCACTGGTCATTAAAAAAGAGAGTGATATTGAACCGTTAATTGTGGTGAAAGAGTAATACATGTTGTAGCAACCCCGCACTGATTATGAAGAATAATCAGTGCGGGGATTAATCAAAATATTCAATATTTATATATTCAAATATTTATTCATTTCATGTGTGAATGTATTAACCAGTGGAATACCTGTGTTTTGATTATTTCTAAAGGTTTTGAATGAATGCTTATTATCTGATACACAAGAAATAACACTCTTTTTATCGTTAAAAAATGATATTTCACTTTGCCCACGCCGTTAAAGTCACTGATAATGCGTCCGTTCGTAAATTCAAAATGGCGTAATCTAATATATGCTAAATTTATTTGTTGGCCTTGATATATACACAGGGCTTTTGTTATTACTTGCTCTGGCATTTGTGTTGTTCTACGAAGCAATCAATGGTTTTCATGACACGGCGAATGCGGTGGCAACCGTTATTTATACTCGTGCCATGCAACCACAACTTGCTGTGGTGATGGCGGCATTTTTTAACTTTTTTGGCGTATTGCTAGGCGGACTTAGCGTTGCCTATGCCATTGTCCATATGTTGCCAACCGATTTGTTGCTGAATATGGGGTCAACTCACGGCCTGGCGATGGTCTTTTCCATGCTGCTGGCGGCGATTATCTGGAACCTGGGAACGTGGTTCTTTGGTTTACCGGCCTCCAGTTCGCATACCTTGATTGGTGCGATTATCGGCATCGGTTTAACCAACGCGCTGTTAACCGGCTCATCGGTGATGGATGCGTTAAACCTGCGTGAAGTGACCAAAATTTTCTCCTCGCTGATTGTTTCCCCTATCGTCGGCCTGGTCATTGCGGGAGGCCTGATATTCCTGCTGCGCCGCTACTGGAGCGGGACGAAAAAGCGTGACCGTATTCACCGCATTCCGGAAGATCGCAAAAAGAAAAAAGGCAAACGTAAGCCACCATTCTGGACGCGTATTGCGCTGATTGTTTCCGCTGCGGGCGTGGCGTTTTCGCACGGCGCGAACGACGGGCAGAAAGGGATCGGCCTGGTGATGCTGGTACTGGTGGGGATAGCCCCTGCTGGTTTCGTCGTCAATATGAATGCGTCCGGCTATGAAATTACCCGTACCCGCGATGCCGTCACCAACTTTGAACACTATCTGCAACAGCATCCTGAACTGCCGCAGAAGTTGATTGCGATGGAACCTCCATTGCCTGCGGCATCGACTGATGGCACGCAAGTAACGGAGTTTCATTGTCATCCGGCAAATACCTTTGATGCGATTGCGCGCGTTAAAACGATGTTGCCAGGTAATATGGAAAGCTACGAGCCGTTAAGCGTGAGTCAGCGCAGCCAGCTGCGCCGCATTATGCTGTGCATCTCTGATACCTCTGCGAAGCTGGCGAAACTGCCAGGCGTCAGTAAAGAAGATCAGAACCTGCTGAAAAAACTGCGCAGCGATATGTTAAGCACCATTGAGTACGCTCCGGTGTGGATCATCATGGCGGTAGCACTGGCGCTCGGCATTGGCACCATGATTGGCTGGCGTCGTGTAGCGATGACCATCGGTGAGAAGATTGGTAAGCGCGGCATGACGTATGCGCAAGGCATGGCGGCACAAATGACGGCGGCAGTGTCTATCGGCCTTGCCAGTTATATTGGGATGCCCGTCTCCACAACACACGTCCTCTCGTCTGCGGTAGCAGGGACGATGGTGGTGGACGGCGGTGGGTTACAGCGTAAAACGGTAACCAGCATCCTGATGGCGTGGGTGTTTACTTTACCGGCGGCGATTTTTCTTTCTGGTGGGTTGTACTGGATAGCATTGCAGTTGATTTAACCTTCCTGAAAATGCCCGGTCCTGGCGATCGGGCATTTCCATTTTTGACTAGTGATAACCACGCGCGGTCATAAAATCCGTAATCGCTTTTTCTGCATCAACCAGCACCTTTTCCAGTGGCTGATTAGCATCGATATCAACCAGTTGTGCACCGCCAAAGGTTAACTGTGGCGTTATGGCAATCTTCCTCGCCAGCGATTCCCGTTTATGGTCGGGTTTACGCGCGCAGGCAACTTCAAGGTCAACATTGAGTTTGATGACCAGATCAGGTTTATGGCTCGCCATCCAGTGAAACGCTTTACGTTCCTGGCTTGCCAGCCATGAGACAAACCGGCCGCCTTCAACGTTAGGCGGGAACACTGTACCATCGTAAGCGCCAGGAATTTGGTCCTGAGGATAACGGTCGGTTAGAACAATTAACCCGCGACGACGACAGGCAAGCATATGACGAAAGCGCAGTAAGCGACGGGCGACAAACGCTGTAATTACCAGCGCCGGAACAGGGCCAGGCAATTTTTTTGCTGTTTTCACCTGATTTCGTTCAATTGTTTTATGTAAGGATTTTCCCATCAACGGTAATTTTGTCACTGCACGACCGACATTTCCGGCCTGTTTTCCTAAATGAACTCTTTCGGCAGCATCATATTTTTCGACAACGGTAATGAGATGTTCACACACCGTTGACTTGCCTGAACCATCGCTACCAATAACGGCAATTAATGGAGGTGTTATTGACTGCATGAATATATCCTTTAATTTAAATATCCATTAAAAATATTTATTTGGTTAATATGTTTTTATGAAAGCGTAATTCAGGTCAATGTCACAATTAACCATTATCACAATAAGGTTGAACGGATATTCTGAGCACGGACCACGTAATATTCAATACATTATTTTCTGCCGGGTTTTTCGTGAATCAACGTAATATGTCAATAATTAATTCCACGCCAGTGCGTGTTATTGCCATTGTAGGATGTGATGGTTCAGGTAAATCGACCCTCACGGCAAGCCTGGTAAATGAACTGGCAGCAAGAATGCCAACAGAACACATTTATCTCGGGCAATCGTCCGGGCGAATTGGCGAATGGATTTCACAGCTCTCTGTTATTGGCGCACCTTTTGGGCGTTATCTGCGAAGTAAAGCGGCACATGTGCACGAAAAGCCCTCAACACCGCCTGGCAATATTACTGCGCTGGTTATCTATCTGCTTTCCTGCTGGCGGGCGTATAAGTTTCGCAAAATGTTGTGTAAAAGCCAGCAAGGCTATCTGCTCATCACCGACCGCTACCCGCAGGTTGAAGTGCCGGGTTTTCGCTTTGATGGCCCGCAATTGGCAAAAACCACGGGCGGTAACGGTTGGATAAAAATGTTAAGGCAGCGCGAGCTGAAGCTGTACCAATGGATGGCGTCTTATTTGCCCGTATTGTTGATTCGTCTTGGCATTGATGAACAAACCGCGTTTGCGCGTAAACCTGACCACCAACTGGCAGCGTTACAGGAAAAAATCGCCGTTACGCCGCAACTGACATTCAATGGCGCAAAGATCCTTGAACTGGATGGTCGGCAACCAGCCGATGAAATTCTGCAAGCGTCACTACGCGCAATTCACGCTGCGCTTTCCTGATCACCAAAATGGATAGGGGATGATTTAACGAATGGACGCACTACAAACACAAACTGTTAATAGTACAACCGCGCCGCAGCCCAACTACATTCCGGGGCTGATTGCGGTGGTCGGGTGTGATGGCACCGGTAAATCCACACTGACCACCGACCTGGTGAAATCGCTGCAACAACACTGGCAAACCGAGCGGCGCTATCTGGGGCTGCTCTCGGGCGAAGACGGCGACAAGATCAAACGATTGCCGTTGGTTGGCGTCTGGCTCGAACGGCGACTGGCGGCCAAATCCTCGAAAACCCAAAGCATGAAAACCAAATCTCCAGCGCTATGGGCGGCGGTGATTATGTACTGCTTCTCGCTGCGAAGAATAGCGAATCTACGCAAGGTTCAGCGACTGGCGCAAAGTGGCGTTCTGGTGGTCAGCGATCGCTTCCCGCAGGCTGAAATTTCGGGCTTTTATTATGACGGACCGGGGATCGGCGTCGAACGTGCGACCGGGAAAATCAGCATGTTTCTGGCGCAGCGCGAACGGCGTTTATACCAACAAATGGCGCAATACCGTCCTGAATTAATCATTCGCTTGGGGATTGATATTGATACTGCCATCTCCCGCAAGCCTGACCATGACTATGCCGAGCTGCAGGACAAAATCGGCGTCATGTCGACGATTGGCTATAACGGCACAAAAATTCTTGAGATTGATTCCAGAGCGCCTTACAGCGAGGTGCTGGAACAGGCACAGAAGGCGGTTTCTCTGGTTGCCATCGTTTCTGACCGCCGAAGTTTAACTTAAGGCTGGCGGGATACTTTTTACTATCAACGATAAGGTCAGGCTGAATTGGCGGGTTTTAACATCAAACATTGGTTTGCAGATGGCGCGTTTCGCACCATTATTCGCAATAGCGCCTGGTTAGGTTCCAGTAATGTCGTGAGCGCTTTGCTGGGTCTGTTGGCGCTCTCGTGTGCCGGTAAAGGGATGACGCCCGCCATGTTTGGCGTACTGGTGATTGTGCAATCGTACGCCAAGTCGATCAGCGATTTTATTAAGTTTCAGACATGGCAGTTGGTGGTGCAGTACGGAACGCCAGCCTTGACCAACAATAATCCGCAGCAATTTCGCAATGTCGTCTCATTTTCCTTCTCGCTGGATATCGTCAGCGGCGCGGTGGCGATTGTCGGCGGCATTGCCTTACTCCCTTTTCTTTCCCATTCATTAGGTCTGGATGACCAAAGCTTTTGGCTGGCCGCGCTGTATTGCACGCTCATTCCTTCAATGGCTTCCTCCACGCCGACCGGCATTCTGCGTGCGGTAGATCGCTTCGATCTAATTGCTGTACAGCAAGCGACGAAACCTTTTCTGCGCGCAGCGGGGAGCGTCGTAGCCTGGTATTTTGACTTTGGTTTTGCGGGTTTTGTTATTGCCTGGTACGTGTCGAATCTGGTTGGCGGCACCATGTACTGGTGGTTTGCCGCGCGCGAATTACGCCGCAGAAATATCCATAACGCCTTCAAATTGAATCTGTTTGAGTCTGCCCGACACATTAAAGGCGCGTGGAGTTTTGTCTGGTCAACCAACATTGCCCACTCCATCTGGTCGGCACGTAACTCGTGCAGCACAGTGTTGGTGGGGATCGTGTTAGGACCCGCTGCCGCCGGGTTATTTAAAATCGCCATGACATTCTTCGACGCCGCCGGAACGCCAGCGGGTTTACTGGGTAAAAGTTTTTACCCAGAGGTGATGCGTTTAGATCCGCGCACCACCAGACCGTGGTTGTTAGGCGTGAAGTCCGGTTTACTGGCGGGCGGAATCGGTATTCTGGTGGCGCTCGCGGTGTTGATCGTCGGCAAGCCGCTCATTTCGCTGGTGTTTGGCGTTAAGTATCTCGAAGCGTATGACCTGATTCAGGTGATGCTGGGCGCAATTGTGATTTCGATGCTGGGCTTCCCACAGGAGTCATTGCTATTGATGGCGGGAAAACAGCGTGCTTTTCTCGTGGCGCAAACCATCGCCTCAATCGGCTACATCGTATTGCTGTTCATGTTCTGTCATCTGTTTGGCGTGCTGGGGGCTGCATTTGCTTACTTCGCTGGGCAATGTCTGGATGTGGTGCTCTCGCTAATTCCAACCTTAAAGGCGTTTTTTCAGCGCCATTCCTTGCTTTATAACGCAGCCGGAGAGAAATCCTGATGATGAGAAAATATTTCCCGCTTGAGGCGAGCGAGCGTCTATTTGTTGCGATTGAAGAAGATGATGTCGTTGATGCACAGGTCAGTTTGCCGCCGACTATCGCACTAAGTTGTACCACCGAAATCATCCATGATAATTACGCGTTATGCCTGCAATTCTGGCTCAATGGCGTCAATCGCCAGGAGTTACTGCGTTTAATATGCAAACAGGCCAAAGGCGATGAGCTGACTGCTGATGAGCGCAAACAATTTAAATACATGCGAGCGCGCTACAAGCACCTGCGTTTTGCGCAACGGCCGTATTTAAAAAAGCATCAGGCCGGATTTTTATTCGGCAAAACGACCGTTTTTCTTGGGCATTTTCAGGATGGCTTTCGTAACGGTAAGAAAAATATTGTGTCGTTTTACGGTAACCTGTTACGTGTTTATTTGAGCTCCCCTGTCTGGTGGCTGGTGAACTATTCATTGCGCCATAGCCAGTTAGAAACCGTGAACGATTTTATCGCCTACCGCCAGAAGCAAATGTACATCCTGAAAGAGATTATTGCCAAACCGCAACTAACTGGCAGGGAATTTCATGATGTGCGAAAAATCATCAGCCAGCAGGTTTCTTATTACGACACCTTAAGATCGCTTGATCCTGAAAATAAAGAGGCGTTACTGATTTCCCGTTTTCTCGCCGCCATTAATGGTCTGATGGGGGATAAGCACGACGACATGGTGGCGGATGATATGGAGAACCGCCGGTCATATGATGCACCGGTGGCGCTGGATAGCGATATTCGCCTGCGTTTAGAACTGCTGATTTCGCGTTTCCCACTCTATCCGGAGCAATAATGCCATCTCGTTGGATTTTCGCTCTGATCATCGCACTCTTAGCGCCAGGCGCGGTGGCACACAATTTCGTCACTGGTAAAACGGTTACCCCTGTTTATATCCAGGAAGGCGGCGAGCTGCTTCTGAACAGCGACGACGAAATTCACTACCAAAAGTGGAACAGCACACAGCTGGCGGGAAAAGTCCGCATTATTCAGTATATCGCCGGGCGTAAGTCGGCGAAGAAAAAGAACTCACTGTTAATTAAAGCGGTTGAAGCGGCAAACTTTCCGCAGGATCGTTTTCAGCCCACCACCATTGTGAACACCGATGATGCCATCTTTGGTACTGGCTATTTTGTCGTTGGCAAAATCGAAAAAAATAAACGCCGCTATCCGTGGGCGCAATTCGTTATTGACGGCAATGGACTGGGACGCGTTGCCTGGCGGTTGCCGGAGCAGAGTTCAACCATTCTGGTGCTGAATAAAACCGGGCAAATTCAGTGGGCAAAGGACGGCAGCCTGACGCCGGAAGAGGTAGATCATGTCATTGCGCTGGCGCAGAAGCTGATCAATGAATAAAAAACTCAAAGGATTGAGGGCGTTAGTGAGATGAAGCTGGTTGAACACTACATCATGCGTGGTACGCGCCGTCTGGTGCTGATTATCGTCGGTTTTCTGATCTTTATTTTCGCCAGCTACTCCGCACAGCGTTATCTGACCGAAGCGGCAAATGGGACATTAGCTCTTGATGTTGTGCTGGATATCGTTTTCTACAAAGTGCTGATTGCACTGGAGATGTTGTTACCTGTTGGACTGTATGTGTCAGTTGGCGTGACGCTAGGGCAGATGTATACCGATTCGGAAATCACAGCTATCTCTGCGGCGGGGGGCAGTCCGGGACGCTTGTACAAAGCCGTTCTTTATCTGGCGATACCGCTAAGTATTTTTGTCACCCTTCTGTCGATGTATGGTCGTCCGTGGGCTTATGCGCAGATTTATCAACTGGAGCAACAGTCGCAGTCGGAGCTGGATGTTCGCCAGTTGCGGGCAAAGAAATTTAACACTAACGATAACGGACGAATGATCCTTTCGCAGACGGTTGATCAGGATAATAATCGCCTGACTGACGCGCTGATTTATACTTCTACTGCCAATCGAACCCGTATTTTCCGCGCCCGTTCGGTTGATGTGGTTGACCCATCACCCGAGAAACCGACCGTTATGTTGCACAACGGCACTGCCTATCTTCTCGATCATCAGGGGCGTGACGACAACGAACAGATCTACCGTAATCTGCAATTACATCTGAATCCGCTGGATCAAAGCCCGAACGTCAAACGCAAAGCGAAATCGGTCACGGAGCTGGCGCGCTCCGCCTTTCCTGCCGATCATGCCGAACTGCAATGGCGACAAAGCCGTGGCCTGACCGCATTGTTGATGGCGCTGCTGGCCATTTCATTAAGTCGGGTAAAACCGCGGCAAGGGCGATTTTCAACGTTATTGCCACTGACGTTGCTGTTTATTGCCATTTTTTATGGCGGCGACGTCTGCCGTACGCTGGTGGCTAACGGCGCGATTCCCCTCATTCCTGGTTTGTGGTTAGTGCCCGGACTCATGCTAATGGGCCTGCTGATACTGGTCGCACGTGACTTCTCTTTGCTGCAGAAATTTTCCCGATGAATGTTTTCAGTCGCTATTTAATCCATCATCTCTTTCTCGGTTTTGCCGCCGCTGCAGGGCTATTGCTGCCGCTTTTTACCACCTTCAACCTGATTAACGAACTGGATGGTGTCAGCCCGGGCGGTTATCGCTGGACTCAGGCGGTGCTGGTGGTGCTAATGACCTTACCGCGCACACTGGTCGAACTTTCGCCGTTTATCGCGTTATTGGGTGGTATTGTTGGACTGGGGCAGTTATCGAAAAACAGTGAGCTTACCGCCATTCGCAGCACGGGGTTTTCTATCTTCCGTATTGCACTGGTGGCGCTGGTTGCCGGGATATTGTGGACTGTTTCGTTAGGCGCGATAGATGAGTGGGTGGCGTCGCCATTGCAGCAACAGGCGTTGCAAATCAAATCGACCGCCACCGCGTTGGGGGAGGACGATGACATTACCGGCAATATGCTGTGGGCCAGGCGTGGTAATGAATTTGTGACGGTGAAATCGCTGAACGAGCAGGGCCAGCCGGTGGGCGTGGAGATATTTCATTACCGCGACGATCTCTCGCTCGAATCCTACATTTATGCACGCAGTGCCACCATTGAAGACGACAAAACGTGGGTCCTGCATGGTGTGAATCATAAAAAATGGCTGAATGGCAAAGAAACGCTGGAAACATTAGATAATCTTGCCTGGCAATCGGCCTTCACCAGTATGGATCTTGAAGAGCTATCGATGCCGGGGAATACTTTTTCTGTCCGTCAGCTTAATCATTACATCCATTATTTGCAGGAAACCGGGCAACCCAGCAGCGAATACCGCCTTGCACTGTGGGAAAAACTGGGGCAACCCATCCTGACCCTGGCGATGATTTTGCTGGCTGTGCCGTTTACCTTTAGTGCCCCGCGTTCGCCTGGGATGGGTAGCCGTCTCGCTGTAGGCGTCATCGTGGGCTTACTCACCTGGATCAGCTATCAAATCATGGTCAATCTGGGGTTGCTATTTGCGTTGAGCGCACCTGTTACCGCGCTCGGTTTACCGGTAGCGTTTGTGCTGATGGCGTTGAGCCTGGTGTATTGGTATGACAGACAACATTAAACCCGCCGTGGCGCAGCGCCACAGCGGGCTCACATTACTGCTTCAGAGTAGCGAACGCTTGAATGATGGCATCAATTTGCTCACGACTGTGGGCAGCGTTTACGCTACAGCGCAGCAGCGTGATGCCTGCAGGCGCGGCAGGTGGCAGGATAAGATTCACATAAACGCCCAGCGAAATAAGCTCGCGCCAGATGCGTAAACCTTCCTCTTTCGAACCGATTATTACTGGCACTACCGGGCTAATATGTGAACTTAACTCGTAACCCAGTTTTTGCAGACCGTCATACAGATGGTTGGCGTTATCCATCAGCTTTTGCCGCAACTCTGGTTGTGTAGCAATGGTTCTTAACGACGAGCGCACGGTCGCAATGCAGGACGGAGAAGGAGAGGCGGTAAAAATATACGGGCGGCTGCCGTAGCGCAGCACTTCCATCGCTTCCGAACCGACAGCAAAACCGCCAATCGAGGCCAGACTTTTACTGAAAGTACCAACGATAATATCCACATCATCTTCAACGCCAACGGCTTCAGCCAGTCCGCGCCCCGTTGCGCCTAACACGCCAAACGAATGCGCTTCATCGACAATCAAATAACCATCGAGACGACGTTTGATATCAACAATTTCCGCCAGCGGCGCAACGTCACCGAGCATACTGTAGATGCCTTCAACGATGATAATCGCCTCTTTTGCCCGTTCACCGAGGCGAACCATGCGCCGTTCCAGATCGTTGGCATCGTTATGGCGGAAACGAATAATTTCCGCGCCACCGAGAGAACAGGCGTCATAAATACTGGCGTGGCTGTCGGCATCCAGTAACACCACGGCGTTATGGTCGGCAAGTGCGCTGATGACGCCTAAATTAGCGGTATAACCGGTTGAAAAAACGATAGCGGTAGGGCGATTAAAAAACTCGGCGATCTCTTTCTCTAACGCCAGATGCGGCGCATAACTGCCGTTTGCCATACGAGAACCGGTGGTGCCGGTGCCTTGGGCCGCTAACGCTGCCTGACCTTCGGCGATGGCATCATGATTAAAGGTTAAACCGAGATAATTATTGGTCCCGGCCAGAATCACTTTTTTATTGCCGATCCGACCTTCGGTGGCGGAATACACTTCATCAATACAGGTGCCAAACGGTGTTAACCCGTTGTCACTAAATTGCAGTCGCTCGCCAGCAAGGCGCGCATATTTATCGTATAGCCCCATTATTTATTCTCCAGCCATGGAAGTAGTGTTTCCATTAATTGCGCAGGGGTTTTGACATCCAGCAGAATATTAATAGGAATGGAAATATCGAATCTGTCTTCCAGCATCATTAAGAGATCCATCACTTTGATCGACTCCAGGCCAAGATCGTTGACGAGATCGCTGTCGGGCTTAATTTCCACACCGTTTTCGACCAAATCCTGTAAACAGGAAAGGATGTAATCCATTACTATTTCACGATTTACCATAGAAACGTTAACACACCTTTAAACAAGACAATCAAAATAGCCCGTTGCGTAATGCGTGTTCCAGGCTAATCCCGGGAAACCAATTAATATCTTCAGAAATACGGTTATTACTTGCTGACCAGTCGGCGTGGGTTAATTCACGGATTTTCGAGCGGGTCAGCATAGGTTCTTTACCTGCCAGGCGACTCAACGCGGTACTGATATCCGCAAGGCAGGTGAGTACCGACAGAGGAATACCAACCATTCGAACGGAACCGCAACGGGCGTCGGCGGCAAGTTGCTGTACGCGTTGCCAGTCATAGCCGCCGGCGACGCCATCGCATAATTCATAGGTTTGCGTCTGTACAGTTTCGGCGCTTAACCACTGCCCCACGGCTTGCGCGAAATCGGTGACGTGCAGGAAAGACAGCTGTGTATCTGGCGCACCAAGTCGTGGCAGCAGGCCGCGCAGCATCCAGTCAAACAGCGGTTTTAACTCTTTATCGCCGGGACCATACACGGCTGTCGGGCGAAAAATGCCCAGCGTAATTTCGTCAGCCATTGCGGTCAGTCGTTGTTCGGCGACGTGTTTGGAATTTGCGTACCAGGAGAGTTCGGGATGACGCGCCGCCAGCGAAGAGATAAACAGAAAACGTTGGCAAAAGCCGCTCTCTTTTGCCGCTTGCATCAGGCGCAGGCTGCCGTCAACGTTACAGCGGGTAAAAATCTCTTCTTTGTGTCCGCGCACTTGTCCGGCGCAATGGACCACCGCGCTGGCTCCGGCAACCAGTTCGCTAAGCGAATGTGTATCTTCCAGCGAACCGCTCACCCAGATGAGATTATCATTGACGTGAGCGCGGGCAGTACGCGTCAATGCGCGAACGTGAAAGCCGCGGGCGAGCAGGTTATCGATAATATATTTACCGATAAACCCGGTAGCGCCCGTCACCGCGACAGTTTGATTCATGCCAGGGATTCCTGCACATGAAGGCTTGCAGCATAAGCCTTCTGATAACGTTTTTTCGCTTCCGCACGGGCAGGCTTGCCGGAGGACGTTCGGGGAATACTGTGGGGCGGCAACAGATCGATAGCCGCTGTTACGCCAAATTCGCTTTGGATCCGTGCTGCCAGTGCGTGGATAAGCTGCCCACGACGTTCTTCGTCGCTGATCCTACACTGGATCTGCAGAATGATTTTTTCCTGGGCGGTAACAAAAGCAATCGCATCGCCAGAATGAATTTCCGGTTCCTGTTCCGCAATATATTCAATATCCTGCGGCCAGATATTACGGCCACGAATAATAATCAGATCTTTAATGCGTCCGGTGACATACAGATAACCGTCCAGCAGATAACCGAGGTCGCCGGTATCTAACCAGCCCGTCGCGGCAATCTCGTCTTGCGAAACCTGGTCGCCAAAGTAACCGCTCATCAGGCTGGGGCCGGAGATGCAAATATGGCCTACCACACGTTCCGCGACCGGCATACCTGCTTCATTGCGGATTTCAATGCCATGTTCCGGCAACGCTTTACCGCAGTTGACGAAAGTCGATACGGCGCGTGTTTCAGCACCCGGCGCGACGGCTTTGCCCTGATATTCAAGGATGTCGCGATCCACTTCGTTAACCACAACCCCGGAAGCTTCATCAGAGAAGCTGACAGCCAGCGCATTTTCTGCCAGTCCGTAGCACGGCATGAAAGTTTTATCGTCAAAGTTGACCTGACGGAAACATTCAGCGAATTGATGGAGTTGTTCTGCGGAGATGGGTTCTGCACCAATACCAGCGACGCGCCAGCAGGAAAGATCCAGTTCAGCGAGATCTTTTTCATTCACGCGGCGCTGGCACAATTCATAGCCAAACGGCGGCGCAACGGAAACGGTGCCGCGATTTTTACTGATCAATTTAAGCCATTGCAGAGGACGCATGGCAAAATCCTGAGTGCGCAAATAATCTACTGAAAGCTGCGTGGCGACGGGGGTCAGGAGAAAGCCGACCAGTCCCATATCATGGTAGAAAGGCAGCCAGGAGACGCAGCGGTCGCCAGGGCGTAATTTAATGCCATCGTGGCTTATAGCACGTAGATTAGCCATCACTTCGCGATGGGTGATAATGACGCCACGGGGAAAACGGGTGCTGCCGGAGGTGTACTGGAGGTAGGCGATATCGTTCGGAACTGGATGCTGGAGTGCAACATCGGCTTCCGGTAATGCCTTAAACCAGGCGTGGCTTAAAACATGTAATTCGGGGTTGTTATGCGTAGCAGCATTGACCAGTGGCAACCACTCATCACCAGTGATAATGGCTGCGGGCTGGCAACTTGCCAGTAAACCCTGCAGTTTGGCGCTCCAGGAATCCCGCTGACCGACGCCCATTGGAATTGCCAACGGGACGGCGACTAAGCCGGCATACTGGCAGGAAAAAAAAGCCTCTACGAACCCGCTACTGGTTTCGGCAATCAGCGCCACGCGATCGCCTTTTTTCAGGTTCAGCGATAACAACCGCTTCGCACCAGCTTCGGCACGCGCTTTTAACGTCTGATATTCCAGTTGATCTTCAAGTTGGCAACGTCTGTCATAAAAATTCATTCCGGCGCTACTCAGAGCGGCATAGTCCAAAGCATCAACCAGCGTTGGAAAATCGGCATAGCGCATAGGTAGGGAATGCGTAAAGATTTTATTAGACATATACACCACGAAAAAATTGGATATCAAAAATAAAATGACAATAATGCGGTGGATTATATAGGCATAAAAGATAAATGAGATAGTATTTTCATCAGTGTGAAAATGAACATTGATTTAAATAATGAGTTTGAGTTTTTTTGTTTTTATTGTGAATGATATTTAATTTATGAATATATTAAGAAGAAGCCTTGTCCGGTCGCCTTAAATTGATAAAAGGCATTGTGGCGCTTCTGTGTAGTCTCTAACCTTATCGTAATCATTAATAAATACTATTTATTCGTCGTTTGTATTCATTGGGTTGATTATTAAGGTGCCGTTCGTTGCTGTTGCAACCTGTTTGTCACCGTTAATTATTTGTTACCCACAGAACTATGGAATGCGATCTGCTGATGATTAAAATTGAAAAAGTAATTAATAAAAATGACCTTAAGGCATTTATCGCTTTTCCGTCATCACTTTATCCCGACGATCCAAACTGGATACCCCCTTTATTCATTGAACGCAACGAGCATTTGTCTGCGAAAAATCCGGGGACGGACCATATCATCTGGCAGGCGTGGGTGGCAAAAAAAGCCGGGCAGATAGTTGGGCGTATTACCGCGCAAATAGATACCTTGCACCGCGAGCGTTACGGCAAAGATACCGGTCATTTCGGCATGATTGACGCCATTGATGATCCGCAGGTTTTTGCCGCGTTGTTTGGCGCAGCGGAAGCGTGGTTGAAGTCACAAGGTGCAAGTAAGATCAGCGGTCCTTTCAGCCTGAATATCAATCAGGAAAGCGGATTACTGATTGAAGGTTTCGATACACCACCCTGTGCGATGATGCCGCACGGTAAACCGTGGTATGCCGCGCATATTGAACAATTGGGTTATCACAAAGGCATTGATTTACTGGCGTGGTGGATGCAGCGAACCGATCTTACTTTCTCTCCGGCGCTAAAAAAACTGATGGATCAGGTGCGCAAAAAGGTGACCATTCGCTGCATCAATCGCCAGCGGTTTGCCGAAGAGATGCTGATCCTGCGTGAGATTTTCAACTCTGGCTGGCAGCATAACTGGGGATTTGTGCCGTTTACCGAACATGAGTTCGCGACCATGGGCGATCAACTTAAATATCTGGTGCCGGACGATATGATCTACATCGCTGAGATTGATTCTGCACCCTGCGCGTTTATTGTCGGCTTGCCGAACATCAACGAGGCGATTGCCGATCTGAACGGATCGCTCTTTCCCTTCGGCTGGGCAAAATTGCTGTGGCGTTTGAAAGTCAGCGGTGTGCGAACTGCGCGAGTACCGCTGATGGGCGTGCGGGGCGAGTATCAGTTCAGCCGCATCGGCCCGGTGATTGCGCTGTTATTGATTGAAGCCTTACGCGATCCGTTTGCCCGCTGGAAGATCGATGCGCTGGAGATGTCATGGATCCTCGAAACCAATACAGGCATGAATAACATGCTGGAACGCATTGGGGCGGAGCCGTACAAGCGTTACCGATTGTATGAAAAGCAGATTTAATACCAGCTAACTCTGGTTCATCTCCAGCGGCACCGCCGAGCGAATCAAATGGTGACCTTCCAGCTCGATATCGTGGAGATTCTTTTTCACGGTCCGCACATGATCACGTGCTGCGCGCTGGGCGACGTGCGGCAGACGCTGCAACACCGCGTTGTAGATCCGTGCATGCTGGCGATCGATCTGCTTTTTTTGCTGTGGTCGATGGTAGAGATTATTTACGCTGGCAAACACTGAATTAAACATCAGATCGGTCAATGATTGCAGTGTAAACACCAGCACCTGATTGTGAGAAGCCTGACAAATGGCGAGATGGAAAGCGTGATCCAACTGCGCATGTTCGATCAGCGAAATCTCTTTGTTGTTCTCACTGGCGGCGAGCATTTTTTCATAACAGCGGGTTATCACAACAAAATCAGCCTGGGTTCCCAGCGTTGCCGCCAGCCTTGCCGATTCGCCCTCCAGCAATGCGCGAACGTCGAGCAGATCGTACAGCGTTCGCGGCTGCGTACTGAACAGATGGATCAGCGGGCTGGTGTCCTGCACCCGATTAAGCCGTGCGACACGAGAATCGCGACCCTGCGCTGTTTCAATAATCCCGCGCCCGCGCAGCACGGTCAGCCCTTCACGCAGTGCGGAGCGTGAGAAGCCGAGCTTTTCACACAGTCGACGTTCCGAGGGAAGCGGCTGACCGACCTTCAGTACGCCGTCGATAATTAACCGTTCGATACTCTCTGCAACCACTTCGCAAATAGGGCGACGTTCATCTTTCATTCCCGGACCTCGTGCACAGGTAGGACCAATTTTTCTGTTCTTAACTCGCAAAACACGCACATCACGTAAGTGATTATGTTACATCAATTTAACATTAAGTTAACCAAGACAAGGTCACAGAGCTGGAAAAAAAATGGTCTGACCGGTAGCTAAAGAGATAGACGAAAACGAAAAGCCCGCTTAATAACTGTTCACAGAAGCAGCGCGCAAAAATCAGCTGCCACACAACACAACAAAGCGAAGCCTACTCATGAGCATCTTGTACGAAGAGCGTCTTGATGGCGCTTTACCCGATGTCGACCGCACATCGGTACTGATGGCACTGCGTGAGCATGTCCCTGGACTTGAGATCCTGCATACCGATGAGGAGATCATTCCTTATGAGTGTGACGGGTTGAGCGCGTATCGCACGCGTCCATTACTGGTTGTTCTGCCTAAGCAAATGGAACAGGTGACAGCGATTCTGGCTGTTTGTCACCGCCTGCGTGTATCGGTGGTGACCCGTGGTGCAGGCACTGGGCTTTCTGGTGGCGCGCTGCCGCTGGAAAAAGGTGTGTTGTTGGTGATGGCGCGCTTTAAAGAGATCCTCGACATTAACCCCGTTGGTCGCCGCGCGCGCGTGCAGCCGGGCGTGCGTAACCTGGCGATCTCCCAGGCCGTTGCGCCGCATAATCTCTATTACGCGCCGGATCCTTCCTCACAAATCGCCTGTTCAATTGGCGGCAATGTGGCGGAAAATGCCGGTGGCGTCCACTGCCTGAAATATGGTCTGACCGTACATAACTTGCTGAAAATTGAAGTGCAAACGCTGGACGGCGAGGCGCTGACGCTGGGATCGGACGCGCTGGATTCGCCTGGTTTTGACCTGCTGGCGCTGTTCACCGGATCGGAAGGTATGCTCGGCGTGACCACCGAAGTAACGGTGAAGCTGTTGCCGAAGCCGCCCGTGGCGCGGGTTCTGTTAGCCAGCTTTGACTCGGTAGAAAAAGCCGGACTTGCAGTTGGTGACATCATCGCCAATGGCATTATCCCCGGCGGGCTGGAGATGATGGATAACCTGTCGATCCGCGCAGCGGAAGATTTTATTCATGCCGGTTATCCCGTCGACGCCGAAGCGATTTTGTTATGCGAGCTGGACGGCGTGGAGTCTGACGTACAGGAAGACTGTGAGCGGGTTAACGACATCTTGTTGAAAGCGGGCGCGACTGACGTCCGTCTGGCACAGGACGAAGCAGAGCGCGTACGTTTCTGGGCCGGTCGTAAAAATGCGTTCCCTGCGGTAGGACGAATCTCCCCGGATTACTACTGCATGGATGGCACCATCCCGCGCCGCGCTCTGCCTGGCGTACTGGAAGGCATTGCCCGTTTATCGCAGCAATATGATTTACGTGTTGCTAACGTCTTTCATGCCGGAGATGGCAACATGCACCCGTTAATCCTTTTCGATGCCAACGAACCCGGTGAATTTGCCCGCGCGGAAGAGCTGGGCGGGAAGATCCTCGAACTCTGCGTTGAAGTTGGCGGCAGCATCAGTGGGGAACATGGCATCGGGCGAGAAAAAATCAATCAAATGTGCGCCCAGTTCAACAGCGATGAAATCACGACCTTCCATGCGGTCAAGGCGGCGTTTGACCCCGATGGTTTGCTGAACCCTGGGAAAAACATTCCCACGCTACACCGCTGTGCTGAATTTGGTGCCATGCATGTGCATCACGGTCATTTACCTTTCCCTGAACTGGAGCGTTTCTGATGCTACGCGAGTGTGATTACAGCCAGGCGCTGCTGGAGCAGGTGAATCAGGCGATTAGCGATAAAACGCCGCTGGTGATTCAGGGCAGCAATAGCAAAGCCTTTTTAGGTCGTCCTGTCACCGGGCAAACGCTGGATGTGCGTTGTCATCGCGGAATTGTTAATTACGACCCGACCGAGCTGGTGATAACCGCTCGTGCCGGAACGCCGCTGGTGGCGATTGAAGCGGCGCTGGAGAGCGCCGGGCAAATGCTCCCCTGCGAGCCGCCACATTATGGTGAAGAAGCCACCTGGGGCGGGATGGTCGCCTGCGGGCTGGCGGGGCCGCGTCGCCCGTGGAGCGGTTCGGTCCGCGATTTTGTCCTCGGCACGCGCATCATTACCGGCACTGGAAAACATCTGCGTTTTGGTGGCGAAGTGATGAAAAACGTTGCCGGATACGATCTCTCACGGTTAATGGCCGGAAGCTACGGTTGTCTTGGCGTACTTACCGAAATCTCGATGAAAGTGTTACCGCGACCGCGCGCCTCTCTGAGCCTGCGTCGGGAAATCAGCCTGCAAGAAGCCATGAATGAAATCGCCCAGTGGCAACTCCAGCCATTACCCATTAGTGGCTTATGTTACTTCGACAATGCGTTGTGGATCCGCCTTGAGGGCGGCGAAGGATCGGTAAAAGCAGCGCGTGAACTGCTGGGGGGCGAAGAGGTTGCGGGTCAGTTCTGGCAGCAATTGCGTGAACAACAACTGCCGTTCTTCTCGTTACCAGGTACCTTATGGCGCATTTCCTTACCCAGCGATGCGCCGATGATAGATTTACCCGGCGAGCAACTGATCGACTGGGGCGGGGCGCTACGCTGGCTGAAATCGACAGCCGAGGACAATCAAATCCATCGCATCGCCCGCAACGCTGGCGGTCATGCGACCCGCTTTAGTGCCGGAGATGGTGGTTTTGCCCCGCTACCGGCTCCTTTATTCCGCTATCACCAGCAGCTTAAACAGCAGCTCGACCCTTGCGGCGTGTTTAACCCCGGTCGCATGTACGCGGAACTTTGAGGAGCAGGCTATGCAAACCCGATTAACCGAAGAGATGCGGCAGAACGCGCGGGCGCTGGAAGCCGACAGCATCCTGCGTGCCTGTGTTCACTGCGGATTTTGTACCGCAACCTGCCCAACCTATCAGCTCCTGGGCGATGAACTGGACGGGCCGCGCGGGCGCATCTATCTGATTAAACAGGTGCTGGAAGGTAACGAAGTCACGCTTAAAACACAGGAGCATCTCGATCGCTGTCTCACTTGCCGCAATTGTGAAACCACCTGTCCTTCTGGTGTGCGCTATCACAATTTGCTGGATATCGGGCGTGATATTGTCGAGCAGAAAGTGAAACGCCCACTGCCGGAGCGAATGCTGCGCGAAGGATTGCGCCAGGTAGTGCCGCGTCCGGCGGTCTTCCGTGCGCTGACGCAGGTAGGGCTGGTGCTGCGACCGTTTTTACCGGAACAGGTCAGAGCAAAACTGCCTGCTGAAACCGTGAAAGCTAAACCGCGTCCACCGCTGCGCCATAAGCGTCGGGTTTTAATGCTGGAAGGCTGCGCCCAGCCTACGCTTTCGCCCAACACCAACGCGGCAACTGCGCGAGTGCTGGATCGTCTGGGGATCAGCGTCATGCCAGCTAACGAAGCAGGCTGTTGTGGCGCGGTGGACTATCATCTTAATGCGCAAGAGAAAGGGTTAGCGCGGGCGCGCAATAATATTGATGCCTGGTGGCCCGCGATTGAAGCAGGTGCCGAGGCAATTTTGCAAACCGCCAGCGGTTGCGGCGCGTTCGTTAAAGAGTATGGGCAGATGCTGAAAAACGATGCGTTGTATGCCGATAAAGCGCGTCAGGTCAGTGAACTGGCGGTCGATTTAGTCGAACTTCTGCGCAAGGAACCGCTGGAAAAACTGGCAATTCGCGGCGATAAAAAACTGGCCTTCCACTGCCCGTGTACCCTGCAACATGCGCAAAAGCTGAACGGCGAAGTGGAAAAAGTGTTACTTCGTCTTGGATTTACCTTAACGGACGTTCCCGACAGCCATCTGTGCTGCGGTTCAGCGGGAACATATGCGTTAACGCATCCCGATCTGGCACGCCAGCTGCGGGATAACAAAATGAATGCGCTGGAAAGCGGCAAACCGGAAATGATCGTCACCGCCAACATTGGTTGCCAGACGCATCTGGCGAGCGCCGGTCGTACCTCTGTGCGTCACTGGATTGAAATTGTAGAACAAGCCCTTGAAAAGGAATAACAAAATGAAAACTAAAGTCATTCTTAGCCAGCAAATGGCGAGTGCAATTATTGCCGCAGGTCAGGAAGAGGCGCAGAAAAATAACTGGTCTGTTTCCATTGCTGTTGCCGATGACGGCGGTCATCTGCTGGCGTTAAGTCGCATGGACGATTGCGCGCCGATTGCGGCTTACATCGCCCAGGAGAAAGCGCGTACCGCCGCGCTGGGGCGTCGTGAAACTAAGGGCTATGAAGAGATGGTGAACAACGGACGTACCGCGTTCGTGACTGCGCCGTTATTAACGTCGCTGGAAGGCGGCGTACCGGTTGTTGTTGATGGGCAAATTATTGGTGCCGTGGGCGTTTCTGGTTTAACCGGAGCACAGGATGCCCAGGTCGCGAAAGCGGCAGCAGCGGTGTTGGCGAAATAAGCGAAAACGAGGAGAGAAACAATGAGTCAAACCATAACCCAGGGCCGTTTACGCATTGACGCCAATTTTAAACGTTTTGTGGATGAAGAAGTTTTGCCGGGCGTGGAACTGGATGCTGCCGCGTTCTGGCGCAATGTTGATGAGATTGTTCACGATCTGGCACCAGAAAATCGTCAGTTGCTGGCAGAGCGCGATCGCATTCAGGCGGCGCTTGATGAGTGGCATCGCAGCAATCCGGGGTCGGTAAAAGATAAAGCGGCCTATAAATCTTTCCTGCGTGAACTGGGCTACCTGGTGCCGCAACCGGATCGCGTGACGGTGGAAACCACGGGCATTGACAGCGAAATCACCAGCCAGGCGGGGCCACAGCTGGTGGTTCCGGCAATGAACGCCCGCTACGCGCTGAACGCGGCGAACGCTCGCTGGGGCTCACTGTACGATGCGTTATACGGCAGCGACATCATCCCGCAGGAAGGAGCGATGGTCAGCGGCTACGATCCGCAGCGCGGTGAGCAGGTTATCGCCTGGGTTCGGCGTTTCCTCGATGAATCACTACCGCTGGAAAACGGCAGCTATCAGGATGTGGTGGCGTTTAAGGTGGTTGATAAACAATTACACATCCAGTTGAAAAATGGTAAAGAAACCACGTTACGCACCCCGGCGCAGTTTGTCGGTTACCGTGGCAATGCCGCTGCGCCGACCTGCATTTTGCTGAAAAATAACGGTCTGCATATTGAACTGCAAATTGATGCCAACGGGCGGATTGGCAAAGACGATCCGGCGCACATCAACGATGTTATCGTCGAAGCGGCCATCAGTACCATTCTCGACTGCGAAGATTCGGTCGCGGCGGTTGATGCGGAAGATAAAATCCTGCTGTACCGCAACCTGCTGGGCCTGATGCAGGGGACTCTGCAAGAGAAAATGGAAAAAAACGGTCGGAAAATCGTGCGTAAACTGAATGACGATCGTCATTACACCGCCGCCGATGGCTCTGAAATTTCTCTGCACGGACGCTCGCTGCTGTTTATCCGCAACGTGGGTCATTTGATGACCATTCCTGTGATTTGGGACAGCGAAGGCAATGAAATCCCGGAAGGCATTCTTGATGGCGTCATGACAGGCGCGATTGCCCTCTATGATTTAAAAGTGCAGAAAAACTCGCGCACTGGCAGCGTCTATATTGTGAAACCGAAAATGCACGGTCCGCAGGAAGTGGCGTTCGCCAACAAACTGTTTACCCGCGTTGAGACAATGCTCGGTATGGCACCGAATACCCTGAAAATGGGCATTATGGATGAAGAACGCCGAACCTCGCTGAACTTGCGTAGCTGTATCGCTCAGGCGCGCAACCGCGTGGCGTTCATCAATACCGGTTTCCTCGACCGTACCGGCGATGAAATGCATTCGGTGATGGAAGCTGGCCCGATGCTGCGTAAAAACCAGATGAAATCGACGCCGTGGATCAAAGCCTACGAGCGTAATAATGTGCTTTCCGGCCTGTTCTGTGGGCTGCGCGGTAAAGCGCAAATTGGTAAAGGCATGTGGGCAATGCCGGATCTGATGGCAGACATGTACAGCCAGAAGGGCGACCAACTGCGTGCCGGGGCAAACACGGCCTGGGTTCCGTCGCCAACTGCCGCTACGCTCCATGCGCTGCACTACCACCAAACCAACGTACAGAGCGTGCAAGCCAATATTGCCCAGACCGAGTTCAATGCTGAATTTGAACCGCTGCTGGATGATCTGCTGACTATTCCGGTTGCTGAAAACGCTAACTGGTCGGTGGAAGAGATCCAACAAGAGCTGGATAACAACGTGCAGGGGATTCTGGGGTATGTGGTGCGCTGGGTGGAGCAGGGGATTGGTTGTTCAAAAGTGCCGGATATTCACAACGTGGCGTTGATGGAAGACCGCGCAACGCTGCGCATCTCCAGCCAGCATATCGCCAACTGGTTACGTCACGGTATTCTGACCAAAGAACAGGTGCAGGCGTCGCTGGAGAATATGGCGAAAGTGGTGGATCAGCAAAATGCTGGCGATCCGGCGTATCGTCCGATGGCGGGGAATTTCGCTAACTCGTGTGCTTTTAAAGCTGCCAGCGATTTAATCTTCCTCGGCGTGAAACAGCCAAACGGTTATACCGAACCGTTATTACACGCCTGGCGTTTACGCGAAAAAGAAAGTCATTTATAGCGTCAAAAAAGCCCCGGCAAGTTTTATTGTCGGGGCTATGATAGTAACTGCGGTAGTACATTTATCCCGGAAATAACCGGAGCGATTATCAGGGTTTAACAATATTAAATACCCGTAGCGCATTACTAGCGGGATTAAAACAACAATATGGACATCTTAACGATACTCTGCGCCTGCGTGTGCGGAACAGAAACCCTTACCCGATATACTTGTTATGCCAGAGGTAGCAATTGCGTTAGCGGCGTACTGTTGCTGTAAAGTATAACGCCTATATTTTACAGTTCAGTCCTCTTTTGCTTATTACAACCTTAAGTATATCAAGCATATAAAGATAATAAGAGACTGAACAATATGGTTACCTGGACCCAAATGTATATGCCGATGGGAGGACTGGGGCTATCCGCTCTGGTCGCCCTGATCCCGATAATATTCTTCTTCGTTGCACTCGCGGTATTACGTCTGAAAGGACATGTTGCCGGAGCAATAACCCTTATATTATCTATCCTGATTGCGATATTCGCCTTTAAAATGCCGATTGATATGGCATTTGCTGCTGCGGGCTATGGCTTTATTTATGGTTTATGGCCTATTGCGTGGATTATTGTCGCGGCGGTATTCCTGTATAAATTAACCGTTGCCAGCGGCCAGTTCGATATTATCCGCAGCTCGGTTATCTCCATCACCGACGATCAGCGTTTGCAGGTGTTACTGATTGGTTTCTCCTTTGGCGCGTTGCTGGAAGGGGCGGCTGGCTTTGGTGCGCCGGTGGCGATTACCGGTGCGCTGCTGGTGGGCCTGGGCTTCAAACCGTTATACGCGGCGGGGCTGTGTCTGATTGCCAACACTGCGCCGGTGGCGTTTGGTGCGTTGGGCGTGCCGATTCTGGTCGCCGGTCAGGTAACGGGAATCGATCCGTTCCACATTGGCGCAATGGCGGGACGTCAGTTACCGTTCCTGTCGGTTCTTGTGCCGTTCTGGCTGGTAGCAATGATGGACGGCTGGAAAGGGGTGAAAGAGACGTGGCCAGCGGCGCTGGTTGCTGGGGGAAGCTTCGCTGTCACTCAGTTCTTTACCTCTAACTATATTGGTCCGGAACTGCCGGATATTACTTCGGCGCTGGTGAGTATCGTCTCACTCGCTTTATTCCTTAAAGTCTGGCGGCCGAAAAATACCGAAACGGCAATCAGCATGGGACAATCCGCAGGTGCGATGGTGGTGAATAAGCCATCTTCTGGCGGTCCCGTGCCTTCAGAATATAGTCTGGGGCAAATCATTCGTGCGTGGTCACCGTTTTTAATCTTAACGGTGCTGGTCACCATCTGGACGATGAAGCCATTTAAAGCGTTATTTGCTCCGGGCGGCGCGTTTTATTCGCTGGTGATTAATTTCCAGATCCCTCATTTGCATCAACAAGTGTTGAAAGCGGCACCCATTGTCGCCCAACCAACGCCAATGGATGCGGTGTTTAAATTCGACCCTCTCTCGGCTGGCGGCACCGCTATTTTTATTGCGGCGATTATCTCTATCTTCATCCTCGGCGTGGGCATCAAGAAAGGGATTGGCGTCTTTGCCGAAACGCTAATTAGTCTGAAGTGGCCGATATTGTCGATTGGCATGGTGCTGGCGTTCGCCTTCGTCACCAACTATTCCGGTATGTCCACCACGCTGGCGCTGGTACTGGCAGGTACAGGCGTGATGTTCCCGTTTTTCTCACCGTT
Source organism: Escherichia sp. WS1265 (assembly GCF_046487585.1). NCBI lineage: Bacteria > Pseudomonadati > Pseudomonadota > Gammaproteobacteria > Enterobacterales > Enterobacteriaceae > Escherichia > Escherichia sp. WS1265. Next base: position 304,865 of record NZ_JBJQJE010000002.1, read on the forward strand.
TCTCGGCTGGCTGGGCGTATTCCTTACCGGCTCGGACACCTCCTCTAACGCCCTGTTTGGTTCACTGCAATCGACCACGGCGCAGCAAATCAACGTCTCTGACACTCTGCTGGTGGCAGCAAATACCAGCGGCGGCGTAACTGGCAAGATGATCTCCCCGCAATCTATCGCCGTGGCCTGCGCCGCGACGGGCATGGTGGGCCGAGAATCTGAACTGTTCCGCTACACCGTGAAGCACAGTCTGATTTTTGCCAGCGTTATCGGCATTATCACGCTGTTGCAGGCGTATGTGTTTACCGGGATGTTAGTTTCGTAAGTCAATAATGCCGGATGATCGTTAATATCATCCGGCTACATTTACATTATTCTGTCTTATTAATTGAAAATTATTTCCCTCTTTATTATCCATGCAGCAATAATGTTTTGCGTTCAGATAACCTGCTAAATAATTAAGAACGTGAGAATATCTATTTTTTTATCACGCAAAACAAGTTTGTACTAATTATGTTCGCTTGATGAGCAAACACCGTGCTATCTGTTGCTTTTGCAATCGCAATCGTTAAAACTATCAACAACTTGGGATAGTTACATTGTGAATAATTGTTACTTTTTTGTTTGTTGAATCTTTTTATAAATACCCCGTCTGACATCGAATAGGGGATATTCTTATAAATTTCACCTGTTTCGTTATCAATAATGCAGTTTTTTAAGAATGGAGGAAATTATTAGAGAAGATAAAGCATAAAACTATTTCTCCCAGTTACGAATTTTTTAACATTGTTTTGTCACTTGCGTTATTAATGAATAAGAAATTTAAATATAAGAAATCGCTTTTAGCGGCTATTTTGAGTGCAACCCTGTTAGCCGGTTGTGATGGCGGTGGCTCCGGATCTTCCTCCGATACGCCGCCTGTAGATTCTGGAACAGGGTCTTTGCCGGAAGTGAAACCTGATCCAACACCAAACCCGGAGCCGACGCCTGAGCCAACGCCGGACCCAGAACCTACGCCGGAACCGACACCTGATCCAGAGCCAGAACCGGAGCCAGAACCTGTTCCTACGAAAACGGGTTATCTGACCCTGGGCGGAAGCCAGCGGGTAACTGGTGCTACCTGTAATGGTGAATCCAGCGATGGCTTTACATTTACGCCAGGCGACAAAGTCACCTGTGTGGCAGGGAACAACACGACAATTGCTACCTTCGACACCCAGTCAGAAGCTGCGCGTAGCCTGCGTGCGGTTGAAAAAGTGTCGTTTAGTCTTGAGGACGCGCAAGAACTGGCGGCTTCCGATGACAAGAAAAGCAATGCGGTTTCGCTGGTAACGTCCAGTAACAGCTGTCCGGCGAATACAGAACAGGTTTGCCTGACGTTCTCCTCAGTGATCGAGAGTAAACGTTTCGACTCGCTGTATAAGCAAATCGATCTGGCACCGGAAGAGTTCAAAAAGCTGGTCAATGAAGAGGTGGAAAACAATGCCGCGACCGATAAAGCGCCATCCACTCATACTTCACCGGTCGTGCCTGTCACCACGCCGGGAACAAAACCGGATCTGAACGCTTCCTTCGTGTCGGCTAACGCGGAACAGTTTTATCAGTATCAACCTTCGGAAATCATTCTCTCCGAAGGTCGACTGGTAGATAGTCAGGGGGATGGTGTAGTTGGCGTCAACTATTACACCAATTCCGGCCGTGGTGTAACCGGAGAAAACGGGGAATTTTCCTTTAGTTGGGGGGAAACCATCTCCTTTGGCATCGACACTTTTGAGCTTGGTTCTGTGCGTGGTAACAAGTCGACTATTGCGCTGACGGAGCTGGGCGATGAAGTTCGCGGGGCAAATATCGATCAGCTTATTCATCGCTATTCGACGACCGGGCAAAATAATACCCGTGTTGTGCCGGACGATGTACGCAAGGTCTTTGCCGAATATCCCAACGTGATCAACGAGATTATCAATCTCTCGTTATCCAACGGTGCGACGCTGGATGAAGGTGAGCAAGTTGTTAATCTGCCAAACGAATTTATTGAGCAGTTTAAGACGGGTCAAGCCAAAGAGATCGATACCGCGATTTGTGCGAAAACCGACGGTTGTAACGAAGCTCGCTGGTTCTCGCTGACGACGCGCAATGTTAATGACGGCCAGATTCAGGGCGTTATCAACAAGCTGTGGGGTGTGGATACAAGTTACAAATCTGTCAGCAAGTTCCATGTATTCCATGACTCCACCAACTTCTATGGCAGCACCGGTAATGCGCGCGGTCAGGCGGTGGTGAATATCTCTAACGCGGCCTTCCCGATTCTGATGGCGCGTAATGATAAAAACTACTGGCTGGCCTTCGGCGAGAAACGCGCCTGGGATAAAAACGAGCTGGCGTACATTACGGAAGCGCCTTCTCTTGTTGAGCCGGAAAACGTTACGCGCGATACCGCCACCTTTAACCTGCCGTTTATTTCGCTGGGGCAAGTCGGTGAGGGCAAACTGATGGTTATCGGTAACCCGCACTACAACAGCATTTTGCGTTGTCCGAACGGTTACAGCTGGAACGGGGGCGTTAATAAAGACGGGCAGTGTACGCTCAGCGGTGATTCAGATGACATGAAGCACTTCATGCAGAACGTACTGCGCTATCTGTCCGACGATAAATGGACTCCGGACGCGAAAGCCAGCATGACCGTAGGCACCAACCTGGATACTGTCTATTTCAAACGTCATGGTCAGGTTACAGGAAACAGTGCTGCGTTCGACTTCCATCCGGATTTTGCGGGTATCTCGGTTGAGCATTTAAGTAGCTATGGCGATCTCGATCCGCAGGAAATGCCGCTGCTGATCCTTAACGGCTTTGAGTATGTGACTCAGGTGGGGGGCGATCCCTATGCAGTGCCTCTGCGTGCAGATACCAGCAAACCGAAGCTGAGCCAGCAGGATGTGACCGATCTGATCGCCTATCTGAACAAAGGCGGTTCGGTGCTGATCATGGAAAACGTGATGAGCAATCTTAAGGAAGAGAGCGCGTCTGGTTTTGTGCGTCTGTTGGATGCTGCAGGTCTGTCAATGGCACTGAACAAGTCGGTGGTGAATAACGATCCTCAAGGGTATCCGAACCGCGTTCGTCAGCAGCGCGCAACGGGCATTTGGGTCTATGAACGTTATCCTGCCGTAGACGGTGCGCTGCCGTACACCATCGATAGTAAGACAGGGGAAGTTAAGTGGAAATATCAGGTAGAAAACAAACCTGATGACAAACCGAAGCTGGAAGTTGCCAGCTGGCTGGAAGATGTAGATGGCAAACAGGAAACGCGTTATGCCTTTATTGATGAGGCCGATCATAAAACAGAGGATTCTCTGAAGGCTGCGAAGGAGAAAATTTTCGCCGCGTTCCCGGGGCTGAAAGAGTGTACTAATCAGGCATATCACTACGAGGTCAACTGTCTGGAATACCGTCCTGGCACGGGGGTTCCGGTTACTGGTGGCATGTATGTTCCACAGTATACGCAACTAAGCCTTAACGCCGACACGGCAAAAGCGATGGTGCAGGCTGCGGATTTAGGCACCAATATTCAGCGTCTTTATCAGCATGAGCTCTACTTCCGGACCAATGGTCGCAAAGGTGAGCGTCTGAGCAGCGTCGATCTGGAACGTCTGTACCAGAACATGTCGGTCTGGCTGTGGAATGAAATTGAATATAGCTATGACAGCAGCAAGGATGACGAGCTGGGCTTTAAAACGTTCACCGAGTTCCTGAACTGCTACGCCAACGATGCTTACACCAAAGGTACGCTGTGCTCCGCAGAGCTGAAACAATCGCTGATCGATAACAAGATGATCTACGGTGAAGGCAGCAAAGCGGGCATGATGAACCCGAGCTATCCGCTCAACTATATGGAAAAACCGCTGACGCGCCTGATGCTGGGTCGTTCCTGGTGGGATCTGAACATCAAAGTTGATGTCGAGAAGTATCCGGGAGCAGTATCGGAAGAGGGGCAGGAGGTTACTGAAAGCATCAGCCTGTACTCGAATCCGACCAAATGGTTTGCGGGTAACATGCAGTCTACTGGTCTGTGGGCTCCGGCTCAAAAAGAGGTCACCATTGAGTCTACTGCATCAGTTCCTGTGACTGTCACCGTGGCGCTGGCCGACGATCTGACCGGACGCGAGAAGCATGAAGTCGCGCTGAACCGTCCGCCAAAAGTGACGAAAACCTATGAGCTGAAAGCCAATGGTAAGGTGAAGTTTACGGTTCCTTACGGTGGCCTGATTTATATCAAAGGCAATAGCTCTACCAATGAATCTGCCAGCTTCACCTTTACTGGCGTGGTAAAAGCACCGTTCTATAAAGACGGCGCATGGAAAAACGATCTGAACTCTCCTGCCCCGCTGGGCGAACTGGAGTCTGCGTCGTTCGTCTATACCACACCGAAGAAGAACCTGAATGCCAGCAATTACACGGGCGGACTGGAGCAATTCGCTAAAGATCTGGATACCTTTGCCAGCTCTATGAATGATTTCTACGGTCGTAATGATGAAAACGGTAAGCACCGGATGTTTACCTATAAAAACTTGACGGGCCACAAGCATCGTTTCACTAACGATGTGCAGATCTCCATCGGTGATGCGCACTCGGGTTATCCGGTAATGAACAGCAGCTTCTCGACGAACAGCACCACGCTGCCGACGACGCCGCTGAACGACTGGCTGATTTGGCACGAAGTCGGTCATAACGCTGCAGAAACACCGCTGAACGTACCGGGTGCAACTGAAGTGGCGAACAACGTGCTGGCGCTGTACATGCAGGATCGCTATCTCGGTAAGATGAACCGTGTCGCTGACGATATTACCGTCGCACCGGAATATCTGGACGAGAGCAACGGTCAGGCATGGGCGCGCGGCGGTGCGGGTGACCGTCTGCTGATGTACGCGCAGCTGAAGGAATGGGCAGAGAAAAACTTTGATATCAAACAGTGGTATCCAGAAGGCTCTCTGCCAGAGTTCTACAGCGAGCGTGAAGGGATGAAAGGCTGGAACCTGTTCCAGTTGATGCACCGTAAAGCGCGCGGCGATGAGGTTGGCAATAACAAGTTCGGCAGTAAGAACTACTGTGCTGAATCTAACGGTAACGCTGCCGACACGCTGATGCTGTGTGCCTCCTGGGTCGCCCAGACTGATCTTTCGGAGTTCTTTAAGAAATGGAATCCGGGCGCGAATGCTTACCAGTTGCCGGGAGCGACGGAGATGAGCTTCGAAGGCGGTGTGAGCCAGTCGGCTTACAACACGCTCGCGTCACTCGATCTGCCGAAACCGAAGCAAGGGCCGGAAACCATTAATAAGGTTACCGAATATTCGATGCCTGCTGAATAACCCGGATAAGGCGCTCGCGCCGCATCCGGCATGAAATAAGGCGCATCGGGTCAACACATATGCCCGATGCGCCAGCTTATCGGGCCTGGAGGAAAGCCGTATGGCATACACCTGCAGGCCCGCATCCGGCAAGTTACAACAAATAACCTTTAACCATGTTTTTTGATGTTTTTCAGCAATACCCCGCGGCGATGCCCATACTGGCAACCGTCGGAGGATTGATTATCGGCAGTTTTTTGAATGTGGTGATTTGGCGTTACCCCATCATGCTGCGCCAACAAATGGCGGAGTTTCACGGTGAAATGCCGAGTACGCAGTCAAAAATAAGCCTGGCGCTGCCACGCTCGCACTGTCCGCATTGCCAGCAGACCATCCGGATACGTGACAATATACCGCTGCTCTCCTGGCTGATGCTCAAAGGGCGCTGCCGCGACTGTCAGGCGAAAATCAGCAAGCGTTATCCGCTGGTGGAGTTATTGACGGCACTCGCTTTTTTGCTGGCGAGTCTGGTGTGGCCAGAAAGTGGATGGGGGCTGGCGGTGATGATATTATCCGCCTGGCTGATTGCCGCGAGCATCATTGACCTCGATAACCAATGGCTGCCCGATGTTTTTACTCAGGGCGTATTGTGGACCGGGCTGATTGCGGCATGGGTCCAGCAGAGTCCGCTCACGCTACAAGACGCAGTTACCGGCGTACTGGTGGGATTTATCACTTTTTACTCCCTGCGCTGGATAGCCGGAATAGTTCTGCGTAAAGAAGCATTAGGCATGGGCGATGTATTATTGTTCGCTGCGTTAGGTAGTTGGGTGGGGGCGTTGTCGCTGCCCAATGTTGCTTTAATCGCCTCATGCTGCGGCCTGATATATGCCGTTATTACAAAAAGAGGATCAACCACACTGCCTTTTGGACCGTGTTTAAGTCTGGGCGGTATAGCAACACTTTATCTACAGGCATTGTTTTAATGATAACCACGTCATTATCGAAGTGACATTTTTACTCTTATTAATAACCTTAGAGATTATTTACCATGTCGATAAAACAAATGCCAGGGAGGGTATTAATATCGCTATTGTTGAGCGTTACAGGATTATTAAGTGGCTGTGCCAGCCATAATGAAAATGCCAGTTTACTGGCGAAAAAACAGGCGCAAAATATCAGCCAAAACCTGCCGATTAAATCTGCGGGATATACCTTAGTGCTGGCGCAAAGTAGCGGCACGACGGTAAAAATGACCATTATCAGCGAAGCGGGTGCTCAGACCACGCAGACGCCTGATGCCTTTTTAACCAGCTATCAACGACAAATGTGCGCTGACCCGACGGTGAAATTAATGATTACCGAGGGAATTAATTACAGCATAACGATTAATGATACACGTACAGGTAACCAGTATCAGCGGAAACTGGATCGTACCACCTGTGGAATAGTCAAAGCATAACGTCGGGTAGATATAAATTGGCGCGGGTTGTTTTTCGTGACGCACGAATTTATCTCATTCAATGGCTGACAAAAATTCGTCACACTCTTAACCAGAGACAATCTCTTAATACAGACAAAGAGCATCTGCGAAAAATTGTACGCGCGATGTTCTGGCTGATGCTGCTTATTATTTCTGCAAAAGTGGCGCATTCACTCTGGCGCTATTTCTCCTTTTCTGCGGAATATACGGCGGTTTCCCCATCGGCGAATAAACCGCCCCGTGCAGATGCAAAAACGTTCGATAAAAATGACGTGCAATTAATCAGCCAGCAAAACTGGTTTGGCAAATATCAGCCTGTCGCCGTGCCGGTAAAACAACCTGAACCTGCGCCTGTGGCAGAAACACGTCTTAATGTGGTGCTGCGCGGGATCGCCTTTGGTGCCAGACCCGGCGCGGTTATTGAAGAAGGCGGTAAACAGCAGGTCTATTTGCAGGGTGAAACGCTTGGCTCGCACAACGCAGTGATTGAGGAAATCAATCGCGACCATGTGATGCTGCGCTATCAGGGAAAAATAGAGCGCCTGAGCCTGGCAGAAGAGGAGCGTTCCACCGTAGCCGTGACCAACAAAAAAGCCATCAGTGACGAAGCAAAGCAAGCTGTTGCTGAGCCTGCTGCCAGTGCGCCAGTTGAGATCCCGACTGCTGTGCGTCAGGCACTGGCGAAAGATCCGCAGAAAATTTTTAACTATATCCAGCTTACGCCTGTGCGTAAGGAGGGGATTGTCGGTTATGCAGTGAAGCCGGGGGCAGATCGTTCTCTGTTCGATGCCAGCGGTTTTAAGGAAGGCGATATCGCCATTGCGCTAAATCAGCAGGATTTCACTGATCCACGAGCAATGATTGCTCTGATGCGGCAGTTACCTTCAATGGATTCCATTCAACTTACGGTTTTACGCAAGGGTGCGCGCTACGACATTTCCATCGCGCTGCGCTAACCGCATTTAATCCAGGAGAATCATTCATCGTGTTTTGGCGTGATATTACGTTGTCGGTCTGGCGTAAGAAGACAACTGGCCTCAAAACAAAAAAGCGTTTACTGCCGCTGGTGTTGGCAGCGGCATTATGCAGTTCACCGGTCTGGGCGGAAGAAGCCACTTTCACCGCTAATTTTAAAGATACCGACCTGAAATCGTTCATCGAAACCGTCGGCGCTAACCTTAATAAAACCATCATTATGGGGCCGGGCGTACAGGGGAAAGTGAGTATTCGTACCATGACTCCGCTCAATGAACGCCAGTATTACCAGCTATTCCTTAACCTGCTGGAAGCACAGGGGTATGCCGTCGTACCGATGGAAAACGACGTGCTGAAGGTGGTGAAATCCAGCGCCGCGAAAGTCGAGCCACTGCCGTTGGTCGGTGAAGGCAGCGACAACTACGCGGGCGATGAAATGGTCACCAAAGTAGTGCCGGTACGTAATGTGTCGGTCCGCGAACTGGCACCGATTTTGCGCCAGATGATCGACAGCGCAGGCTCAGGCAACGTTGTTAATTACGATCCCTCCAACGTAATTATGCTCACCGGACGCGCCTCCGTCGTGGAGCGGTTGACAGAAGTGATCCAGCGCGTGGATCACGCGGGTAATCGCACTGAAGAGGTGATCCCGCTGGATAACGCCTCGGCTTCGGAAATCGCCCGCGTGCTGGAAAGCCTGACCAAAAACAGCGGCGAGAACCAGCCAGCAACGCTGAAATCTCAAATTGTCGCCGATGAACGCACCAACAGTGTGATTGTCAGTGGTGACCCCGCCACGCGGGACAAAATGCGCCGTCTGATCCGTCGCCTGGACTCAGAAATGGAGCGCAGCGGCAACAGCCAGGTTTTCTATCTCAAATACAGCAAAGCCGAAGATCTGGTCGATGTACTGAAGCAGGTCAGCGGCACGCTCACGGCGGCTAAAGAAGAGGCGGAAGGCACGGTCGGTAGCGGGCGTGAGGTTGTCTCCATCGCCGCCAGCAAACACAGTAATGCCCTGATTGTTACCGCGCCGCAGGACATCATGCAGTCGCTGCAAAGCGTGATTGAACAACTGGATATTCGCCGTGCTCAGGTGCATGTCGAGGCGTTGATCGTGGAAGTTGCTGAAGGCAGCAATATCAACTTCGGCGTGCAGTGGGCGTCGAAAGATGCCGGATTAATGCAGTTTGCTAACGGTACGCAGATCCCTATCGGTACGCTGGGCGCAGCGATTTCTCAGGCAAAACCGCAGAAAGGCTCGACGGTGATCAGTGAAAACGGCGCTACCACCATAAATCCGGATACTAACGGCGATCTCTCCACGCTTGCTCAGCTTCTTTCTGGCTTTAGCGGTACGGCGGTTGGCGTGGTGAAAGGCGACTGGATGGCACTGGTACAGGCGGTCAAAAACGACTCCAGCTCGAACGTGCTCTCCACGCCGAGCATCACCACGCTGGACAACCAGGAAGCCTTCTTCATGGTGGGCCAGGACGTTCCGGTATTAACCGGCTCTACCGTTGGCTCCAATAACAGCAATCCTTTCAACACGGTAGAAAGGAAAAAAGTCGGCATCATGTTGAAAGTTACGCCGCAGATTAACGAAGGTAACGCGGTACAGATGGTGATTGAGCAGGAAGTGTCGAAGGTGGAAGGACAGACCAGCCTCGACGTGGTGTTTGGTGAGCGCAAACTGAAGACCACCGTGCTGGCTAACGATGGTGAACTGATCGTGCTTGGCGGTCTGATGGACGACCAGGCAGGAGAAAGCGTGGCGAAAGTGCCGCTGCTGGGCGATATCCCGTTGATTGGTAACCTGTTTAAATCGACGGCGGATAAAAAAGAAAAACGTAACCTGATGGTGTTTATCCGCCCGACCATTCTGCGTGACGGTATGGCGGCAGACGGCGTTTCGCAGCGCAAATATAACTATATGCGCGCCGAGCAGATCTATCGCGATGAGCAAGGCTTAAGCCTGATGCCGAACACTGCGCAGCCGGTACTACCAGCGCAAAACCAGGCCTTACCGCCGGAAGTTCGCGCGTTCCTCAATGCCGGGAGAACGCGTTAATGGTGCCTGTAGCACAGGAAACCTCCGCTAACACCGTGCGTCTGCCCTACAGTTTCAGCCGCCGGTTTAGCCTGGTGGCATGGTGCGAAGCGTCGCTGGAGATCCTCCATGTTCATCCGTTGTCGCTCTCTGTTTTGCAGGAGCTGCAACGGGGGCTGAACGCGCCCTTTACGCTGCGGCAAATCGACGAGGCCGAATTTGAACAGCGGCTGAATGCGGTCTGGCAGCGGGACTCTTCCGAAGCTCGCCAGTTGATGGAAGATCTCGGTTCCGCCGAGGACTTCTTTACCCTCGCAGAAGAGCTGCCAGAAACGGAAGATTTGCTGGAAAGTGACGACGATGCGCCGATCATCAAACTGATCAACGCCATGCTGGCAGAGGCAATTAAAGAAGGCGCTTCGGATATCCACATTGAGACGTTTGAAAAGAGTCTGGTGATCCGTTTTCGTGTAGACGGAACGCTACATGAAATGCTGCGTCCCGGGCGCAAACTAGCCTCGCTGCTGGTGTCGCGTATCAAGGTGATGGCGCGGCTGGACATTGCCGAAAAGCGCGTGCCGCAGGATGGACGTATTGCGCTGCTGCTGGGCGGTCGGGCGATTGACGTGCGTGTCTCCACCATGCCTTCTGCCTGGGGCGAGCGCGTGGTGCTGCGACTGCTGGACAAAAACCAGGCCCGCCTGACGCTGGAACGTCTGGGGTTGAGTCAGCAACTGACCGTGCAGTTGCGCCAGCTGTTACACAAACCGCACGGCATCTTTCTGGTGACGGGGCCGACGGGTTCAGGCAAAAGCACCACGCTGTACGCCGGATTGCAGGAGCTGAACAACCATTCGCGTAACATTCTCACGGTTGAAGACCCCATCGAATACATGATTGAAGGGATCGGTCAGACGCAGGTCAACACCCGCGTCGGCATGACCTTCGCCCGTGGCCTGCGCGCGATTTTGCGTCAGGACCCGGATGTGGTGATGGTCGGTGAAATCCGCGATACCGAAACCGCAGAAATCGCCGTCCAGGCTTCACTTACCGGACACCTGGTGCTTTCGACGCTGCATACCAACACGGCGGTGGGGGCGATCACGCGTTTGCAGGATATGGGCGTCGAGCCTTTCCTGCTCTCTTCCAGCCTGACGGGCGTGATGGCGCAGCGGCTGGTCCGCACGCTGTGCACCGACTGCCGCCAGCCCGCGCCTGCCACTGATGAAGAAAAACGCCTGCTGGGGATTACCGACGCGCGCACCGTCACGCTGTACCATCCGCAGGGCTGCCCCGCCTGTAATCACAAAGGTTTTCGCGGACGTACTGCCATCCATGAGCTGATCGTGGTGGATGCCACATTGCGTGATTTGATCCACCGTCAGGCCGGGGAGCTGGAGCTGGAACGTTATGTCCGGCAACACTCTGCGGGTATCCGCAGCAACGGCATTGAGAAAGTGCTCGCCGGAGAAACCTCTCTCGATGAAGTGCTGCGGGTCACGATGGAGGCGTAATGGCACTGTTTTACTATCAGGCGCTGGAGCGTAATGGTCGCAAAACCAAAGGCATGATTGAGGCGGATTCCGCGCGTCATGCCCGCCAGTTGTTGCGCGGTAAAGAGCTTATCCCCGTGCACATTGAAGCACGGATGAATGCTTCGGCAGGGGGAATGTTGCAGCGTCGGCGACACGCACATCGTCGCGTGGCGGCGGCAGATTTGGCGCTGTTCACGCGCCAACTGGCAACGCTGGTGCAGGCAGCAATGCCGCTGGAAACCTGCTTACAGGCGGTCAGTGAGCAAAGTGAAAAACTGCATGTAAAAAGTCTCGGAATGGCGCTGCGCAGCCGGATTCAGGAAGGTTATACCCTGTCGGACAGCCTGCGCGAACATCCCCGCATCTTTGATTCCCTGTTTTGTTCGATGGTAGCCGCCGGAGAAAAATCCGGGCATCTCGACGTGGTGCTCAATCGCCTGGCGGATTACACCGAACAGCGGCAGCGCCTGAAATCACGCCTGTTGCAGGCCATGCTCTACCCGCTGGTATTGCTGGTGGTGGCAACGGGCGTGGTCACTATTTTGCTGACGGCAGTAGTGCCGAAAATTATCGAACAGTTTGATCATCTCGGACACGCGCTACCCGCCTCCACCCGCGCGCTTATCGCCATGAGCGACGCGTTACAGGCCAGCGGCGTGTACTGGCTGGCGGGTTTTCTGGGGCTTCTGGTGCTGGGGCAACGGCTACTCAAAAATCCTGCGATGCGCCTGCGCTGGGATAAAACCTTGCTGCGTTTGCCCGTGACGGGGCGTGTTGCGCGCGGGCTGAATACGGCGCGTTTTTCCCGCACATTAAGCATCCTCACCGCCAGCAGTGTTCCGCTGCTGGAAGGCATTCAGACCGCCGCCGCCGTGTCGGCAAATCGTTATGTCGAGCAACAACTGCTGCTGGCGGCAGATCGCGTCCGCGAAGGAAGCAGCTTGCGCGCCGCGCTGGCGGAGTTGCGCCTGTTCCCGCCGATGATGCTGTACATGATCGCCTCCGGCGAACAGAGCGGTGAACTGGAAACCATGCTTGAACAGGCCGCAGTCAACCAGGAACGGGAATTTGATACCCGGGTGGGGCTGGCGTTAGGGCTGTTTGAGCCTGCTCTGGTGGTGATGATGGCGGGCGTGGTGCTGTTTATCGTCATCGCCATCCTCGAGCCGATGCTACAACTGAACAATATGGTTGGAATGTAATTTACGGAGTTATCACATGAATTCGTTATCCCGCACACAAAAACCACGGGCAGGTTTTACCCTGCTGGAAGTGATGGTGGTGATTGTTATTCTTGGCGTCCTGGCAAGTCTGGTGGTGCCTAACCTGTTGGGCAATAAAGAGAAAGCGGATCGGCAAAAAGCCATCAGCGATATCGTGGCGCTGGAGAATGCGCTGGATATGTACCGACTGGATAACGGGCGTTATCCGACCACAGAACAGGGGCTTGAGGCGCTGATCCAGCAACCGGCCAATATGGCGGATTCCCGTAACTACCGTACCGGTGGGTACATTAAACGACTGCCAAAAGATCCGTGGGGCAATGATTATCAGTATCTCAGCCCGGGTGAAAAAGGACTGTTTGATGTTTACACCCTGGGGGCGGATGGTCAGGAAAATGGGGAAGGCGCTGGCGCAGATATCGGTAACTGGAATTTGCAGGAGTTTCAGTAATCAGTGCCTGAACGCGGATTCACTCTTCTGGAAATCATGCTGGTGATTTTCCTTATCGGCCTTGCCAGTGCGGGCGTGGTGCAGACTTTTGCGACCGATTCTGAACCGCCTGCGAAAAAAGCAGCGCAGGATTTTCTGACTCGCTTTGCGCAGTTTAAGGACAGGGCAGTGATCGAAGGGCAGACACTCGGTGTGTTAATCGACCCGCCAGGCTATCAGTTTATGCAGCGTCGTCACGGGCAGTGGTTGCCTGTTTCTGCGACCCGGTTATCGGCACAGGTTACGGTGCCGAAACAGGTGCAGATGCTGTTACAACCCGGCAGTGATATCTGGCAGAAGGAGTATGCGCTGGAGCTGCAACGTCGTCGCCTGACGCTGCACGATATTGAACTGGAGTTGCAAAAAGAGGCGAAAAAGAAGACGCCACAGATCCGTTTTTCGCCTTTTGAACCCGCCACGCCGTTTACGCTGCGCTTCTACTCGGCGGCGCAAAACGCATGTTGGGCGGTAAAGCTGGCGCACAATGGCGTGTTATCCCTCAATCAATGTGATGAGAGGATGCCATGAAGCGCGGATTTACCTTGCTGGAAGTGATGCTCGCGCTGGCGATTTTTGCGTTGGCCGCCATGGCGGTGTTACAGATTGCCAGCGGTGCGCTGAGTAATCAGCAGATTCTTGAGGAGAAAACGGTAGCGGGCTGGGTAGCTGAAAACCAGACCGCGCTGCTTTACCTGATGACCCGTGAACAACGAGCGGTCAGGCACCAGGGCGAGAGTGATATGGCAGGAAGCCGCTGGTACTGGCGAACCACACCGCTGAGTACAGGCAACGCGCTGCTCCAGGCAGTGGATATTGAAGTCAGCCGTCACGAAGACTTTTCGTCGGTGATTCAGTCACGACGCGCCTGGTTTAGCGCCGTGGGAGGCCAACAGTGAGAAGGACTTGCGCTGGTTTCACGTTACTGGAAATGCTGGTGGCAATTGCCATTTTTGCCTCGCTGGCACTGATGGCGCAGCAGGTGACTAACGGCGTCACACGCGTGAATAGCGCCGTCGCCGGACACGATCAAAAACTAAACCTCATGCAGCAAACAATGAGTTTTCTGACCCACGATCTGACACAAATGATGCCGCGTCCGGTAAGAGGCGATCAGGGCCAGCGTGAACCAGCGTTACTGGCGGGCGCTGGCGTTCTGGCGTCTGAGAGTGGAGGAATGCGTTTTGTGCGCGGCGGTGTGGTTAACCCGTTGATGCGTCTGCCACGCAGCAATCTGCTCACCGTCGGTTACCGCATTCATGACGGTTATCTCGAACGGTTAGCCTGGCCGCTGACCGATGCCGCAGGCAGCGTGAAGCCGACAATGCAAAAGTTGATTCCGGCGGATTCGCTCCGCTTGCAGTTCTACGACGGCACGCGCTGGCAGGAGAGCTGGTCGTCAGTACAGGCGATCCCTGTGGCAGTGCGCATAACCCTGCATTCGCCGCAATGGGGCGAAATTGAACGCATCTGGTTGTTACGCGGGCCGCAATTATCATGATCACCTTACCACCAAAACGCGGAATGGCACTGGTCGTGGTGCTGGTATTGCTGGCGGTTATGATGCTGGTGACCATCACGCTTTCCGGGCGGATGCAGCAACAACTTGGGCGAACGCGCAGCCAGCAGGAATACCAGCAGGCGCTGTGGTACAGCGCCAGTGCAGAAAGCCTGGCGTTGAGCGCACTCAGTCTGAGCCTGAAAAATGAAAAGCGCGTGCATCTGGCGCAGCCGTGGGCTTCCGGCCCTCGTTTTTTCCCACTGCCGCAGGGGCAAATCGCCGTCACTCTGCGTGACGCACAGGCCTGCTTTAACCTGAATGCCCTCGCTCAGCCGACGACGGCGTCGCGTCCGCTCGCGGTACAACAACTGATTGCCCTGATCTCGCGCCTTGATGTACCTGCTTATCGGGCCGAACTGATAGCCGAAAGCCTGTGGGAGTTTATTGACGAAGACCGCAGCGTGCAGACGCGTCTGGGTCGTGAAGACAGCGAGTATCTCGCCCGCTCGGTGCCGTTCTACGCCGCTAATCAACCGCTGGCGGATATCAGCGAGATGCGCGTGGTGCAGGGAATGGACGCCGGGCTTTATCAAAAACTGAAACCGTTGGTCTGTGCGCTGCCGATGGCCCGCCAGCAAATCAACATCAATACCCTGGACGTCGCGCAAAGTGTGATTCTTGAGGCGCTGTTTGACCCGTGGTTAAGCCCTGTACAGGCGCGGGCGTTATTACAACAACGTCCGGCGAAGGGCTGGGAAGATGTCGATCAGTTTCTTGCTCAGCCGCTACTTGCAGACGTCGATGAGCGTACTAAAAAACAGCTAAAAACCGTCCTGAGCGTGGACAGCAATTACTTCTGGCTGCGTTCAGATATCACCGTGAATGAGATTGAACTGACGATGAATTCGTTAATTGTCCGCATGGGCCCACAACACTTTTCTGTTCTCTGGCATCAGACAGGAGAAAGTGAGTGAGTTCCATGCTTGAGATTTTTTTCCCGCTTTGCGCCGCTGATCCCATCCGCTGGCAGCGCCGTACACCCGACGTGGAGTGCGGCATCTGGCCTGACGTTGCTGATGAATGTCTCCAGCAATGGCTGCAAACTGATGCGATTCGACTCTATATTCCCGGCGAATGGATCAGCGTCTGGCAGGTTGAACTGCCTGATGTGCCCCGTAAGCAGATACCGACGATTCTGCCCGCCTTGCTGGAAGAAGAGCTGAACCAGGATATCGATGAACTGCATTTCGCCCCGTTGAAAATCGACCAGCAACTGGCAACCGTAGCTGTGATTCACCAGCAGCATATGCGCAACATTGCGCAATGGTTGCAGGCAAACGGCATCACCCGCGCTACCGTCGCGCCAGACTGGATGTCCATTCCTTGTGGGTTTATGGCTGGCGATGCGCAACGGGTTATCTGCCGCATCGATGAATGCCGGGGATGGAGCGCCGGGCGGGCGCTGGCTCCGGTCATGTTCCGTGCACAGCTCAATGAGCAGAATTTACCGCTTTCGCTAACCGTGGTCGGCATTGCACCGGAAGAACTATCTGCATGGGCTGGTGCGGACGCCGAACGCCTGACCGTTACGGCTCTGCCAGCCATTACCACTTATGGCGAACCGGAAGGGAACCTGCTAACAGGGCCGTGGCAGCCTCGTGTCAGCTACCGAAAACAGTGGGCGCGCTGGCGGGTGATGATTCTGCCGATATTGCTGATTCTGGTTGCGCTGGTAGTGGAACGGGGCGTGACGTTATGGAGCGTCAGCGAACAGGTGGCGCAAAGCCGCACCCAGGCGGAAAAAAAGTTCTTAACACTGTTCCCGGAGCAGAAGCGGATTGTGAATTTGCGTTCCCAGGTGACGATGGCGCTGAAAAAATATCGCCCGCAGGCCGACGATACCCGGCTGCTCGCAGAATTGTCAGCGATCGCCAGTACCCTGAAATCAGCGTCACTTACCGACATCGAAATGCGTGGTTTCACCTTTGATCAAAAACGCCAGACGCTTCACCTTCAGCTACGGGCTGCAAACTTTGCCAGCTTCGACAAACTGCGTAGCGCACTGGCGGCAGATTATGTTGTGCAACAGGACGCGTTACAGAAAGAGGGTGATGCGGTTTCCGGCGGCGTAACGTTGCGGAGGAAATAACATGTTACGCGATAAATTTATTCACTATTTTCAGCAATGGCGTGAACGCCAGTTAAGCCGTGGCGAACACTGGCTGACACAACACCTGGCGGGGCGTTCTCCGCGTGAAAAAGGCATGTTACTGGCAGCGGCGGTGTTCCTGTTTAGCGCCGGATATTACGTCCTCATCTGGCAGCCGTTGAGCGAACGGATAGAACAACAGGAGACGATGTTGCAGCAGCTGGTGGCAATGAACACCCGACTGAAGAGCGCCGCGCCGGATATTATTGCAGCGCGAAAATCTGCCACAACAACGCCTGCGCAGGTATCGCGGGTCATCAGTGACAGTGCTTCCGCGCACTCGGTGGTCATCAAGCGGATAGCCGAGCGTGGGGAGAATATTCAGGTCTGGATAGAACCTGTGGTGTTTAATGACCTTCTGATATGGTTAAACGCACTGGATGAAAAATATGCGCTGCGGGTGACACAAATTGATGTCAGTGCTGCTGAGAAGCCTGGGATGGTGAATGTGCAGCGGCTGGAGTTGATAAGAGGATAAGTGTTCCAGTAAATTCCTTACCTGTGAAATTCAGTCCGAAAGGTGAGTGTATAATCTTCTTATCCACTCACCGAGTTAAATATTTTTGCAATAAGAAATATCCCACTTCCGCCATCACTGAATGTTCTGCAAAACGACAGATACGAGTTCTCTCCTGAAACAGCCCTGCGTCCTATAAATATGCTTACGTGTGGCAATACATCATGATTATTAATAGATGCAATGAATCATTAGGTAGCAATTGATAGGTCAAAACATATAGGATAATTCTTGTGTGATCTGTATTTTGTGTAGCCTGGAAATTAGTAAAATTCCTGGAGATAATCAGAGAGGGAATTTCAAATAGTATAATAATTTCCCAAGAAACTATTCGTCGATTTTAGGAAAAGTCTGCTCAGGTATATCTACCGAGGGATAATGCTGGCTGTAACGCTGGTTAAAATAGATACACAAAATAATCAAGATGTATATTTTAATCGACGAAAATAATTACTTCCGGGATTATTGATGCGACTTAAATAACACCATTTAAATGTGATATAAATCACAAATATGGCTGTGAAGAGGGTGCTGTAGATATAAATAAGAAGTACATGAGTGAATTTTAAATAGGGGAATAGTTTCTCGCTAAACAATTTGTTGGTGATCAATCACATGCGTTCTGGTTTGAGGCAGATTGCAGGTGTTGTTACGCATAAAATTCATAGGTGGTATTATAATCAAGTAGTTAACAGTAATAGTAAAAAATAATTTCTTGCGAAATTAGCAGCCCATTTTGAATAAGTGTGTTCCGGAGTAATCCAGAGCGCATGCTGCTTTACGTCTTTTTCAAGCCATGTTGGTTAAGCAAAAAGAGGTAGAAATAATTTCCTGAGAAATTAACTCAACATTCTGAAATGGCCAGTTTTCTGAAATTACCAGAAGACCGAATACATTCATGCCTGAAGAATGGATTAGAAGAAACGAGACGGAAATAGATCTATTTATCCCTGCGGAAATAATTTCTGATGAAATTGTTTTCGGCTATTAAAAAGGTCAAACCGGCTGAGTGAATTTTATCCAGTTACAAACAAGTATTACCTCCAGTGTATTGGTAGCTGTTAAGCCAGGGGCGGTAGCATACCTGAAGAGAATAGGATCACATCACCAAATGGCAAGAAGTGGATTTGAAGTCCAGAAAGTCACCGTAGAGGCATTATTTCTACGAGAAATACGAACACGCTTTGGTAAGTTCCGTCTGGGATATCTGTGGGCGATTCTCGAACCCTCTGCGCATTTGCTGATACTGTTGGGCATTTTTGGTTACATTATGCACCGCACGATGCCAGACATCTCATTCCCGGTGTTTTTACTTAATGGCCTGATTCCCTTTTTTATCTTTAGCAGTATCAGCAATCGTTCTGTAGGTGCTATTGAAGCGAATCAGGGGCTGTTTAATTATCGACCAGTAAAACCCATCGATACGATCATTGCACGCGCACTGCTTGAGACACTGATTTACGTTGCTGTTTATATTCTGCTTATGCTCATTGTCTGGATGGCAGGCGAATATTTCGAGATAACAAATTTTTTACAACTTGTGGCTACCTGGAGCCTGCTGATCATTCTTTCATGTGGCGTCGGCTTAATATTCATGGTCGTTGGTAAAACTTTCCCCGAAATGCAAAAGGTTCTGCCGATACTGCTTAAGCCGCTGTATTTCATCTCCTGCATCATGTTCCCTCTACACTCGATTCCAAAGCAATACTGGTCATATCTACTCTGGAACCCATTAGTGCATGTCGTGGAGTTAAGCCGCGAGGCAGTTATGCCTGGCTATATCAGCGAAGGCGTGAGTCTGAACTACCTGGCAATGTTCACTCTGGTCACCCTGTTCATCGGTCTGGCGTTATACCGAACGCGTGAAGAGGCAATGCTGACATCATGATTAAGATTGAGAATTTGACGAAGTCATATCGCACGCCAACGGGGCGACACTATGTGTTTAAGGATTTAAACCTCGAAATTCCTTCAGGAAAAAGTGTTGCCTTTATTGGTCGTAATGGTGCGGGTAAATCAACGTTACTGAGAATGATTGGCGGCATTGACCGCCCCGACAGTGGAAAGATCATCACCAATAAAACGATATCATGGCCAGTCGGCCTTGCAGGTGGATTTCAGGGAAGTTTAACCGGACGCGAAAACGTAAAATTTGTTGCGCGGTTATACGCGAAGCAAGAAGAGCTGAAAGAGAAAATTGAGTTTGTCGAAGAATTTGCCGAACTCGGTAAGTACTTCGATATGCCGATTAAAACTTACTCATCTGGTATGCGATCGCGTTTAGGCTTTGGTTTAAGCATGGCATTTAAGTTTGATTATTATATCGTCGATGAAGTAACCGCAGTCGGTGATGCCAGGTTTAAAGAAAAATGCGCTCAATTGTTTAAAGAAAGGCATAAAGAATCTAGTTTTTTAATGGTTTCACATAGTTTGAACTCATTGAAAGAGTTTTGTGATGTGGCGATTGTGTTTAAAGACGATAATGCGGTTGGTTTTTATGAGGATGTTCAGGAGGGAATAGAAGAGTATTATAGGATATATGCCTGAATAGCCTGTTTGAATAATAATCCAGCCTGTGAATGTTAACACTAAATGATTCATGTTACATGATTAAAAATCATAGCGATAATATTTTTTAAATTTCTTGGTTTGTGTGCTGAATATTAGATTTCATTACACTATCAACCGTATGAAAAAATTACTTTTCAAGAAAGTATTTATCAAGAAAGATATAAAATCTAACTTTCCAATTTATCTCAATAGGAAAATATAAATGAATTTTTTATTCTTTCTAGAGCCTTCTATAGAGTTGAATAATCCTCTCTTCAGATATGCTACTTTAAGAAACTCTCTTCTTCCTCAAATTAAAACATTAAGAAGAATGGGGCATGATGTAGTTACATTATTGAGTGACTCGGTTGCACAAAAATGTATTGTAGATAATAAAGTAGAACAAATTGGAACAATTGCCGTAATTGATTCTATCGAATGGATGAATGGAGAAGGGTATTTTCCTCGATCGCTGCGCCATCAATCTAGGAATTATTTCGATGGGGAACTATTGAATATAAAAAAATATTGTTGAATTCTATTGGGGACCTTTCTTATAAACCAGATGTAATTATAGTTTGGGAAACTCCAGCCTATTACTTAGAAGAGTTATTTCCAGAGGCAAAATGTATCTATCAAATGCCTGGGGTATTCTCAAGACCTCCATTTGCAAATTTGGTATCATTTGATGATAGATTGCTGGAAAGAAAAACAAAACCGGTAGATTATATTATTGATGATGGTGAGTTATCAGATTTTGAAAAATTAAGAGAAAAAGAGAATTCTTTTTTTTCCTCCATAAGCCCAACTAAAAAGAAGATAGAGGATATAAGGAAAAAATATTCTAAAATAGTATTATTTTCATTGCAAATTGATAATTATTTCATGGTTTCATCGGTTCTGGGCGATGGGAAAACTCAGTTTGATGCATTGATATGTTGTTTGAAACTTTTACCTGGTGATATAGCATTAATTGTAACCAACTATATTTCTAGGGATATAAAAAGTGCCGTTTTGAGCCATGAGAATATTAAGTATTTACGTAATAGATTTCCTAACTTTAAGTATATTGAGGAGTTTGACCTGATTCCTTGTGTTTCTCAATATTTAGTTCGTGAAGTAGATGGTGTAATTTCTATATCATCTTCCTTGGGATATCAGGCCAGATATTGGGGCAAACCGCTATTAACTTTAGGCACTAGCCATATTCAAAACTTCGCCACCACAGATAATTTTGATGAGTTTATAGAGCAAATCTACACATCGATTGCTTACTTTAATGATAGTAATTTAATTGGTGAAATGAAATATAAGAATGTACCTCAGGACTTTTTATCTAGTGACGAATATCCACAATGGCTAATAAATGCAATCACAAGTAAATATACGCATTCATGGTGCGATAATATTTCTAATGAGCTTGCCAAAAGAAAGCGAGAAAAAGCATGCCTTGACTCTCTTGTCCCATACATAAAAAATATCATCCCCAAGATGATTATTTTTGTAAAGAGCTTTCAGCACAAATACAGCGTTACTCAATAATATCTTTTGATATTTTTGATACCCTGCTTATGAGGCCCTTTAGGCATCCTACTGATTTATATGATTTTATAGAACCTCAAGTTAGGTTACTTACAAAAATTCCTCATTTAAATTTCAAAAAAGAGCGAAAAAATGCTGAGAAAATTGCATTTGAAAATGCAATTAAGGCAGGGGTTGGTGAAATAACGATTGAGGAAATTTATAAGGTTTTAGGAGGTGCTTTAAATATAAGTGCTCAAGTTCAGGAAAATATAATGCAACTTGAAATGCAAACTGAATATGATCTACTTTATCCAAGAAAAAGTGGATATAGAGCATATCTTGAGGCTAAACAAGCAGGAAAGAAGATAATTTTTATTTCTGATATATATCTTGGGAAAAGTTTCTTATCCAAAATTCTGCATAAAAATGGCTATGAAGAATATGATAATTTATATGTATCCTCTGAACATCGAGTAAAAAAACATAGTGGTGAACTTTTTGACTATGTAATTAATGATTTAGGCATAGAGCCGCAAACTATATTACATATTGGCGATAATGTCGAAGCTGATGTGAAAAAAGCAAAATCAAGGAATATTAAACCGTTTCATTTAAAGAAAGCATATGAAGAGTTTACAACATGTTCAGACTATCAAATGCTCTGGAGCAGAGATGAGAATAAACACTCCTTGGATTGGAAAATACTATTGTCAATAGCAGGCAATAATCTGCATGACAACCCTTATCTCCCATTCCGAAAAGGAACTATCTTTGGTGGATCTCCATTAAAGCTGGGCTATTATGGCCTGGGACCACTTTTATTAGGTTATGCAAAATGGTTGGTAGAATCAGCAATAAAGGATAAAGTCGAAAGGCTATATTTCCTATCAAGAGATGGAAAGATAATGAAACAAGCTTATGATATTGTAGCTAAGCTTTATCATAATGCTCCAGAATCTTATTATCTCCTATGTTCAAGAAGAGCTATAAATCTTGCAAAGGTAAAAACTTATAACGATATAATTGATTTGGCAAATGTTGATTATGCGAATAATGTTAGTCTCTCACATTTACTTTTCAACAGGTTCGGTTTACAAATTGATACTATCGCAGATGAAGTATTAGAAAAACATGGGTTTGATAAACAGTCAAAATTAACGTCGAATGATGTTGATAAACTACAAGAACTGTTATTAGATGTGAAGGATGAGGTGTTATCTATTGCAGAGAAAGAAAGGTGTTGTTATTTAGAATATCTTAATGAAATGAAGGTGTTCGATAAGGGAGAAATTTCTATCGTTGATATTGGCTATGCGGGAACAATGCAACAATCATTATATCAATTATCTTCCAATAGCAAAAAAATCGGTGGTTACTACTTAATAACTTTCAGGCCTGCGATTGATCGAGTTGTGAATAATTTATTAGCTATAAAATCATATCTCGCTGAATTTATTGACAGGCATGATACATATCATCCTTTCTGCCGATATGTACCCCTTTATGAAACATTATTTAGTTGTTCTGATACAACATTTATCCGTATGACAAAGGACTTAAGTGGTACGCTCGTTCCTGTGTTTATGGAGAGTACTCCGGTAGAAAATACACGAAAAACAATTGTTGAACATATACAAAAAGGTGCGGTAAATTATATTTCAGAAGTGGTAACCATATTAGGTGAGCATTTTAAACACCTTGATATAGAACCAAATAAAACACTTCGTGCATTAAATATATTTTTTTCCAATCCTCACCCAAGAGATGCAAAGATATTTTCAGGGATGGTTTTTGAAGATGCTTATGGTGGAACTCAGCATAAAACAATTTTACCTGACATCAAAAACATCAATTCTACTTGCGTCTGGGAAACAGGTAGAAAAGTCTTAAGAAATAATCTAGTTAATGAACAGGAAAATCAAAAAAATGGCCAAAAGGCTGATAAATATGAAAGTAATACTAAAACAACAAAGCAAAAAATAATATATTCTTTATTAGTAAAAACATTAGCCAAAAGGAAAAGAGAAAAATTCATCAAAAATCCTGAGCTTTTTTTTATGATTCCAAAAAGACGATAGTCAAGAGTATTGGTAAATTATATTTATCATGAATATTAAGGGGGCGCATATGTATCCGAATTATATATATCATGATTATTTTTTTTAGTTGTTAGAAATAAATTCTTGGCATGGATGCTGTTATTCTTTTTTATATAATAAACTTTAGATAATATGAATTGTTTATTGTCAAAAATAAGTATATTTTATTGGGTTAATATATATTTGTATGGTGCATCGGAATGATTGAGTTTATTTGCTCTGAATTAAATAAAAACCCATATTTAGAAATAATTCCCAATCACAAGTCAAAAATGGTTTATATTGCTTTTTCATCGGTAGATATACCGAGAGGGGCATTTATGTTTTGGAAAATAATCAATAGAATGGATGCCTCCAAGATTTTTATTAATGATGAACATAATGGGTGGTATGTTCATGGAATTCCTGGTGTAGGTGATGTTAACAAAAGCATTGATTTTTTATTCAATATTTTAAATATGCTTAAAGCAGAAGAGGTAATATTGATAGGCCCCTCAATGGGGGGGGTATGGTGCCATGTTATATGGTGCTATTCTTAAAATGAAGATGCCATGGATACAATTTCGATGCCTTTCTTTTGGTGGTGAGTTTCATCTGTATATAAAGGAAGCAAGAAGTGGCAAGCTATCTAAAAAACCACGTAATCCATATTATGCTGATATAAGATGTTTAGTATCCTCATCTGAATTGGATATAGTTCAGGTTTATGGTGACGATGATATCAATGATATTTATCAAGCCCATCTTGTTCATGGAATTAAAAATATTGATCTAATTTCTGTAAGAAATTCCCCGCATGCGGTTTCGACGTATTTAGGAAAGAAAATTGATTTAACAAAAGCAATTAAAAATTATGAATCCTATGGAAAGTTTGAGGTTGAATCTGCATCTAATGTCAGTCAATTTAAAGAGCATGGCGCTCTATTATATTTTGGTCATTTAATGATGCTTGATAATAATGCTAAAGAGGCAATTAAAAAATTAGAAAAAGCAATAACTATCATACCAGACCATGCTCTGACGCAGCATAAACTTGGACTTGCATTACTCATGCTGAAAAAAGAAAAAGAAGCACTTTTACACCAAGAATTAGCTATAAATCTAAATCCTGATCTGGCTCGTGCACATTTTCATATTGCCATGCTATCAGAGATGAATGGCGATATTAAAAAGGCTGAGTATCATTACAAAGAGTGTATTAGGTCTGATGAACGTCATATTCGAGCATTGATTTCATTATCATTGTTATATGAAAAAGTAAAGGAGTATGAACTGGCTTTGGATTGTTCATATAAGGTTTTAGCGTATTCTGAAGGTAATAAAATGGCCTTGGATATAGTACGAAGAATTACAAAGTAAAATAATCTGTGTCTCAGTGTAGGTATGTGGCGGTAATGATTTAACTAATAGTTATTGAATGTTTCGGTAATGACTCCAACTTACTGATAGTGTTTTATGTTCAGATAATGCCCGATGACCTTGTCATGCAGCTCCACCGATTTTGAGAACGACAGTGACTTCCGTCCCAGCCTTGCCAGATGTTGTCTCAGATTCAGGTTATGCCGCTCAATTCGCTGAGTGTAACGCTTGCTGATTACGTGCAGCTTTCCCTTCAGGCGGGATTCATACAGCGGCCAGCCATCCGTCATCCATACCACGACCTCAAAGGCCGACAGCAGGCTTAGAAGACGCTCCAGTGTGGCCAGAGTGCGTTCACCGAATACGTGCGCAACAACCGTCTTCCGGAGCCTGTCATACGCGTAAAACAGCCAGCGCTGGCGCGATTTAGCCCCGACGTATCCCCACTGTTCGTCCAT